>JBEKGC010000038.1:0-24654 GCA_050013055.1 Streptosporangiaceae bacterium
GTGAACAGGTAGATCACGAACGAGACCGGCAGCAGCCACGCGTACCACTCGTGCTGCTGGGCGTTGACGATCGCGGTGGTGGACAGCGAGCCCGCGTACAGGAACACGGCCACGAAGGCCAGGCCCATGGCGATCTCGTAGCTGATCACCTGGGCGGCCGAGCGCAGCGCGCCGAGCAGCGAGTACGCCGACCCGGACGACCAGCCGGCCAGCACGATCCCGTACACCCCGATCGAGCTCATCGCCAGGATCAGCAGCACCGCCACCGGCAGGTCGGTGAGCTGCAGCGGGGTGTGATGGTGGAAGATCGAGACTTCCGGGCCCCACGGGATGACCGAGAAGCTGATGAAAGCCGTCGTCGCCGAAATCACCGGCGCGATCATGAACACCAGCCGGTCCGCGTCGCGGGGGACGATGTCTTCCTTCAGCGGCAGCTTGAGCGCGTCCGCGATCGGCTGCAGCAGGCCGAACGGCCCGGCCCGGTTGGGGCCCGGGCGGTTCTGCATCCGGCCGATGACCCGGCGTTCCGCCCAGATCATGAACATCGTGGTGAGCAGCAGGAAGAGGAAGACGATGCCGACCTTCAGCAGCACCAGCCACCAGATGAGCTGGTTGAAGTCGCTGATCGTGGGATCCGTCGCGGGCACGGCCAGTATGTGCGACAGCGCCCCCTGGTCCATCATTCCGGCCTCCTCAGCGTGACCATGGCGCCGTGCCCCGCACCGAGCTCGGCGCGGATGGTAGATCCGGCCCGCAGCCGCGGGCCGCCAGGATACGGGTCACCCGCCAGGTCCGCGTCGTCGGCCCGGGGTTCCGGGGTAAGTCCCGCGGCCGGCAGCCAGACCACCTGGCCCGCCATCGGCACCACCTCGACGGGCACCGTCACCGAGCCCTGCTCGGTGGCCACGGTCACCTTATCGCCGTCGGCCAGCCCGGCCTGCGCCGCGGTCGCCAAGGACATCCTGGCCACCACCGGCCGGGCCGTACCCGCCAGGGACGGCTCACCGTCCTGCATCCGCCCGCTGTCCAGCAGCTGGTGCCAGGTAGATAGAAGATACTCCCGACCGGAGGACGTCCCCGGTCCGGTCAGCGGGGAATCCCGCACCTCGGGGGGTTCGGGGCGGGCGCCGCGCCAGGTGCCGAGGGCGGCGAGTTCGGCGCGCGCGGCCTCGGCGTCGGGCAGGCCCAGGTGGACGTCCATCTGGTCGGCGATCGCGCCGAGCACGTACAGGTCGGTGCGGACCTCGGGCACCCGCAGGGCCGCACCGAACGAGCCGCCGCGTCCCTCCCAGTTCACGAACGTCCCGGCCTTCTCGGCCACGGCCGCGACCGGGAACACCACGTCGGCCCGGTCGGTCACCGCGCTGGCTCGCAACTCCAGGCTGACCACGAAGGGGGCCGTCTCGATCGCCCGCAGCGCGGCCCGCGGATCGGGCAGGTCGGCCGGGTCCACCCCGGCCACCACCAGGGCGCCGAGTTCGCCGACGGCGGCTGCGGCGAGTATCCCCTGGGTGTCGCGTCCCGGGGTGCCGGGCAACGAGGACTTGCCCCAGGCCCTGGCGACTTCGGCGCGGGCGGCGGGATCGGACACCGGGCGGCCGATCGGCAGCAGCCCGGGCAGGGCGCCGGCCTCGACCGCGCCCCGCTCACCGGCCCGGCGCGGCACCCAGGCCAGCCGGGCGCCCGAGGCGACCGCCAGCCGGGCCGCCGCGGCCAGCGCACCGGGGACCTCGGCCAGCCGCTCACCGACCAGGATCACCGCACCGGGTGCGGCGATCGCCTCCCCGACCCGCTGCCAGTCCTGCCCGGGGGGTACGGGGGGGCGGGCAGCCCCCCCGTGCGCGGGGGGTTCCGGGGGGTCGTCCCCCCGGACCGGCACTGCGGCCAGGGCGGTCAGCGCGGCGGCCTCGGCGCCTGGCAGCGTGGCCAGCAGTTCACCGGACAGCTTGACCAGCCCGGGGCTGGCCAGCGCCGCGAGGGAGAACACCTGAAGGTGACGGCGCCGGACGGCCTTGCGCAGCCGCAGGAAGACGATCGGGGACTCATCTTCCGGCTCGAAGCCGGCCAGCAGCACGGCGGGCGCCTGCTCCAGGTCGGCGTAGCTGACGCCGATGCCGCGCCCGGCCACGCAGGCGGCCAGGAACTGCTCCTCCTCGGCCGAGTGCGGCCTGGCTCGCATGTCCACGTCGTTGGTGTCCAGGGCGACCCGGGCGAACTTCGCGTACGCGTAGGCGTCCTCCAGGGTCAGCCGGCCGCCGGCCAGCACGCCGACGCCGCGCGGTCTCCCCTCGGTGCTGCCCTCGTCGGTGCTGCCCTCCTCGGCGGCGTCCTCGCCGGGGGCGCCCTGGGCCGCCGGGTAGGGCGCGCCGCGGGCCGCGGCCAGCCCGGCGGCGGCCACGCCCAGCGCGTGCGGCCAGGACGTCGGCACGAGCACCCCGTCGTCGTCCCGGATCAGCGGGGAGGTGAGCCGGTCGGGCTGGGTCGCGTAGGTAAACGCCCAGCGGCCCTTGTCGCAGTTCCACTCCTCGTTGACCGCCGGGTCGTCGCCGGCCAGCCGCCGGGTGACCCGGCCGCGCCTGACGTCGGTCCGCTGCCGGCAGCCCGACGCGCAGTGCTCGCACACGCTCGGCACCGACACCAGGTCAAACGGGCGGGACCTGAACCGGTAGGCGGCGCCGGTGAGCGCACCCACCGGGCAGACCTGCACGGTGTTGCCGGAGAAGTACGAGTTGAACGGCTTGCCCTCGGCGGTGCCGATCATCTGGTTGGGGCCGCGATCGAGGAAATCGATGAACGCGTCCCCGGCGATCTCTTCGGAGGTCCGCACGCAGCGGGTGCAGGAGATGCAGCGCTCCCGGTCGAGCAGCACCTCGGTGGAGATCGGCACCGGCTTGTCGAAGGTGCGCTTGTCCTCGGTGAACCTGGTCTCGCCCTGGCCCGAGGACATGGCCTGGTTCTGCAGCGGGCATTCGCCGCCCTTGTCGCACATCGGGCAGTCGAGCGGATGGTTGATGAGCAGCAGTTCCATCACGCCCCGCTGCGCCTTCTCGGCCACCGCCGAGGTGAGCTGGCTGCGCACCACCATGCCCTCCGTGCAGGCGGTGGTGCAGGAGGCCAGCGGCTTGCGCTGGCCTTCCACCTCGACCAGGCACTGCCGGCAGGCGCCGATCGGGTCGAGCAGCGGGTGATCGCAGAACCGCGGGATCTGGATGCCGAGCAGCTCGGCCGCCCTGATCACCAGGGTTCCCTTCGGCACCGCGATCTCGAACCCGTCGATGGTGACGGTCACGGTGTCCTGCGTGGTCTGCACCGTCACGACTCACTCCCTGCTGGCTTCCCATCCCGGGGGGACCCATCCCCCCGGACCCCCCTCGGGAAGGACGACCCCCCAGGCCCCCCGCGGTCCCCGAAGAGCGTCGAGGCAGCCTGATCGAAGGGGCAGCCGCCTTCCTTCTGGTGCTGCATGAACTCGTCCCTGAAGTACTGGATGCCCGAGGTGATCGGGCTGGTCGCGCCGTCACCCAGGGCGCAGAACGCGCGACCGAGGATGTTGTCGCAGATATCCAGGAGTTTCTCCAGGTCCTCCTCGGTGCCGTGGCCATGTTCCAGCCGTTCGAGCACCTTGACCATCCAGAACGTCCCCTCGCGGCACGGGGTGCATTTCCCGCACGACTCGTGCTCGTAGAACTCGGTCCACCGGAGCACCGCGCGGACCACGCAGGTGGTCTCGTCGAAGATCTGCAGCGCCCGGGTGCCGAGCATGGACCCGGCGGCCGCCACCGATTCGAAATCTAGCGGCACGTCGAGATGGGCGTCGGTCAGCAGCGGGGTCGACGAGCCGCCCGGCGTCCAGAACTTCAGCCGGTGCCCGGCCCGGACCCCGCCCGCCAGGTCGAGCAGCTCGCGCAGCGTGATGCCGAGCGGCGCCTCGTACTGGCCGGGGGTGGTGACGTGACCGGACAGCGAGAAGATGCCGAATCCCTTGGACTTCTCTGTGCCCAGGCCGGAGAACCAGTCCGCGCCGTTGGCCACGATCGACGGCACGCTGGCGATCGACTCCACGTTGTTGATCACCGTGGGGCAGGCGTACAAGCCTTCGATTGCCGGGAACGGCGGCCGGAGCCTGGGCAGGCCACGGAAGCCCTCCAGCGAGGTGAGCAGCGCCGATTCCTCACCGCAGATGTAGGCGCCGGCCCCCGCGTGCACGATGACCTCCAGGTCGAAGCCCGAGCCACCGATATTCGTGCCGAGATAGCCGGCCGCGTAGGCCTCTTCCACCGCGTGCCGCAGCCGCCGCACCACGTGCAGCACCTCGCCGCGGACGTAGATGAACGCGTGCTTAGCCCTGATCGCGTACGCGGTGATCGCGATGCCCTCGATGAGCAGCTGCGGGTTGGCCATCATCAGCGGGACGTCTTTGCAGGTGCCAGGCTCGGACTCGTCCGCGTTGACGACCAGGTAATGCGGCTTGGCGTCGCCCTGCGGCAGGAAGCTCCACTTCACCCCGGTCGGGAAGCCGGCCCCGCCGCGGCCGCGCAGGGACGCGTCCTTGACCCCGGACATCAGCGCGTCCGGGTCCATCGCCAGCGCCTTGGGCAGCGCCTGCCAGCCCCCGTGCCGCTTGTAGCCGTCCAGGGTGAAGGCGTCGGACTGGTCCCAGAGCGCCGTCAGCACCGGGGTAAGCATGTCGGTCACGGCGACTCCTGCTCTGGCTGGGGTGACTCGCTCGCGCCCGGTGGGCTTTTCTGACCAGCGGACCTGGACCGGGCCGAGCCGCGGGGTCTGGGGGACTTGCCCGCCGCGGGCGGCTGGCCGGGTTCCGGCGACTTTCCTGGCCTGGGCGAGGAGGAGTCGGCCGGGGAAACCCCGGACCCAGCCGGGCCGGAACCCGCCGAGCTGCCCGCCCCGGCGTGCGGAGCCCCGTTTCCCGAGGTGTCCGCCGGATGGGGCGCGGTCCAGCCGCGCTCGTGCGCGATCGTGAGGCCGACCAGGCTGGCCGGGCCGGCCGTCGGGCCTTCGGTGGCCTGGCCGTCGCCGAAGCCCGCGAGAATCCGGGAGGCCTGCTTCCAGGTACACAGCCGGGATGGGCCTCGGGTCGGGCTGACCTGATTCCCCGCGCGCAGGTCATCGACGAGCTGACGGGCCGTGGCCGGCGTCATGTTGTCGAAGAACTCCCAGTTCACCGTCATGATCGGCGCGTAGTCACAGGCGGCGTTGCACTCGATGTGCTCGAGGTTGACCTTGCCGTCCGGCGTCGTCTCGTCGTTGCCGATGCCGAGATGCTCGGTGAGCTCGGCGAAAATCTGGTCACCGCCCATCACCGCGCACAGCGTGTTGGTGCACACGCCGACGTGGTACTCGCCGACCGGACGGCGCTTGTACATGGTGTAGAAGCTCACCACCGCGGTGACTTCCGCCTCGGTCAGCCCGAACTTCGCCGCGCAGTACGCGATGCCGTCGGCGGAAACGAAGCCCTCCTCGGACTGGACGAGGTGGAGCAGCGGCAGCAGCGCGGACCTCGGCCGCGGGTACTTGCCGATGATCTGCACCGCGTCCGCGTCGAGGCGGGAGCGCACATCCTCGCTGAACGGCATTACCTGTCCACGCCTCCCATCACGGGATCGATGCTCGCGATCGCGGGAATGATGTCGGCCACCTGGCCGCCCTCGCACAGCGCGGCGATCGACTGCAGGTTGGTAAACGACGGGTCGCGGAAGTGCACCCGGTACGGCCGGGTGCCGCCGTCGCTGACCACGTGCGCGCCCAGCTCGCCGCGGGCCGATTCCACCGCCGCGTACACCTGCCCGGCCGGCACCCGGAACCCCTCGGTGATCAGCTTGAAGTGGTGGATGAGCGCTTCCATGGACTGCCCCATGATGTGCGCGATGTGCTCCGGCGAGGGACCCATGCCGTCCGGGCCGAGCGACAGCCTGGCCGGCCAGCCGATCTTGGCGTCGTTGATCATCACCGGATCGGTGCCCGAGCCGGCCGAGCCGCGGCCGGCCAGCCGGTCGACGCACTGCCTGATGATCTTAAGCGACTGGTCGATCTCGTCCATCCGGATGACGTACCGGGCGTACGCGTCGCAGGTGTCGGCGACGGGAACGTCGAAGTCATAGGTCTCATAGCCGCTGTACGGCTGGGATTTGCGCAGGTCCCAGGGCAGCCCGGCCGACCTGAGCATCGGACCGGTCACGCCGAGCGCCAGGCAGCTGGCCAGGTCCAGGTAGGCGACGCCCCTGGTCCGGCCGATGAAGATCGGGTTGGCGTCAATCAGCGCCCGCAGCTCGTGCATGAATCCGGGGGCGACGTCCAGGAACGCGCGGATGGCGTCGAGCGCGCCGGGCGGCAGGTCCTGCACCACTCCGCCCGGCCTGATGTAGGCGTGGTTCATCCGCAGCCCGGTAATGAGCTCGTACAGGTCAAGGACGCGTTCGCGCATCCGCAGGCCCTGCAGGAAGATCGTGGTCGCGCCGAGCTCCATGCCCATCGGCCCGATCCCGCCCAGGTGGGACGAGATCCGGTTGAGCTCCATCATCAGCACCCGGATGATCTGGGCGCGCTCCGGGATCTTGTCCTCGATGCCGAGCAGCCGCTCCACCGCGAAGCAGTACGCCGCTTCGTTGAAGAACGGCATGAGGTAGTCCATCCGGGTGCAGAACGTGACGCCCTGCGTCCAGGTGCGGTACTCCATGTTCTTCTCGATGCCGGTGTGCAGGTAACCGACGGACGCCCGCACCTCGGCGACGGTCTCGCCCTCCAGCGTGAGGATCAGCCGGAGCACCCCGTGGGTGGACGGGTGCTGCGGGCCCATGTTGATGACGAGCCGCTCGCCGCTCTCGAAGTCCTTGGCCTCGTTGGCGGCCGCGACGAGCTCGTCCCAGTCCTCACCGGACACCGTGAAAACACGGCCCTCCGCGGCCTCGTCATCCGCTCCGGCGGGCGCGCGCGGCGTCTGCGCTTCGGTCATGAATAATGCCTCCGCTCATCCGGAGCCGGGATCTTCGCCCCGCGGTACTCCACCGGGATGCCGCCGAGTGGGTAGTCCTTGCGCTGCGGGTGCCCCTTCCAGTCATCCGGCATCTCGATCCTGGTGAGGGCCGGGTGCCCGTCGAAGATGATCCCGAAGAAGTCCCAGGTCTCCCGCTCGTGCCAGTTGCAGGTCGGGTACACGCCGACCAGCGAGGGGATGTGCGGGTCGGCGTCCGGCGCGACGACCTCCAGCCGGACCCGGCGGTTATGGGTGATCGACAGCAGGTGGTACACCGCGTGCAGTTCCCGGCCGCCGTCGGCCAGGTGATGCACGCCGGAGACCCCGCTGCACAGCTCGAAAGACAGCGCCGGGTCGTCGCGGAATTCCGCGGCCACCTCCGGCAGCCGCTCCCGGCGGACGAAGAAGGTCAGCTCGCCCCGGTCCGCCACGACGCGTTCGATCGCGTCGGAGAAGCGCAGCCCGGTCGCCTCGAGCGCGTCGCCGAGGGCGTCCGCGACGGCGTCGAAGTAGGACCCGTACGGCCGGGGGCTGTCGACGGGCGGGACCTGGTGCACCCGGAGCCGGCCGTAGCCGGAGGTGTCACCGGTGGCCTGCACGCCGAACATGCCGGTCCTGATGACCGGCTCGTCGAGCCGCTCCTGGCCGAGCCGGGCCGGAAGGTTGCCCGCGTCCTGCCCGCCGGCCTGGCCCGCGGCAGGGGCATGGCCCGCGGCACCGGCCTGGCCCGCGGCACCGGCCGGGGGCGCCGGCGGCACCGGGCCTTGCGGGGCCGCGGATCCGTGCGTCTCCTCGGACCCGGCCTTGGCGGTTTCCTTCGGCCCGCTCACAGTTCGGCTCCTCCGACCGAGGGCAGCCGTAGCGGCGTCAGGGACAGCCGGGCTTCCTCCAGCTCGGTGATCTGCCGGTCGCGGTTCTTGCCGAGCTTGGTGTTCATGATCTTGTCGTGCAGCTTGAGGATCGAGTCGAGCAGCATCTCCGGCCGCGGCGGGCAGCCGGGCAGGTAGATATCCACCGGCACGATGTGGTCCACGCCCTGCACGATGGCGTAGTTGTTGAACATCCCGCCGCTGGAGGCGCACACGCCCATCGAGATGACCCACTTGGGGCCGGACATCTGGTCGTAGATCTGCCTGAGCACCGGCGCCATCTTCTGGCTGACCCGGCCGGCCACGATCATCAGATCCGCCTGCCGCGGGGTGTTGGACGCCCGTTCCATGCCAAACCTGGCCAGGTCGTGCTTCGGCCCGCCGGTCTGCATCATCTCGATGGCGCAGCAGGCCAGGCCGAAGGTAGCCGGCCACACCGAGCGGGCCCGGGCCCAGCCCGCGACCTTCTCCACCGAGGTCAGCAGCACGCCGCTCGGCAGCTTTTCTTCGATGCCCATGGCTAATCCCATTCCAGGCCGCCGCGCCGCCAGATGTACGCGTACGCGACAAGCACAGTGATGACGAAGGTGACCATCTCGACCAGGCCGAAGGAGCCGAGCTTGTTGAAGGTGACCGCCCAGGGATACAGGAAAATGATCTCGATGTCGAACACGATGAACAACATCGCGGTCAGGTAGTACTTGACCGGGACCCGGCCTCCGTCCGGCGGCATCGGCGTCGGCTCGATACCACACTCATAGCTCTCCAGCTTGGCCCGGTTCCACCGCCTCGGCCCCGCGAAGGCGCCGAACGTCACGGAAAAGGTGGCGAAGCCGAGCGCGAGCAGGGCCAGCACGAGGATCGGAACGTACAGTCTCATCGTGGTCTGCTCCCTTCATTAGCCGGATGCCAACGACCCATCCTAGGGACTACCCTCATGACCACTCACTCTGGGTTAGGTGCGAGCTTGGATAGCCCGTTGACCAGCCGGTCTGCCGCGTCCCCGCCGGGATCGGTGAGGTTCGCGAGCAGCTTGATGGCGAACCGCATCAGCGCGGGCCGCGACATGCCGTGCTTGGTCGCGAAACGCATCAGCCCGGGCTGGCCGATGGCCTTCACGAAAACACGGCCGAGCGTGTAGTAGCCGCCGTAGGCGTCGCGGAGCGCCTGCGGGTACCCCGCAAGCACCCGCTCGGTCTCCGCCCGGCGGGTCCGCGCGAGCGCCTGAGTGATGGTACGAGCCAGGATCTCGCCCGACTCCATCGCGTACGCGATGCCCTCGCCGTTGAAGGGGTTCACCATGCCGCCCGCGTCGCCGGCCAGCAGCAGCCCCCGGTGGTAGTGGGGGGTCCGGTTAAAGCCCATGGGCAGCGCCGCGCCCCGGATCGGCTGGGTCCGGTTCTCCTCGGTGAAGCCCCACTCGGCCGGCATGCCCTTCAGCCACCGCCGCAACAGGGCGTGGTAGTCGGTGTGACCGAACGCGGCGCTGGTGTTCAGCAGGCCCAGGCCGACGTTGGACGTCCCGTCCCCCATCCCGAAGATCCAGCCGTACCCGGGCAGCATCCGGTCGCCGTCCCACAGGTCGAGCCAGGACTCCAGGTAGTCGTCGTCGTGCCGGGGGGACCGGTAGTACGTCCTGACCGCGACGCCGAGCGGGCGGTCGTCGCGCTTGCGCAGGTCCATCGCCAGCGAGAGCCGGGAGGAGTTGCCGTCGGCCGCCACCACGGCGCGGGCGGTGTAGACCCGCTCGGCACCGTGCTCGCCGTCCGCCGCGGAGCCGGACCCGTGGGCCCCGTAGGACCCGTGGGCCCCGCCGTCCGGGCCGGCTCGGGCCGTGACCCCGGTAATCTGGCCGGTGCGCTCGTCGATGACCGGGCCGGTCACGGTGACGCCTTCGAGCAGCTTGGCGCCTGCCTGCTGAGCCCGGCGGGCCAGCGCCTCGTCCAGGTCGTGGCGGGTCCTGACCAGCCCGTATCCGGGGTAGCTGGTGAGCTCGGGCCAGGGCAGTTCCAGCCGCCGGCCCGCGCCGATGACACGCAGGCCCTTGTTCCGCACCCAGCCGTCCTGCTCGCTGACGCTGATGCCCATGCCCACCAGGGCCTTGACCGCGCGCGGGGTCAGGCCGTCGCCGCAGACCTTCTCCCTGGGGAACCTGGACTTCTCGAGCAGCAGCACGTTGAGCCCCGACTGCGCCAGGTAAAAGGCGGTCGTCGAGCCGGCCGGGCCGGCGCCCACGACGATGACGTCCGCCTCATCGGCGGGCGGCTGTCGCAAGGCAGCGGGTCCGGTGCTGGTTTGGGTTTCGGGGGGAGCGTGCTCGGTCACTTGGTCAGATCCTGAATGTCTTGTGAACCGCTTCACAAATTCTTTGCCAATAGTTTAACCCCAGCCGGTTCGGCCTTTCCGCCGGGTCATCGGGCCGAGTCACCGGCGCCGGGCGACGTGCACGGCGACCACGCCCAGGCTCAGGTCCCGCCACCGTACCGCCGACCAGCCGGCCGTCCGGATCAGGCCGGCTAGCTCGCGCTGGTCCGGCCAGTCCGTGATCGATTCCGCCAGATACTCGTAGGCTTCCGGGTTGCGGGCGGTGCGCCGGGCGATCGCGGGCAGGACGTCGAGCAGGTAACGCCGGTAAAGCCTATCGACGGGGGCCACCGTGATCCGGCTGAACTCGCACACCACCAGCCGGCCACCCGGACGGGTCACCCGGCGCATCTCCGCCAGGGCCGCGCCGGGGCTGGCCACGTTCCGCAACCCGAACGAGATCGTCACCGCGTCGAACGCCCCGTCCCTGAACGGCAGCCTGAGTGCGTCGCCGGCCACGAAGCCGAGTCGCCCGCGGCCGTCCCGCTCGGTGCCTGACCCCAGCCGCCGGTGGCCCTCGGAGACCATGCCCAGGGAAAAATCGCAGGCCACCGCGTCGGCTCCGGTGGCGGTGAAGGTCAGCGTGGACGTCCCTGTGCCCGCCGCCAGGTCAAGCACACGCTCGCCCAGGCCGGCCCCGGTGATCCGGCCGACCGCACGCCGCCACAGCCTGACCTGGCCCGCGGACAGGATGTCGTTCAGCAGGTCATAGCGCGGTGCGATGGCGTCGAACATCGCCGCGACATCGGCGGGGCGCTTATCAAGGTCAGCTCGGGCCATAAACCCACCCTATGGTGCTCACAGCAGGGCGGGGCGTTCCCAGGGCTGATCGAGGACGTGCTGGGCCAGGAAGGCGAAGACGGTCTCGTACCAGATGCGCGCGTTGCCCGGGGTCAGGATCCAGTGGTTCTCGTCGGGGAAGTAGAGGAACTTCGCCTCCGCGCCACGGCTGGACAGGTCCCACCAGAGCCGCAGCGCCTCGGAGACCGGCACCCGGTAGTCCAGGTTGCCGTGGATGACGAGCATCGGCGTGCGGATCTGACCGACGTGCAGATGAGGCGAGTTCTCCTGGTACATCTCCGGGTCAGCCAGCGGATCGCCGAACTGCCGCCGCCAGAACATCGGATGGTCGGTGGTGCCGAACATCTGGTCGAGGACCCACAGCCCGGCGTGACTGACGATCGCCTTGAACCGATCCGTGTGGCCGGCCATCCAGTTCGCCATGTAACCGCCGTAGGAACCGCCCATCATGGCCACCCGGTCCGCGTCGATGTCCGGCCGGGCCGCCACCGCGTCGGTCGCGGCCATGATGTCGGCCAGCGGCCTGGCCCCCCATTCGCGCTGCGCGCGGGCGATGAACTCCTGGCCGTAGCCGGTGGACAGCGCCGGGTCCGGCAGCAGCACGGCGTAGCCCCTGGCCGCCATCAGCCACGGGTTCCACCGCCACGACCAGGAATTCCAGCTGCTATTCGGGCCGCCGTGCACCCAGAGCAGCAGGGGCGCCTGCTGCCGGGCCGACGCCCCTTCCGGCAGCACCAGCCAGGACCTGATCAGCTGGCCGTCCTCGGCCGTGGCCTCGACCTCCTCCAGCCGCCCGGGCACGGTGAGCGGGACACCTGGGCAGTCGAGCTCGGCCGGGGAGGCCCCGGGGTTCCCGGCCGCCTGCGTCCGCAGGTCGATGCGGACCGGAGCGGGCGGGCTGGCCACCGTCGCCCGCAGCGCGTACAGGTACCGGCCGTCCGGGGCGACGTTCAGATCGGTGTAGGCACCGTCGTCGCTCGTCACCCGGACCACCTCGGCGGTGTCGGTGTCAACGCGGAACACCGGCCCCCGGCCGCCGTCATCGGCGGCGAAATACAGCGCCAGTGAATCGGCTGACCAGGCCGCCTCACCCGGCCACCGGTCCAGGCTCGGCAGCAGGTCACGGCCCGATTTTCCGGCTGCGCCCGAGCCCCCCGTGTCCTGCTCGCCCGCGTCGAGCAGGACGAGGGTGAGATCCAGCGGCCGTTCGGCCGTGCCGTGGGTTTCGCGCAGGCAGACGATGTGCCGCCCGTCCGGTGAGACGCGCGGGGCGCCGAAGTCGAACCCGGGCGCGGACAGCAGCACCCGGCGCTTGCCGGTGGCCACGTCGACCATCACCAGCTCGCTATGCGACTGTTCGGCCGGCTGCCACTGCCACCACCCGGTCAGCACCGACGTGCCGTCCGGCGTCAGCGCAAAGGACTGCCCGTCCAGCGCCCGGCCCGGTTCTGGCGTCAGGTCTCGCAGGCCGCCGAACTCCGCCGGGTCTTCGTCATCCGGCCGGCCTGGGCCCGCGACCGTGGACTCCTTGTCGCCCCCGGCCCAGCCGATGTCGGTCTTGTGCACGTGGCCAGGATCGACCGCGAACAGCCTGAGCTGGTCCGGCCCTAGGTCGTGGTCCCAGTACCTGACCGGTGCTGACTCGTGCAAGATGGCGGTGATGCCGGCGTCCTTCCGCTGCCGGCGCAGCTGAGCGTCGGCTGCGGCGCTGTTGCCGTCCGTGGCGCTGTTGCCGTCCGTGGCGCTGTTGCCGTCCGTGGCGCTGGCGCAGTCCGCGGCCGGCAGCACCGGCGAGGCGACGACGATGACCCCGCTGTCCCCGGCCACCTCCGCCGCCGCCACTCCGCCGGGCAGCATGGTGACCACCCTGGCTTCACCCCCGGCCGCCGGGAGCAGCCACAGGGAGCTGCCGTCCCCGCCGGAGGAGTCAGGCCGCGCCGCGCCCGTCCCCTGATCGGGCCGCTTCGAGGTGAAAAGCAGCGACCCGTCCGGCAGGAATCGCGGGTTGCCCTCGCCCTCGGCGGACCTGGTCAGCCGCCGGGCCGGGCCGCCCTGGGTATCGATGCGCCAGATGCTGGTCAGGTACTTCTTCCGGTCAGCGCTCAGCGTCTGCACGGTCGCCGCCAGCCAGCTTCCGTCCGGAGACAACCGCAGCCCGGTGACCCGAGGCACCGCCACGAAATCAGCCAGGTCGGCGAACGGGTTGGTATTCCTGCCGCCATCGGCAGGAGTCTCAGCGCTCACAGGTACTCCCGGTTAGGTCGATAAGCCCCCGATCCGGACCATACCCTGGCGTACCCCCACGGCCCACCCCGGCAGAAGATTGGCCGCCGCTAGCTGGCCTCGGTGATCATGGCGGCACCGATGGTGGCATTGGTGCTCTCGTCGATGAGGATGAGGCCGCCGGTGATGCGGTTCCTGCTGTAGGGATCACCGAAAATGGGCTGGGTGAGGCGGAGCCGGACCCGGCCCACCTCGTTCAGGCTCAGCTGGGTCGCGGCCTCGTCGCGGTGCAGGGTGTTCACGTCGATCCGGTAGTGCAGGTCGGTGACGATGGCCTTGACCGTGCGCGAGGTGTGCTTGACGATGAACCGGCTGCGCCGGGTCAGCACCGCGTCCGACGACATCCAGCAGAGCATCGCCTCGATGTCCTGGGCGGCGGCCGGGCGGTTATGCGGACGGCAGATCATGTCGCCGCGGGAAATGTCGACGTCGTCGTCGAGCAGCAGCGTCACCGACATGGGCGAGAACGCCTCGGGCACCTCGATGCCACTGCTCTCAATTCGCCGCACGTGCGTGGTGAAGCCGGACGGCAGGTGCATCACCTCGTCGCCCGGCTTGAGCACGCCGCCGGCCACCTGACCGGCATAGCCGCGGTAGTCGTGCAGCTCGGCGTCGGTGGCGGCATGCGGCCTGATCACGTACTGGACAGGGAACCGCACGTCGATCATGTTGCGGTCCGACGCAATGTGCACGTGCTCCAAGTGGTGCAGCAGCGAGGGCCCGTCGTACCAGGGCATGTTGGCGGACCGGTCGACCACGTTGTCGCCGTGCAGCGCGGATATCGGGATGAAGGTCAGGTCGCCGATGTCCAGCCGGGCCGCGAACGCCGAGAACTCCTCGCAGATGCGTTCGAACACCTCGGCCTTGTAGTCAACCAGGTCCATCTTGTTCACCGCGAGCACCATGTGCGGCACCCGCAGCAAGGTGGTCAGGAACGCGTGCCGCCTGGACTGCTCGGTGAGCCCGTTACGGGCGTCGACGAGCACCACCGCGAGGTCGGCCGTGGAAGCCCCGGTGATCATGTTGCGGGTGTACTGAATGTGCCCTGGGGTGTCAGCGATGATGAACTTGCGCCGGGGCGTCGCGAAGTACCGGTAGGCGACGTCGATCGTGATGCCCTGCTCGCGCTCGGCCCGCAGCCCGTCGGTCAGCAGAGCCAGGTTCGTGTAGTCCTCGCCCCGGTCCCGGCTGGTCCGCTCGACCGCTTCCAGCTGGTCGGTGAAGATCGACTTAGAGTCGTAGAGCAGCCGGCCGATCAGCGTCGACTTGCCGTCATCCACCGAGCCGGCCGTCGCGAACCGCATCATATCCATTCGGGGGGTTCGGGGGGTTTGCGGGTTTGTCCCCCCGGAGCTAGCAGAGCCCATCAGAAGTACCCCTCGCGCTTGCGGTCTTCCATCGCCGCCTCGCTGACCCGGTCGTCACCCCGGGTCTGGCCCCGTTCGGTGATCCGGGTCGCCGCCACCTCCACGATGACCTCGGCTACCGTCCGGGCCGCCGACGAGACCGCCCCGGTACCGGTCATGTCGCCCACCGTCCGGTACCGCACCGTCGCGGTGAACAGCGGCTCGTCCTCGGCCCGCGGCACGTGAGGGTTGTCGGCCAGCAGCAGGCCGTCCCGCTCGAACACCTGCCGGTCGTGCGCGTAGTAGATGGACGGGATATCGAGCTTCTCCCGCTCGATGTACGCCCAGACGTCAAGCTCGGTCCAGTTGGACAGCGGGAACACCCGGATGTGCTCGCCGCGGCGCAGCCGCGTGTTGTACACGTTCCACAGTTCCGGCCGCTGGTTCTTGGGATCCCACTGGCCGAACTCGTCCCGGAACGAGAACACCCGCTCCTTGGCCCTGGCCTTCTCCTCGTCCCGCCGCGCCCCGCCGAACAGCGCGTCGAACCTGTGCTCCTCGATCGCGTCAAGCAGGGTCACCGTCTGCAGCCGGTTCCGGCTCGCGTGCCTGCCGGTCTCCTCGGCGACCCGGCCCGCATCGATGGATTCCTGTACCGACGCGACGATCAGCCGGATGCTGAGCTCGGCCACCCGGCGGTCGCGGAACTCGATCACCTCGGGGAAGTTGTGCCCGGTGTCCACGTGCATCACGGGGAACGGGATCCTGGCCGGCCAGAACGCCTTCTCGGCGAGCGCCAGCATCACGATGGAGTCCTTGCCGCCGGAGAACAAAAGCACCGGCCGCTCGAACTCGGCGCCAACCTCGCGCATGATATGGATGGCCTCGGCCTCGAGGACGTCGAGCTGAGAAAGATGATAATCAGGCCGCATGCGTGACTTCCCTGATCGCTTGCAGTAGCGAACCCGCGAGCGCGGGGCTGCATACCAGAATATCGGGCATCAAAAGGTCGGGCTGATTGTAGGCCAGCGCGGATCCGTCGATCCGGGACGCGTGGAATCCGGCCGCCCGGGCCACCGCCACCGGGGCCGCCGTGTCCCATTCATAAAACCCGCCCGCATGGATATACGCGTCGGCCTCGCCGCCGACAACGGCGGCCACCTTGGCGCCAGCTGATCCCCATGGTATTAGTTCCACACCAATACGGTCTGAAATATCACGAACGAACCTCGGTGGCCGCGTCCGGCTCACCACGACCCGCAGCGGCTGGTCACCCCGCTCGCGGACGGCTGCCAGCGGCACCGCACCGGCCGTGGATAGGACGTGGCCCTGGGCCGGCAACGCGACCGCACCCGCGGTGAGGTCGCCGTCCTCCGCCCCGTCGTACCGTTCCCAGAGGGCAACGTGGACCGCCCAGTCGATGCGTCCGGGTTCGCCGAATTCCTTGGTCCCGTCGAGCGGGTCGACGATCCAGACCCGTTTGGCCGCGAGTCGCGCGGGGTCGTCCGCGGCCTCCTCGGACAGCACGATGTCACCAGGCCGGCGGCGGGCTAGCTCGGCCACAAGGAACTCGTGCGACAGCCGGTCACCCGCCTTGCGCAGCGCGTCCGGCTCGTCCCCAAAACCGCCGCCGGCCCGCAGCTCGAGCAGCCGCCGCCCCGCCTCGGTGGCTAGCTCGCGGGCCAGTGCATGATCATCGTCTGCCATCGAGCCTGATCTCCTCGGCCTAGTCGGTGTGGTACGTATTCTGAGCGGCGGCCAGGCCCTTGGCGATCAGGGTTTCTGTGGCATCGGCGCAGCGGTCGATGAACAGCGGCAGGTCCTTGCGCTCGGCGGCCGTAAAGTCGCGTAGCACGTAGACGGCGGCGTCCATCCGGCCGGGCGGGCGGCCGATTCCGAACCTGACGCGATAATAGTCGCGCGTGCCGAGTGCCTGGGTGATGGAGCGGAGCCCGTTATGGCCATTGTCGCCGCCGCCGAGCTTCACCCGCAGCGCGCCGAACGGAATGTCCAGCTCGTCGTGGATCACCACGAGCCGCTCCGGCGGGACCTTGTAGAAGGCCAGCAGCGCCGCGACCGGACCGCCGGACAGGTTCATGTACGAGCGCGGCTGGGCCACCGTCACCGGGACGTCGGCCAGCCGTCCCTCCACGAGGGCGTTGCCCGACCTGTGCGCCTTGAAGCGCGCTCCCGGCCCGCCCGCACGGGCGGCGAGCAGGGCGGTCACCATCTGCCCTGCGCTGTGCCTGTGGCCCGCGTACTCCGGCCCCGGATTTCCGAGGCCGGCGACGATCCAGCGTGCTCCGGTCAGCCCGCTTTCTCCCCTTCGGTGGCTGGCGCCGGCGCACCAACCGACTCCGGCACCTCCGGCGTCTCCTCAGCGGCCTCTTCCGCGGTCTCTTCCTCGGCCTGCTGCGCGATGACGTGCAAGACCAGGATGTCCGGCTCGACCTGCAGGCTGACGCCTGCGGGCAGCTTCAGGTCGCCGGCGTAGATCGACTGACCCAGATCCAGGCCCTCCACGTCCACGTCGATGCCCTGCGGGATGTGGGTGGCCTCCGCCTCCAGCGAGATCTGGATAAGCTGCTGGTTGAGCACCCCGCCGGTTGGGGCGATTTCGCCCGTCACCCGGATCGGCACCTCGATCGTGACCTTCTCGCCGCTGCGGACCAGGATCAGGTCGACGTGCTCGATGATGTTCTTGATCGGATCCCGCTGCACCGCCTTGGGCAGGGCGATCTCACTGCCGTTCTTCAGGCCCTCCAGGCGGAGCAGCACGTTCGGTGTGCGCAGCGCCCGCATCAGGTCATGCCCGGGCAGGGTCAGGTGGCGGGTTTCCGTGCCGTGCCCGTACAGCACGGCGGGCACCCGGTCCTCGCGGCGGATACGGCGGGCAGCGCCCTTGCCGAACTCCTCACGAGTCTCGGCGGCGATCTTTACCTCGGGCACGGTGCTCTCCTCGTCTGAACGTGCGATGCGCGTACGAAGTGTAGCCGACAACGCCGGTGCATGCGGTTCCTCGCCCCCCGGCCCGGCGGAGCCCCTCGTCCCCGGCCCGGCGGAGCCCCTCGTCCCCGGCCCGGCGGAGCCCCTCGTCCCCGGCCCGGCGGAGCCCCTCGTCCCCGGCCCGGCGTCCCGCCCGATTTGTGCTCCGCGCGATGATGCTGGTGTGGTTCGCGGTGCGCCAGCGCTCCATGATGCACCAAGCCCGGAAACATCACGGAGGATTCGGCTTCCACGGATGATTTGGTACCCGATAGGGTACCTTTTTCTCCACTAAAGCCTAATATTCCACGTTAGTGTTCGCACTAGCCGTACTGGTGATCGAACCATGATTCAGGTGGGGCGAGGCGGGCTAGCGAGACAGAACGAGGTGCGGGCGGGCCGCGGAGACGGCGCCGGGCAGATCAGGTCCGGCGGATTCATTGATCACATACTCGGTTGGAACGGCTCGGCCGTATCCGCCCGCGCCGTGTATGCCGATTTCTGGTTCTGGTCGCCCACTTCCGGCGCATCAACCGGAACGGTTGATGCGCCGGAATTGTTGAGAGCTAAAATGTTTCTCGTCAGCCTTCTGCGACTGGTGTTGTAAATTGCACCCGCAGTGACCTACCAAACAAGCCGGGACAGTCCCGCGGCTGGGCAGCCGCAGGACCGGACCGGCACCTTCTCCCACCTGACGTCTTTCACACCGCCGGGCGTTCGATCATTCCGACGGCATCCCCGCGGGCTGATCCTCCGACGGCATCCCGGCAGGCTGATCCTCCGACGGCATCCCCGCGGGCTGATCCTCCGACGGCATCCCCGCGGGCTGATCCTCCGACGGCATCCCGGCAGGCTGATCCTCCGACGGCATCCCCTCGGGCTCCATCTCGCCTGCGTCTAGCTGGTAAGACTTCTCGAGCTCATCAATGCCGGGCAGGTCCCCGACGACAACGTTATTCCCCATTACTTGTCCTCTCCTTTGCCTGTTCCCGCCCCCGGGAAAGATCAATACAGCGGGAAGCTGCGCAGCAGCATATCGGCCGGAACGCC
This sequence comes from Streptosporangiaceae bacterium, assembly GCA_050013055.1. GTDB lineage: Bacteria > Actinomycetota > Actinomycetes > Streptosporangiales > Streptosporangiaceae > Palsa-504. The sequence goes on from JBEKGC010000038.1 coordinate 18,690, forward strand.
AACCTATACGGAGTATCGTAAAATACGTACTAATGACATTAGTGCGCGGATCTCGGCCGCCTGAGCGCTGTCACCAAGATCATCAAATATCGCGGCCGCTTGCCGCCATGATCCATTCGCGTCGGCGGCCATACCATTGTTGTTCTGGGCCAGACCGAGGTATCTCAGCGTGAAGGCCTGCCGGTGCCTGTCGCCGGCGTCGGTGTGGATGACAAGCGCCTGCTGCAGGCAATCGAGGGCTTCGGTGTCCTGGCCTAGGGCCAGATGAGCCCGGCCAAGGTTATGCAGGGCATAGCCGACGCCGTGCGGGGACGCGGTCTCGGCGAAGACGCGACGCGCCTGCTGCAGGGAGTCGATGGCCTCCATCGGGCGGTGCAGGGCCAGGAACGCCTCGCCGAGGTTGTTCAGCACCAGGCCTTCGCCGTACCGGTAGCCAACCTCACGGTTCAGCTCCAGGGTCCGCCGCAGCGGGTCCAGAGCCTCATCCGTCCGTCCCAGTACCACGTAGGCATCGGACCAGTTGTTCGCCGCTTGCACCTCGCCGAGGCGGTCACCGATCTCGCGCCGGATCGCGATCGAGCGCTCGAGCAGGTCGATGCCCTCGCTCATGTGGGTGAACACCAGGGCCTGGCCGAGATTGCTCAGCACCCAAGCCTCGCCCTGCCGGTTACCCGCCTGACGCGCGCTGTCCAGCGCGATGCGGTGGGTGGTTATGCAGTCGGCCCAGTTGCCGCGGCGATTGAACAGGCTGATCAGCGGGGCGGGCAGCCGCCAGGCGATGTCATGCCGACCGCACGCGGCGGCCTGCCGGGTGGCGGCGACCACGTTGACACGCTCGCTGTCGTACCACGCCAGGGCTTCCTCGACGCCGGCGAAGCCGACCGCCGGCTGCTCCGCGCGGTCCGGTTCAAGCGGCACCTGGTAGCGGTGCGGCAAGATGACCTCGGCGGCCGCGTCCGCGGTGCGCATATACCAGCCGAGCAGGCGGCCGATCGCGGCGTCCCGCTCGGGACTGGTCAGGTCAGAGGCGGCCCGTTCGGAAGCATAGACACGGAGCAGGTCATGGAACTTGTACCGATCCGAACCCGAGGATTCCAGCAAGTGCGCGTCGACCAAGATCTCGAGCGCGTTCTCCGCCAGGTACTCAGGCGCGCCGAAAAGGGCCGCGGCCGCCACGGCCGAGATGGACGGACCCTGCCACAAGCCGAGCAGGCGGAACGCGTCGGCCGGCGCGATACCGTCCGGCGCGGACGTGGTGACCAGGCTGGCGAAGCTCACCTGGAAGCTGGCGCGGACGGCGAGGTCGCCGACGCTCAGCTCGTCCAGCCGGCGATGCTCATCACGCAGCCGGCTCGCCATCGTCTGGATGGTCCAGCCGCTCCGCGTGGCCAGCCGCGCCGCGCAGATCCTGATCGCCAGCGGCAGCCCGGCGCAGGCATCGAGCACCTCGGCGGTGGCCTCGGGCTCGGCCGAGGCGCGGTCATCGCCCACCGCCTTGCCGAACAACGTCAGCGCCTCGTCATCGTCGAGCACGTTGAGGTCGACAAGCCTGGTGCTGGCCAGGTCGGGCATCCGGCTCCTGGTCGTCACCAGCACGGCGGACGACGATGTTCCCGGCAGCAGCGGCCTGACCTGGGCGGCGTCGCGCGCGTTGTCGAGCACGACGAGCATCCGGCGCCTAGCCAGCGCCGTCCGGTACCGGCCGGCCCGCTCGTCCTCATCGACCGGGATGTCCTGGCCCTCGACGCCGAGGTCGCGCAGAAACCTGGCCAGCACGTCCCCGGCCGAGAGCGGGGTGGGACTCGCGCCGAACAGGTCGACGTACAGCTGACCGTCAGGAAACTTGCGGCGGATCCGGTGAGCGGCGTGGACCGCCAGGGACGTCTTGCCGAGACCGCCGGCTCCGGCCACCACCGCCACCCGGACGGCCCCGGTGGCGCTGCTCGCACCCGCACCCGCGCCTGCCAGCAGGTCACACAGGCGTCTCACCTGTTCGTCGCGGCCGGTGAAATCGGTGATGTCGGCCGGAAGCTGCGCCGGGGTCTGGGCGGCCGACCGGGCTCCCCTGGCCGACCGCGGGCCAGCCGCGGCGGCGTCAGGAGCGGCGGCGTCAGGAGCGGCGTCAGGAGCGGCGTCAGGAGCGGCGGCGGCACGGCTCTTCCCTGACGCAGGCTTGCGCGGGTGCGCCGCCACCGTACCGCCCGAGATGGTGCCACGCAGGCCGGTCTGATCATTAGCGAGAAGATCGGCATACAGCTGGCGCAGCTCCACGCCCGGGTCCACGCCCAGCTGATCGGAGATGGCGTTCCGCGCCTGCCCGTAGACCTCGAGTGCCTCGGCGTGGCGTCCGGCCCCGTCCAGGGCCTGCATGAGCTGCAGCCACAGGCCCTCCCGCAGCGGGTGGTCGACCAGCAACCTACGGATTTCCGGCACGGCCTGGCCATGACCGCCGCAGGCGAGCTCGGCGGTGATGCGGAGCTCGATGGCGCCGAGGTGAAGCTCGGCGAGCCGTTCGGTCTCGGCCTCGACCAGCGGCGTCGCCCGGACGTCGGCCAGCGGCCGGCCGTGCCACAGGGCCAGCGCCTCGGCCAGCTGGCGGGCCGCGCCCTTCGGATCGCCGGAGTCGAACACCCGCCTGCCGTCGCGCACCATCGCCTCGAACAGCAGCGCATCGGTATCCGCCGGGGCCACCCGAAGCTGATAGCCGGGAGCGCGGGTGACCAGCATCCCGCTGTCCTCCTCGCCCAGGAGACGGCGCAACCTCAACACGTAGATGCTGATGAGATTGGCCGCCTTGGCGGGCGGGGCGTCCCCCCACACCTCATCGATGAGCGTATCCGCGGAGACAATCTGCCCAGCACCAATAAGCAGGGCGGCGAGAACGGAGCGCCACTTCGGCGCGCCGATGCCCTGCCAGTCATCTCCGACCCGAACCTCAAGCGGCCCGAGCAGCCGGAACTTCATCCCCGGGACCACCCACCTACGGCAACACGGAATCAGCCGTCAGAAGGTCCACTTAACCATGGCTCAACCGGGACGTAAACCGAGGAGCACATGATGTGCCTAGCGCCACGGCGCTAGGCACGCCGCAGGGCGGGCTGGCCGCGCCGGACGGGTACGGGGGCACCGTTCGGCCGGTGCCGGAAACGCCCGCTCGCCTAGCGGGGTGGGCGCGGCGGGAAGCGGTCCCGGCCCCTTGGTGGGGAGGGGGAGGGGGCCGGCCACGAGGCCGGGACCGCCCGCCGCCGTTGGCGTGACCGTCGTCCCCGCGCCTACGGCGGGGGTGGGGGCGACGGTCACCCGCGTCACCCAAGGGTGCTGAGCCGCTGGCCCGCTGGCCCGGCTCGCGGCCGGTCCTAAGCTCTGGCCGTCGAACAGGCTGGTGACCGAGCCGTCGCTGAACACCTCGCTGATCGCCCGGGCCAGCAACGGCGCGATCGACAGCACGGTGAGCTTGTCGAACCGCTTCTCCTGCGGGACCGGCAGGGTGTTCGTGATGATGATCTCGCTGATCCTGGAGTTCTTCAGGATGTCCACCGCGGCCCCAGAAAGCACCCCGTGGGTAGCGGTGGCGATGACCCGGTCCGCGCCCTGCTCGAACAGGGCCTCGGCGGCCTTGGCGATCGTCGCTCCGGTGTCGATCATGTCGTCCACCAGGATGCACGTACGCCCGGCCACCTGGCCGACCACCTCGAACATCCGGACCTGGTTCGCTACGTCAGGGTCGCGCCGCTTGTGGATGATGGCCAGCGGGCAGCCGAGCCGGTCGGTCCACCGCTCGCACACCCTGACCCGGCCGGCGTCGGGAGCGACCACGGTGACCTGGCTGACGTCGAGATTTTTCTCGAGGTAGCTGGCCAGGATCGACAACGCGAACAGGTGATCCACCGGACCGTCGAAGAAGCCCTGGATCTGAGCGGTGTGCAGGTCCACCGCCATCAGCCGGTCGGCGCCCGCGGTAGCGAACAGGTCGGCCATGAGCCGGGCCGAGATCGGTTCCCGGCCCCGGTTTTTCTTGTCTTGCCGCGCGTAGCCGAAAAACGGTGCCACCACCGTGATGCGCCGGGCCGAGGCCCTTTTCAGGGCGTCGACCATGATCAACTGCTCCATGATCCACTCGTTGATGGGCGAGGTATGGCTCTGCAGCACGAACACGTCGCAGCCGCGGACGGAGTCCAGGAAGCGAACGAAGATCTCCCCGTTGGCGAAGTCGAAGAGCTTGGTCGGCGTCGGCTCGATGCCCAGGCACGCGGCGACCTCGTCGGCCAGCCCGGGAAAGGCCCGGCCGGAGACCAGCATCATCTTCTTCGCGCTTGACGGCAGCATCTCGTTCATTAAGTTTGCACCTCTTTGTCCTCGGCCTGCGCTGGGCCCGGATCCCGCGCTCGTCCGTGATCTGCTGCCGCACTCTGGCCCGATCCTGAGTCAGGTGCGGGCGCGGCCTCCGCGGCCTGGCGGGCCCGGACGGCCGCCGCGGCGGGAGCCGACCCGGCGTGCCGCCGCTCCACCCACCCGGCCGAGTTGTGCTGCCTGCTGCGGGCGACACCGAGCGCGCCGGCGGGCACGTCCTCGGTGATCACCGACCCGGCGGCGGTGAACGCCCCGTCCCCGACGGTCACCGGCGCCACGAGCATGGTGTCGGAGCCGATCCTGACGTAATTGCCGACCGTGGAATGATGCTTGGCCGCCCCGTCGTAATTCACGAAGACCGTCGCCGCGCCGATGTTCGACTGCTCGCCGATGTCAGCGTCGCCCACGTAGGTCAGGTGCGGCACCTTGGAACCCTCTCCGACCGTCGCGTTCTTCAGCTCGACGTAACTGCCGATGTGCGCGGCCGGCCCGATCCGCGTGCCCGGGCGCAGCCGGGCGAATGGCCCGATGATGGCCCCGCGCGCGACCTCGGCCGAGTCGCAGACCGCGTAGGTGATCGTCGCGTCCGGGCCCACCGTGGTGTCCCTGAGCAGGCAGCCGGGCCCGATCCTGGCGCCCGTCCCGATCACGGTGCTTCCCTCCAGGTGCGTTCCCGGCAGGATCTCCGTGTCCGGCGCCAGGGTGACGCCAACATCGACCCAGGTGGAGGCCGGGTCCACGATCGTGACCCCGGCCCGCATCCACGCCTCGAGCAGCCGGCCGTTGTAGACGTGGCGGGCCCCGGCGAGCTGGACCCGGTCGTTCACGCCCTGGATCTCCTCCGGATCCCCGGCGAGCACGGTGCCGACCGGGTGACCGTCGCCGCGCATGATCCCCACCGCATCGGTGAGGTACTCCTGGCCCTGGGCATTGCTGGTGGCGAACCGCTTCACCGCGTCGGCGAGCAGCATCCCGTCAAAGGCGTAGCAGCCGGAATTGATCTCATCAACGGCCCGCTGCTCCGCGGTCGCGTCCGCCTCTTCGACGATCCGAGCGAGGCGGCCATGCTGGTCCCTGATGATCCGCCCGTACCCGGCAGGATCCGCGACCCTCGCGGTGAGCACGGTCACGGCATTGCCCGCGGTGGCATGCTCGCGGACGAGCGCCTGCAGCGTCTGCGCCTGGAGCAGCGGCATGTCGCCGTAAGTGACGACGACGGTGCCGTCCATGGCGCCGAGGGCCTCGACCACCATGCGCACCGCGTTTCCGGTACCGACCAGCCGTTCCTGCACCACCAGGCAGACGTCGGGGGCATACCCGGCCGCCTCCGCGCCGACCTGGTCCCGGCCATGCCCGGCGACCACGACGAGCCGCTGCGGCTCGAGCTCGGTGGCCGCCGCGAGCGCGTGCCCGAGCATGCTGCGGCCGCACAAGCCATGCAGAACCTTGGGAAGCTGCGATTTCATCCTGGTGCCCTCGCCCGCGGCGAGAACGATGATAGCAACCGGGCGAGAGTCGCTCACGCGGTTAGTCTCCTCGGGTAGCGCGCCAATACCTGCGGGTTTCCGGGGTATCACCGCCAGAGCGGTGCTCCCAGGACACCCTGGGTCCCGGG
>JBEKGC010000039.1:0-24516 GCA_050013055.1 Streptosporangiaceae bacterium
GGTCCAGGCCGAGCCGGAACGGCAGGCCATTGCCGGTAACCGGTAACGGTGCTCACCCTGCCGCGCGATGACTGGTGCGTCCCGTGAGTACCGGCAAAGAGCCGCCGTGCAAACAATAATGACACACCTAGGCAGTGTGCTGGCTCTTCGTGCGGGACAGGTGGCCTGGTGACAGGAACGATCCGGATGGGGCATCAAGGCCGGTGAAGTCGGCGGGATCGGTCGTGTACATCGGCAGGTCCCCGGTAATGGCGGCGATCATCAGGTCGGCGGCCCGGTCTCGTGGTTTACGGCCTGCGGCGATGACGGCTGCGGTCACGCGGCCGTAGATGCGGGCTGCGGTCACGCGGCCTTCCGGGAGCGACCTCCAGGTGCTCGCGCCTAGCGGTGACGAACTCTACTATGTGACTACAAGTGACAATATGGCCACTCTCTTACCGTCCTCCTCCTAGCGATGCCCGGGATACGCCCGATGACTACCGATTCCCCTGGCCAGCCGCCGGCGTCCGAAGGCGAGCGTGTCGCCAGGGCGGGCGCCCGGTGGACACGGGAGGAGGAGGAACAGCTGGTCGTTGAGGTCCGCGCGGGGACTGACCTGGCGGAGATCGCCGGGCGGCACGGCCGGACCCGGGGCGGGATCAAGTCGCGGCTGGTCAGGATGATCCCTGACGGTGAGGATGTGCCTGACAGCGAGCAGCTGGCATGGATCACGGCAAGACTCCGGGGCGATCCCGGGTTCGACTGGCGCGTGCAGCTTGAGCGGGTATCGGATGACAGCCTGGCAGCCAGCGAGGCTGCCCGGAGCGTGTCGCGCGCCGGGCGCGTGACCGGTCCTGATGTCGTACTGGCCGTCTGGCAGCAGGTAAACGGCCGCGAGCTCAGCGATCAGCGGAGGGCTGAGTTCCTGGCGCACCCGGCCCTCGATGATCTGACGGCATTCTCCCCGGAGATCCTCGCGGAGACCGGCAGGCGCCTTCGCGACGGGCACGGCGAGCTGTTGCTGACCGCCTGGGCGGCCGAGTGCGCCGAGCCCGGGCTCACCGGGCTACCGCCTTCCGGGGAGCTCGGCCTGTCGCTGGCGAGAACCGCAGGGGTGGTCCGTGCCCTGGTCGCGGCGCTGGCGGGCGCGGTTCGCTCGGACAGCGACCGGGCCGTCTTGCAGCGCCGCCTAGGCATGCAGGGCGGCGCGCCGGAGACCCTGCGGCAGATAGGCGATGACCTGGGCCTGTCACGTGAGCGGGTTCGGCAGCGCCAGGAAAGAGCCATCGGGCAGATGCGGTCTGCCGCCGTACTGCCAGGGCATAGGTCCGCTCGTGACCAGGCACGGGACCGGCTGACCGCGCTGGTTACCGGTGCAGACGGGACGCCGGATGGCGGCCTGGTCCACGCGGTCGCGGCGCTGGGGTTGCCTCAGGCAGACCGCGCGTTGGCCGCGCAGGTCATCGCCAGAGCCACCGGGGCCAGGCTCCATGAGCGTGACGCCGGACGCGGCGCGGGAGAGGCCGGCTGACCGGCGGCCGACGCGCCCGGGCGGTAGCGGCGCATGCTTACGGCGAACCTGCTGGGTGTTATTGCGGCCAGAGCGTCAGGCCGCAAGGAGCGGGTGTGCTTTGGCCTGTTCGTAGAGCGGCTCGGGGGCTAGGTCAATGCCGTCAGGCCACACGAGGGTCCCGGCCTCCTGGTCGACAATGACCTTGGCGAAGTGGGCAGGATCGTTCAGCCGCGAAAGGACGCCTGTCCACCGTTCAGCGGAGAAGTCGACATCTCCGGCTGTGCCGTCACTGAACAGCAGGCGCAGCACGCGGTCACCGACGACAGCGACGCCCACGACGACGGGCAGGTAGTTCTCGTCCACGATCTTCATGCTACGCCAGCGGGTCGATGCCGAGCAGGGGCTCGTTCCGCCGGGCGCGCTCCCAGTTCGCCAGGATCTCGCCGCGGCGGAGGACAGCCCGGACGAACTGAAGAGCCCTAGGGTCGAGGCTGCCGGCCAGCACGTCCCCGTCCGCTGATACTGAGGCGCGGCGGCCCGCATGGTAGGCATGAAATGGGCAACCGGATGGTCGCGCTCGTCCCGGTACATGTAGATCACCACACCGTAGAACGCGCTGACACGCGGCATGTCCTCGACAATAGCCCGCGGCGGTCACCCGGCCGCCTAGTCACACCTGAAGTGCCTCCGCTCGCAGTAATCCCCGGACACGCACCACCACAGCCGCGGCCAGGGCTGGCCGTCCCGGGGCGGGCTGGTGATGCCCAGCCGGTCGAGCACCGGGCCGGCAAGCACGTCCCACAGCCAGCCCAGCGTGTCACCCAGCCGTTGCTCGGCCGCTGTCCGGCCACCCGCACCGGTGACCAGTGACCCGGCGTCCTCGAGCGCGCCGAGGAAGCCCATCACCCGGGCGTAGACCGTCTGGGGGGTCAGCCCGGGCAACGGCACCGGGTCCAGCACGCCGCCGCTGGTCAATGCCAGCGCGTACGAGCCAAACTGGGATACCGTGACGACCACTACCGGTCCCTGCACGGCTGCTGCCAGCAGCTCCGTCACTGGCGGCGGCCGGAGAAAGGCACGGAAGTCTGGGAGTCGGCGGATCTCGGCGATCACCTGGTCGAATGCTGCGGCTACCGCCCGCCGCCGGTCCATGTCCCGGCGGGCCGCCTCGGCGCGGGCGTCCGCGGCGGCCCCGTCCGTCCCCGCTGGCAGCGCCGTCGGGGGCCGGGCAGGGTCCCCGGCTCGGTCGAGGTCATCGCGCAAGACGGTGAACCTGGCGGCCAGATCGGGATGCTGCTCGGTGAGGGCGGTCAGGTCGGTGCGGGTGTCCAGCGCCTGACCCAGCAGTACTCCCCGGCCCTGCTCAAACAGCTCCGCCGCCCGGTCTGTCAGTCCGGCGTGTACGCAGCATGCCGCCGCGTCCGACCCCAGGCCCCCTAGCTCCTCTAGCAGATGCTCCTGGTCGCCGCGGGTCAGGCTGCGTGGCGCCACCACTTCCAGCAGCCCGGCCGCCGCCGCGAAACCCGCCACCGCCTCCTGCCATCGTCGCCCGTCAGCGGCGGCGCGCCCCCACCCACGGGCCGCCCTCGCCCGGATACGCGGGGACGCCACCTTTACTGCAACCGCCTGCTGGAACAGGTCGATAGCTGTGTCCAGGTCGGCCAGGTCCCCGGCCCGCTCAAACCGGGTGCCCAGGGCGATGCCGAGGTTCGTCAGCATCGCGGCGCGGTCGGGGTGGTCGGCCGGGCTGGCCGCTACTGCCTGTCGGCCGGCGGTGATCGCCGCGTCCAGGTCGGCTCGGTCCCCGGTACGTAGCGTCTCTTGCAGCAAGGTGAAAGCGCGGCTCGCCAGATCCTGCGGATCGTCGGAGGCGCCGACGCGGCCGAAGTGAGTGCGGACCTCGTCGGGAACTGCGTCCGGGCGCATCTGGTACACCGGCCTGAACATGGCTAGGGCGTCGGCAAGGTCCTGCTGGGCGTCGCCGGGGTCTAACGCAACCAGTGCAGCGACCCGGCCGCATAGGCGATCTCAAGGTCTGCTGCCGCGTCCGGGATCGTGTCGAGCAGAGCCGTTAGCTCCGCGATAGCCTCTGGATCCAAGACCGTGGCCGGATCATGGTCGGCACCGAACCGTTCCAGCCGTGCCTGTACCAGTGCAAGTAAGTGCCGCCGCATCCGCCGTCCCCTAAGCCTCGTCACTACTACTTGCTCACGCCGAGAAAAGTGGACGTGCAGGGACGTCACGATGTCTACCGACGATCGCTACATCGGACCTGGCCAGATGCCGGGGGCTCAAGTCTCTGAACTCAACCTTGCTCAACCCCTCGCTCTGGTCGGCTATGCCCGGCTCAGTACTTGAGCGGTACATAAGGGATGCCAGAAGACGTGATAACGGCCCGTTATCACGCTCACCATGATACGTACGGCGGCCGCCGCAGGCAGGGCCACGCGCATCTCCGACGACATTACCGATAGCGGCTCCGCCCCGCCCGGCAGTCCCGTAACGCGGGCAGGCATCGCGGACGTGCGCGGAATGACGTCGGCGAGGCAGTGCCCTGGCGGCGCGGGCGCCAGGCACCGTCTGCGGCGCACTTCCCGGCCAACGTGCAAGACCCGGCGCTGCCGACGCCACGGCGGGCCGCATAGGTTAGGCAAATCTTGGGCGACTACCGCAGCCAGGATGGTCACGCTGCGCGACTCGCGATCCTGAGCATGAGCGATCCCTGCCGATTATTTACGCCTTGAGGTTGCCTCGCCCCACGCAGCATCCGCGTGCATATGATCCAGTTCTGGCGCGTGTCCATTCACGGGGGCCGTGAATCAGTTCTGGCCTAAATTTGTGATGGCGGATCTGGGTCTGCGGTGGATGCTGACGGAGTGGCCTACGGAGACCATCGGAGCTTGTGTTCCTGCTCGTCCTCCGCGACCTGCACGCAGCCGAGTCGCTCGTAGAGCCGCCGCGCCCGGGGTTGTCCTTCTCGACACCGATGTCGAGGGGAATGCCAGCCGCCTGCGCCTGCGCCTTGAGGTCCTCGATGATCGCAGTACCGATCCTGCGGCCCTGAACGTGGGGCAGTAGCTGGATGCCGGAGAGCTCGATGCGGTCTGTGCTGCGGGTGATCCGCAGCCTGCCGACCGGTTCGCCGCCGGACTCGATGACGCTGGTCTGGCTGCCAGGGACCTCGCCGCAGATCTGTGATCTGACTGGAGGACGCCGAGCTGCCACAGCCGCGCCGAACGGCGACTCCGCGCGCGTTCTCTCCGGCTTCCTTCATTACTCAGCGTGATAAAGTTGTAGCCGATGGTGGCTGACTTATCGAGAAGGTCAGCCACGGTGCCCGTCCATTCGTGGGAGCCAAGTGTCTGATGTGAGTGTGGTCGCGAAGGGTCCAGCAATGGTCCGTACCGGTCATGATGGCGGACGCCAGGAATGAAGGCTCGGCATTGCAGCGGAACTAACGCCCGTTTTCAGCCAGTAATCGCGCAGACCGGCGAGGCTTCTGTTGTGTCGTTCCTCCCCTTGTGCAGGATTGCCGTCAGCCCATTATTACGTTGGCATACGCGGTGTTGTTCGACGGGTTGGTGTCGCCGGGCATGGTCGTTGTCGCAGTGATCTCCGCGTATTGCGGGCCCTGGCTGCTGAGGTTCTGGATGGTCAGGTCGACCGAGTAGGTACCGCCGCCGTGGATGACCGGGACGGGACACGAGAAGTCGTCCTCGAACTGGCCGCCGCCCGTGGACGTGCAACCGGTCTGGTAGTAATTAAAGCCCGTCGAGTTGGAGAAGAGCTGGTTAAAGTCGACCTGGGTGGCCAGGGTCGCCGCGACGGAGGGCGCGGAACCATTGTTGGTCACCGTGATCTGCACCGTCGCGCCGTTGATGCTCTGCGACAGTATGGTCATTGAGGTGCTCAGGTCTGGCTGTTTGTACGTCAGGTGGCCGATGCAGGTCCCGCCGTCGTTGTTGCTGTTGGTGTAGTCCGGGCAGAGGGTGGCGGACCAGGCCACGCTGGTGAGGACGGTGCTGGCGGTCACGGTGGCGGCGAGCAGCTGGGCCTTGGCCAGGTTCGCGCCGGTCAGGTTCGCGCCGGTCAGGTTCGCGCCGGTCAGGTTCGCGCCGGCCAGGTTCGCGCCGGCCAGGTAGGCGCCGGCCAGTTTCGCGCCGGTCAGGTTCGCGCCGTTCAGGTTCGCGCCGGTCAGGTTCGCGTTGTTCAGGGTCGCGCCGGACAGGTTGGCGCCGTTCAGGTTGGCGCCGTTCAGGGTCGCGCTGGTCAGGTTCGCGCCGGTCAGGGTCGCGCCGTTCAGGTTCGCGCCGTACATGGTCGCGCCGGAGAGGTTCGCGCCGGTCAGGGTCGCGCCGGACAGGTTCGCGCCGGACAGGGTCGCGCCGGACAGCTGGGCATTGCTGAGGTTGAGCCCCGACAGGTTGCAGCCGGCCAGTGACGGGCACGCCGCACTAGTTACGATCTGGGTCAGGATCGCGGACGTGCTGGCCACGTAACCGCCGAACCCGCTGTAGGCGGCGGTGATGTTGTGGGCCCCGGCGCCTAGCTGGCTGGCCGGCGGCGAGCAGGTGGCCGTGGCCCCCGATACCGGCACCGCCGAGCATCCCGCGATCGGCGCGCCGTTGTCGGTAAAGCTGACCGTGCCCGCGCCGGTCGCCAGGTTGAGCGTGGCGGTGTAGGTGACCGCATGCCCGACCGCCGACGGGTTGGCGGAGGAGGTGAGCGTGGTGCTGGTAGCCCTCTGGTTCACCGGCTGGGTCACCGTGCCGCTGCTGGCGGCGTAGGCGTTATAACCGCTGTAGCTCGCGGTGATGGAATCGTTGCCGACGGGCAGCGCCGAGGTGGTGCAGGTGGCGGTGGCGCCGCCGTTGCTGCCGATAATCACCGGCTGGGCGCCGCACCCGCTAATGGTCGTGCCGCCGTCGGTAAACGCCACCGTGCCGCCGTTCGGCGGCGGAGCGACCGTAGCGGTGAACGTCACGCTCATCCCGTACAACACCGGCTGCCCGAACGCTGATGAGATGACCGTGGTGGTAGTGCCGGCAAAGTTGTAGGAGATGGTGACCGACGCTGGCCCGGTGGCGGTCGTCTCACTGGTCAGGCCGGGGCCGGTCCCGAAGCTCGATCCGCCACCGCCGCTGCCGCTGCCCAAGCTCGGCACGCTGGCACCGCCGCCGCTGCCGCCACCGCCGCCGCCGTACAGGCCGCCACCGCCGCCGCCGCCGCTGGAAGCCTGGCCAGTGGCGCTGGGACCGGTGGGATAGTAAACCTGGCCAGGGGTACTGGCGCCGCCCTGGCCTCCGGCCAGGTGCGCCCCGTCGCTCCCGCTACCGCCTGGGGCCAGATTGACAAACTGGTTGCCGCCGGCCCCGGCACCGCCGGTGCCGCCCGCGGTGCTGGAACCGCCGCCACCACCGCACGCAGCGGTCGGATCGGAACTGGAAGCGGGGCATGGCGGTGCCAGGTAACCCGCGCCAGCCCCGCCACCGCTGCCGGTATCACCGGCCCCGCCGGGACCGTTCAGGTTTCCGCCGCCTCCGCCGCCGGCGGCGATCACGAACGGGATAACCCCCGACGGGCTAACCAGCCCGGAGTAGCCGCCGCCGCCACCGCCGCCCGCGCTCAGGGTCGTGCTTCCGCTCGGGTCGCCGCCCGCCCCGCCGGCGCCCGGGCTGCCGCCCGCCCCGCCAGCGCTGCTGGTCCCGGTGCCGCCAGGGCCGCCGACAACCACCATAAACGTCTGGCCGCCGTTGACCGGCACCGCGGTGTCCTCGACCGAGGCACCCGGACCGCCGATGAATGCCCTCCCCCCGCACAGGCAAGCGGTGCCACCACTGGCGCCGGCCGCCGTGACATCCAGCGAGGTCACTCCGGCAGGAACCGTAAACGAGTACGTCCCGGCGCCGGTATACGTGCACGTGGTCGTGGTCCCCGACGTGGTACACGGGGAATCCGCCTGGGCCGCTGGCCCAGTGGCGACGACCGCGCCTGCCGTCGAACCGAACACGAGCGCTGCCGCACCAGCCACCATCACGAAACGCCGGATAAGACCACGCATCGCCACCCCTGCCCTCAGATCGATACTCCGGGATGGCACAGGGTTACCAGCCGTCTGCTACACGGCCGTCGCCTCCGGGTGAGGTGCGGCTTGTTGAGAATGGCAAGAGTTTGTCCCACCCCGTGTGGATGTTCCCTCCGCCGCACAGCACTGTCAATAGAAGGTTCCCGGTCTTTTAGCAAGCTTGATGACCTTGGTCTTAACTCCGAGCAAACTCCCACGATTGCGGGTCGGAATAGTTGGCTGTAAGGGTCAGTCGCCCCGGCCGGGTTCGCTGGGAGCTGAGCGAGCCGCATTGCGAAGCTGGGCTATTGACATCGCTCCTGAGACATCTGCGGAGTTCTGCTATCGAAAGTGATGCCCGGCAGGCCACCGCATGCGGGACCCGGTGCTCATCCCTCTGGGCGGCGATCAGGGCAGCCACCGCTACGGCCCCATCGCGTCCTTGACCCAGAGGGCAATACTGCGCTTGAGCACATTACGCTCCATCGCCAGCTCCGCGTTCTCCTTGCGCAGGCGGGCCAGCTCCGCGCGCTCGTCCTCGCTCAAGGCGCTGTTCCCGTCGCCGCGGCGCCGCTTATCGGCGTTCACCCAGTTCCCCAGGGTGCCCTCGTTGATCCCCAGGTCCCTCCAGTATGGCGATGACAGGCTCCGTCCCGTCGACGTAATGAAACATGCAAGCGCTCGCATCGGCCGAGACGCAGATCGGGCCGATCTGCGCGGCAAGCCCGCACCGTATCGCTAGCAGCCAAGCCGACCATAACGGCAGCATCGGATATTTCGCCTGGGCGGGATAGCTGGAGTGACGGCCCTCGGCGGGCTCGTTTGACGGCTGTGTCGTTCATGATGAGGTCGTAGCTGCGGCGGGTCCCGGCGCTGCGGGCGCTGGCGCCGTAGAGGTGGAGCATCTGCGGGGAGGTCCAGCCGTTCAGCTCCGTCAGGTCGCCCTCGGCACCGCCGTGGTCGAGCCAGGTTTTCTGCGGGGAACTGACGCCGCACTCGCGGACTTGCGGGGATTCTGTGGGGACTTCGCCACCAGCGGATCGCCTCGCTTCTCTCCGGCTGCGGCCTCACTGTCAGTCGCCGCCGCTACGGTGGTTGAGTGCCCAACAGAACCAGGCAGGTGAAGCGCCGGAACCACACCGTCAACGGTTCCTACCTGATGCGCTTCGCCGACGACCGCGGGCTCCTGGCCGGAATCGAGCTTCCCGGCCGCCGATTTCCCGTGCCAGTCGACCGGGCCACCGTGATCAGGAACTTCTACGTCACCCGCCTGGCTGACGGTTCCGAATCCGACCAGGCCGAGGACGACTTCTGCGGCATCGAGGCACGAGCCAGCGCCAGTATGACGATCCTGATCGGCCAGCGGAGGTGGCCGATACCAGACGCCGCGCGCGCAGACATCGCCACATGGGTTGCCCCGCAGTTCCTCCGCGTCCCGGCCGTGCGCCAGCTCGCCCGCGAGATCGCCGACGCCTACATCGAAGTCGGCGTCCCTTTCACCACCGACACGGGCGAGCAGACCACGCTGTGGATGCCGGCCGAGGAGGCCGGCCCGGAGAAGCTCAAGCGCCTCCACCTGGAATTCATCAGGAAGAACACCCCCGTGGTGGCCCGGATGCTCTACGCCCGCGACTGGCACCTGACCTTCTTCACCCGCAAGAGCCCCGTCACCGCCGACGCCCCCGTCGTCTTGCGCCCGATGCTGAGGCACCCGGCCGGGACATCAGTCGCGGTCGGCGACGCCGCGGAAGTTCAGGTTCCCCTCGACCGCCGCGCGGCTCTCTCCATGAGAGCACGGGGAGAGGAGACCAGCTGGTGCCCGGCTCGGCCAAGATCGCCGCAGACCTGAACCAGCCCGTCGCGAACAACGCCCGCCGGTTCCTCTTCCACCACCCCTCCGACGACCCGCTGGCCGGACTGGCTCTCCCCCAGCCCCGGCCACGCGAGCTTTCCAGTCCCGAGGCAGCCGCCGTCGTCGCATCAAACCTCTGGACCCAGTCCAACAATGGCTGAATACACCTCTTGCGGGTTGTAAAGGACACTTTGACCCCAGCCCCAGGCACCTGCTCTAGATCGCCGACTCTGTCCCATCAGCAATCGCGCCGACGGACCGTATGCAGACGTACAGAATGTCCAATTTTGGCTCACGCTCGTCGGCGTCGTGCCTCATCGCGGCACGTGCAGGCGTGGGCGGCGCCTGACGGCAGATCCAGATGTCGGGTCAGCTAGCTGGGTGGACTGCCCCGTTCAGTCGGCTCGCCGAGCGCCACACGTGGATGATTTTCTCATCGAGGTCGACGTGGTCCCAGGAGAGCTTGCGCAGCTCGCTCGGGCGCAGGCCGAGCGTGATCGACAGCACGACTAGTGCTTCGAGTCTCGTATTCGCTTCTTGGTCGAGCGCGAGCTGGGTCCGGCACGAGCGGCAGGTCGTCTCGGCGAGGTCGGTCTCGTCTCGGTCAGCGGCGCCTCCTTATGCGGCTTGGTGCCACACGCCAGCTCGCCGGTGTCGGTGGCCGCATGCATCGCGCCATAACATCCTTGCTGGCCTTACGACCTTGACGAAGCCGGTTGCCTGGCCGCCGCGGCCTTGAGTACTTGGGCGGCCTGCTCCTGGGTCATGGCACGCGACGGGTGCCCCGGCTGCCTTGCGGCAGGTCGACCAGCTCGGCGACGTTCCGGCCGATGAGGTCGGGCTTCTGGGCTCGGATGCCACCGGACCCTGGCAACGTCTTCGGTGGCGAGACAAGCAACCCGTGTGACTTCGCCACCGGCTACGCGGCCTTCGCCGGGAGTGTGAAGTACTGGACAAGGGGCTGCTGATCGGCATTCCAGATGCCTGCCGCTTTTACCGTGGCGAGGTATTGCCCATTGGTCCCCTCGAGCTTCCCCATCTCGACAGGGCCGCTCCGGGTGTCGTAGGTCATCCACTCGACGAAATCGTCGGGACTTCCTCCGGTGAGTGGGCGGGTTCCCGACGGGACGAGCCCCATGACGCACACCCGCTGGGCGTTAGCTAGGTTTTGGCCTGTTAGCCCAGTGGTCATCTGATGGACGTACATCGACAAAGCCTGCCACGCCCAGGGCTCGAAGTAGACGGCGGAACTCCCGCCGTCAACGCATGCGAGCATTCCGTCGCGCAGTGGGTTGCCGTTGGAAACGTTTGGATAGTGGTACTTGCTTACCTGTACGAGCACGACCGGAGGAATCTCGTGCCCGTAGCAGTCCCCCCAGAAGCTTTGGTAGTTGTCAGCCTGGCCGCTGACGCCATCGAACCAGCTTCGGAAGTACCCGACAGCCCTGTTGATTCCTTCCTGAAGGTAATTCGCCAGGACGTTAGCGCCAATCTGCTGAGCAAGATCACTCAGCCAGGTCTGTGTCGCTGGATTGAATGCGGCGTCCGCCGCTGCGCCCGCTGCGCCCGCAGCGATGTCGCAGCCACTCAGGCTTACGCCCGCCCCAAGTGCCACTACGGTCCCAGTTGTCATACGAAGGAAGTGACGACGTTCCATGGTTTCCCCCGAGGAGAATAAATGCACCGACCGCTACAACAAATTCATGGGCAGTTGTTGCCGCCAATATACAGGAGTTGAAAGGGCGGCGTTCGTCCTCTCTACGGGGCTTGGGGTTTGAGGGTGAGGTCGGCTCTGCGCGGACGGAGCGGCCGGATTTGACAAGGGCGGCGGCCCATACGCTTGCCCGCGGATCGGGTATCTACTTCGACCACCGGGACGACTGCCGGGACGGTCTCCATCACCGGACGTGTGCTGGGCGCTGGCGCGGGGGTGGTGTCGCTCGGATTCGACGTGGACGGGAAGCGGATCCGGCGGAAGGTGTCTGGCAAGACCAGGACCGAAGTTAAGGGCAAGTTCAAGGACCTGCATTCTGAGCTGGACGCGTGCGTGCGGCCGGTGGCGGGTTACACGGTGGAGATGGCGGTCGCGGACTGGCTGACTGAGGGACTGCCCGGGCGGGCGGCCAAGACGGTCTCGGTCTACCGGGATGCGCTCGGTCCGGTGCTGGCGGTCATCGGTCGTCTCCCGCTGCGCGACCTGACTGTGCAGGATGTGCGGGGCGCGCTGGCGAAGATGGCGGCTACCCATTCGACGCCGACGTTGCAGAAGGCGCACAACTGCCTGATGCTGGTGCTGCGGCATGCGGAGGGCAGGGATCTGGTCAAGCGGCATGGCTATCTTCGCTTCGGTGTCCGCTTATGATTAGCCTATCCTTATGAGTCGAGCCACCCCTCAATATGCTGAGCCACTCGCTCACCGGCAGCCGGGATACGATCTGGGCCGGTAGTGCCGGAACCGGGCTGCAGCTTAGGCTTCCTAAAAGCTACTTAGCACAGGAAGTAGTCGTCCCCAATCACGGATATCTCATCCTTATCACCGGGATCTCAGCCGTGCCGACGACTTCTCCGCAGAACATTCATTATGGCCCTCCGTAACCGTCGACAGTTCATACCCCGGACCCGTTCATATCGGCAGGGATGATCAGAGAGGCTCCGACACGTGCCTTGCTTCCGTTGTTTTGCGGTGGCTTGGGCGTAGTGTCGGGGTCTGGGACCGGGCCTGACCCCCGATTCGGCCGACGCCGCTCGGGCTGTCTTTCCGGCGGCCTGTCGGCCGGGTCCCAGTCCTGGCATCCACCGGCGGTGCCGATCTGATCTGCCCGGTCTTGGCAGAGACCGGGGTTCACGGGTCCGGCGGCCAGCGGTGCGTGCCACCTCCCGCGCCACCTTGCGGATCGCTGATACCAGCTGGGTGACCGTGTCCTGGGTGGCCACCGCATCACCTTCCACCGCACATCGAACCGGACCGCCTCGGCGGTCTCCCGGTCGGAATGGTCATGCAGCGCCTGCAGGGTCATCACCGCGGCCATCTGGGTGGCCGGGATAGACGGCCGGCCCACGCCCGGCGCGGCAAACAGGTCCTCGTAGTCCGCATCCGGGAACACCTCGGCCCGGTGCACAGCCAGGAACGCGAACATGCTGCCCGCCGGGACCAGGTGACCGGCCAGCGCCGCGGCATCGGTAAGCTGCCGGTCCATCCGCTCGAAACCCTGTATGACCGACATTGTCCCAGCTAGTCGAACGTCAAGCCGGTAAACACGCCTCTACCTGCCTACCTTTTCAGCAGGCTCCAAGTAGTACTTTTTACTGGAGGGCCCTCAGCCTTGCTGCAGTTCTGCGACGGCCAGCCGGGCGCCCGGTGTGAGCACGCCGGTGATCTTCTCCGGATCCAGGTCGTCGGGTAGCGGCCGGAACGCCGGAGGCCGCTTCTGCGCGAAGCTGTCCACGCCTTCGCGGAAGTCCGGGCCGCTGTTCAGCACCTCCATGATCGCGTATGAGCGGCGGCAGGCCTCCTCGAACGAGGCGTCGAGGTCGCTGAGCACCTGGTGACGGATGGCGGCCATCGCGGCCGGAGAGCAGTTACGCGCCAGGTCCCTGGCGTACTCCCGGGCCGCGGGCAGCACCTCGTCGGGCTCGAGTACCCGGTTCACCAGCCCGAGGTCCTTCGCCTCGTCGGCTTCGAAGACCCGGCTGGACAGGAGCAGGTCAAGCGCATGACCCACGCCGACGTAGCGGGGCAGGACCCAGGACATGCCGTACTCGGCCCCGAGCCCGCGGCGGGCGAAGGCGGTGCAGAACCTGGCTCCCCGCGCCGCGAACCGCACGTCGCACATTAGCGCCTGGGTCAGCCCGATCCCGGCGCAGGCGCCGTTGATCGCGGCGATCAGCGGCTTGCGGAATAGCCGCGGAGCGTACTGGGGGCGGCGAGCCGATATGTTCACCGGCCGGCCGGCCACCTCAGCCAGCCTGCTCATGTCCATACCCGGGCAGAACGATCTCCCGGCGCCGGTCAGGACCCCGACCCGCACCGCCGGATCGGCGTCGGCCGCCGCGAGCACGTCGAAGTACCGGTTCTCCATCGCCGCGGTCCACGCGTTGCGACGTTCGGGTCGGTTCAGCGTGAACGTCGCGACACCGTCCGCATCGACCTCGGTGAGCACCAGGCTCTCATTGTCTGCCACCGGGCGACCTCCCTGCCGGATTCCACTGTCAGCTGTTGTTCTTCGCGATGAGCCTGGCGACGATCTCGACGTGTTCGGGGGAGTGCATGCTGTCCCGCTCCGCGGCGAGCGCGGTCTCCATCACCGTGGCCATCGCCTGCTCGAGGTGCAGGTTCACGGCCCGCTTGGTGTCCCGCAGCGCCGCGGCGGGCAGCGCGGCCAGCCGGCGGGCGAGGTCCATCGCCTCGTCGAGCAGCTTGCCGCCCGGCACCACCCGGTTCGCCAGGCCCAGCCGGACGGCTTCCTCCCCGCCCACCCGCTCACCGAGGAACAGCAGTTCCTTGGCCCGGGCCAGCCCGACGATCAACGGCAGTACCATGGCGCCGCCATCCCCGGCGACCAACCCCACCTGGACATGCGGGTCAGCGAGGTAGGCCCCCTCAGCCATCAGCACCAGGTCACTGAGCAGGGCCAGGCTGCAGCCCAGCCCGACGGCGGGGCCGTTCACCGCGGCGATCACCGGCACCGGGCAGCGCACCATGCCGGTGATGATGCTGCGTGCTTCCGCGATGTTCTGTTCGCGGAACGCCTCGTCCTGCTGCACCCGGGTCATCACGTGGAAATCCCCGCCCGCACTGAACGCCCGTCCCCGGCCGGTCAGCACCACCGCCCGCACCTGGTCATCTTCGGCGAGGCGGTTCCAGACGCCCGCGAGCGCGGTGTGCAGGGTCTCGCTCGCCGCGTTCCGCTGTTCCGGCCGGTTCAGCTCGATCAGCCGGATGGGACCCTCAGCGGTCACCACGAGGTCCGGCGCCAGGTCGTCCATCGGCCCTCCGCAGGTAGCGTTCGATTCAATATAGTTAAATTTTATATCTCAATCAAGAGGCGGCGGGGGCTGCCGGTGACTTCAGGTCCTGGACGATGAGGTCCCAGGCCTCGGTGCCTGTCTCATAGGGCGCGTAGAAGGAGACGCGATCGATCAGGCCGCCGAACCGCCGCTGGATCTCCGCCGCCAGGCCGGCTGGCTCGGCCACCACCGTGAAGGCGTGCAGCACATCGTCGTCGATGAGGGCGCCCATGGCCTCCCACTTGTCATCCCGGTCCGATCTCGCCAGCGAGTTGAGCTCGTCGCCGAGCCCGGCCCAGCCGTGCAGCTCAAGCACCCCGCGGTAGGCCCGGGTGCTGCCGTAGAAGGCGATCTGCTGTCGGGTGCCTGCCACCGCGCGGGCCATCTCTTCCTCGGTGCGCCCGGTCGCGATCATCGCCAGCATGCCGACCTCGACGGTCGTCCGCGATCGTGCCGGGACGGCCAGGCCCACCGAAAGCGCGGGGAGCGTCACCTCACGCAGGTAGCGCTCGGTGCAGAACGCGTGCACCAG
Source organism: Streptosporangiaceae bacterium (assembly GCA_050013055.1). Taxonomy (GTDB): domain Bacteria; phylum Actinomycetota; class Actinomycetes; order Streptosporangiales; family Streptosporangiaceae; genus Palsa-504. Next base: position 14,948 of record JBEKGC010000039.1, read on the forward strand.
CAGCCCGTCGGCGACCTCGCCGGCCACCGCGGTCATGGCCTCCCCGACCGCGGCGAGGAAGACCTTGGGCGCGCCGCCAGGTGCGGGCGGCGGCGAGAAGAACGGAGTCATCAGCGTGTGCTGGTAGAAGTCACCGCGGAAGCTCAATTTCGTCCCGTCGTCCCACGCCGACCAGATCGCCCGCATGGCCATGATGAACTCCCGCATGCGCGCCGCGGGGTGACTCCAGGGCATCGAAAACCGCCGCTCGATGTGTGGTTTTACCTGGCTGCCCAGGCCGAGGACGAACCGGCCGCCGGAGTGTGCCTGCAGGTCATGCGCGGTGTAGGCGAGCTGCATGGGGGAGCGGGCGAAGGCCACCGCGATGGCCGTGCCGAGCTCCGTCCGCTCGGTGTGCTCAGCCGCCAGCACCAGCGGCAGGAAGGGGTCATGCGCGGACTCCGACGACCAGAGCCCGTCATAGCCGGCCTTCTCGTGCCGCCGGGCCTCGTCGATCACTGCGGAGCTCTGCCACGCTCCGAGCTTGCCGTCGACCTTCATCGGTTCCTCCGGGATCCCGGGCCATCGGGCCAGGAAGCTTGGCGTTTGATCGCTAACGTAGAATAATAAGTTAACTATATACCTATCACCTTAAGGGGGCAGTCAGTGGACTTCGGCCTTACCGACGAACAGGACTTGCTCCGTGCCACGGCACGCGAGTTCGTCGCGGATGTCTGCCCGGCCACCAGAGCCAAGGAGTGGGACGAGCAGTCAGCGGTTCCTCCCGAACTGTTCAAGGGCATGGCTGACCTGGGCTGGTTTTCGCTGCCCTTCGCCGAGGAGGACGGCGGGGACGGCGGTGGTCCGGTCGAGCTGATCCTGATCGCGGAGGAACTCGGGCGGGCCAGCTTCGATGTGGCCATGTGCTACATCGGCGTGCTCATCCCGGGCCTCACCGTCTTCGACTGGGGCAGCGACGCGCAGCGGGCGTTCATCCGGGAGCATGTCATGACCGGCCGGCGGCGGCTCGCGGTGGCGGTCAGTGAGCCGGACAGCGGGTCTGATGCGGCCGCGCTGCGCACCTTCGCCCAGGACCGGGGCGACCACTTCCTGGTCAACGGCCAGAAGATGTGGTGCACCGGGGCCGGCCTCCCGGATACCACGATCGCCACCTACGTCCGGACGGGCCCTCGTGAGCCCAAGCACGAGGGAATCAGCCTGCTCCTGATCGACCCGCAGGCCGGCGGGGTGCAGGTCCGGCGCACGCCCACCCTCGCCCGGCACATCCTGGGGACCAATGAGGTGTACCTGTCCGATGTGGTGGTGCCGCGGGAGAACCTGGTCGGTCCCCAGGACAAGGGGTGGTCGGTGATGCTCTCCAACATCGAGCTGGAGAAAGTGATCATCACCGGCGGCTACCTCGGGGCCGCCCAGGCGACCCTGGACGAGATGCTCGCGTTCGCCAAGACGCGGTACGCGTTCGGCCGTCCGGTCGGCACCTTCCAGGCGCTGGCTCACGCCATGGCTGATCTGCAGGTGGAAATCGACTCGGCCCGGCTGCTGGCCTACCGGGCGGCATGGCTCCTGGCTCAGGGCAAGCCGTGCGGCCGGGAAGGCGCAATGGCCAAGCTCAAGGGCTCGGAGACCTACGTCGCCGCCGCCCGGCTGGGCATGCAAGTGTGCGCCGGGCATGGATTCTCCACCGAGAGCGTGATGAGCTTCCGCTACCGGGAGTCGATCGTGGCCACGATCTCCGGCGGCACCAGCCAGATCCAGCGCAACGGCATCGCCCGCAGCATGGGCCTGCGCGCCTACTGAACAAACCCCGTCCTGCCCCGTGCGGGCCGCTCGCCGTAGCCGAGGCACCTCATGAAGAACCCCCGCCCGCGCGGTACCGGCCGGGAGCGGCGCCGAATCGCTCGCGCAGCGGCCCGCGGCGGATCTTTCCGACCGGCGTCCGCAGCTCCCCGGCGGTGAACTCATACGATCGCGGGCACTTGAACCCGGCCAGGTGCTCCCGGCAGTAACCGTCCAGGCGCTCCGCCAGCTCCTGGTCCCCAGCCTCCCCAACCTCCCCCGCCTCCACCTGCACCACGGCCTTCACCTGCTCACCCATCTCCGGGTCGGGGACGCCAAGCACCGCGGCGTCGACTACGTCCGGGTGCAAGGTCAGCACGTTCTCGATCTCCTGCGGATAGATGTTCACCCCGCCCGAGATGATCAGGTTGCTGGCCCGGTCGGTGAGGTAGAGGTAGCCGTCGTCATCGAGGTACCCGACATCGCCCACGGTCCGCCAGCCGCGCTCGTTCGCGACGGCCGCGGTCCTGTCCGGATCGCCGTGGTACTCCGAAGCGGTCCCGCCCTCGAACCAGATCGTGCCGGCCTTACCCGGCGGCAGCTCCGCCCCGTCAAGACCAGTCACATGCGGAACGCCCATCAGCGGCCGGCCGACGGACCCGGGTTTGCGCAGCCATTCCTCGGAGAAGATCGAAGCCGCGCCGAACCCCTCGGTCATCGAGTAGAACTCGAACAGGATCGGCCCCCACCAGCTGATCATGGCCTGCTTGACCGGGACCGGGCAGGGCGCCGCGGCGTGCACCGCCCAGCGCAGGCTGCTCAGGTCGTACGCGCTCCGCGCCAAAGCAGGCAGCTTCAGCATCCGGACGAACATGGTCGGTACCCACTGACTGTGGGTCACCCGCTGCGCCTCGATGAGCCGCAGCGCCTGCTCGGCGTCGAACCGCTCCATCACCACCACGGTCGCCCCGCTCCGGTGGCAGGACATGGTCCAGGCCAGCGGCGCGGCGTGGTAGAGCGGGGCGGGGGACAGGTACACATCGCCTTCGGCCATGCCGAGCAGCTCGCGCAGCCAGTGCCCGGGGATGTCCGGATGCTCACCGAGGGCCGTCCCGCTGACCGGCCGCTTGATCCCCTTCGGCCGGCCCGTGGTCCCGGAGCTGTAGAGCATGATGTCGCCCTCGCACTCATCCGGGATCGGGATCGCAGGCAGCGCGCCGACCGCGCCGGAGTAGGCGTCCCAGCCGGGGATCGTGCCGCCGATCATCAGCCGCCGAACGCCCGGCGCCAGTACCGGTTCCAGCTGCGCGGCCAGGCCGGCCAGCTGGTGGCTGATCACCACCATCGCGGCCCCGCTGTCGGTGATCACGTATCCGGCCTCTTCGGCGGTCAGGTGCCAGTTGACGGCGGTGAACTGCAAGCCGGAGCGCTGCGCGCCCCAGGCCAGGTCGAGCAGTTCCGGCCGGTTCTCCATGATCGCGGCCAGGCCGTCCCCGGGACGCAGCCCGCAGCGCCTGGCCAGCCAGGCCACCTGGTTGGACCGGGCCTCCAGCTCGGCGTAGGTCACCACGGTGCCGGCGGTGCCCATGATGACCGCCGGGCGCTCCGGCTCCTTGGCGGCGAAGATTCCCGGATGCATGATGTGCCCTCCTGACCAGGCCCCGGCGAGCCTCTACCTGATACAATCAGTTGACTTATTATTCTAAATAAACGACGATCGGTCCAGGCACCTGATGCCCGGATAGCGGAATGGCACGGATAGCTGAAGGGGAGACTCGTGGCCGACCTGGAAGAGCGCGTCGAGCGTATCGAGGCGCAGCTGGCCATCCAGCAGCTGGCCATCCGGTATGCGATGGCCGTGGATGCCAGGGACATCGATGCCTGGCTGGGCTGCTTCCGGCCGGACGTGGACATGGGCAGGCACGGCACCGGCCGGGAGGCGCTGCGGCGCTACATCGATCCGATGGTGCGCCGGTTCTACCGCTCGGTGCACCAGATCTGCGGGCACCGCATCGAGCTAACCGTCCCGGGCCGCGCCACCGGCGCGGTTTACTGCCGCGCCGAGCACGAGGTGGGGGACGAGTGGATCGTGATGGCGATCTGCTACTTCGATGAGTACGCGCGCGTGAACGGCGAGTGGTTCTTCTCCCGGCGGCGGGAGCGCCACTGGTACGCGGCCGACGTGACCCGGACCCCGCAGTCGGCCGGGTTCACCGGCTGGGCGGGCAGCGGGAAACCGGCGCTGCCCGGCGAGTTCGGCTCGTGGGCCCGCTTCTGGGACGGCGACCCCCGCGCCGCCACGCTGACCGCCGCCCCGGCGGCCAAAGGAGCAACCCGGTGACTATGCCCGCCCAGGGGGCCAGCCCCCCGGAGCCCCCCGGCGTCGGCGTCTGGTTCGACCTGCGCAACCCGCCCGCCTGGCGGCAGGACCCCGCCCGGCTCTACGCGTTCACCCTGGAGCTGTGCGAAGAGGCCGAACACCTCGGTGCGGACTCCCTCTGGTTCTCCGAGCACCACGGCTTCGAAGACGGCTACCTGCCGCAGCCCCTGACCTTCGCGGCCGCCGCGGCCGCGCGGACTACCCGCGTCCGCCTGGGCACAGGCATCCTCGTCGCGCCGCTGCGCAAGACCGCGCAACTCGCCGAGGAAGCGGCGGTGGTGGACATCATCAGCGGCGGCCGGCTGGAGCTCGGCCTGGGCGCCGGCTACCGCCGGCCGGAATTCGAGCTGTTCGGCACGGACTTCACCGCCCGCTACCGCCTCCTCGATGACCAAAGAGAAGAGCTGCGCCGGCTCTGGGACTCCGGCGGCCTCACCCCCCAGCCCGTACAGGACCAGCTGCCGATCTGGCTGGGCTACCAGGGCCCGAAAGGCGCCCGGCGGGCAGGCCTGATGGGCGAAGGCCTGCTTACGCTCGCGCAGACCTCCTGGCCTCACTACCGCGACGGCCTGGCCGAGGGCGGCCACGACCCGGCGAAGGCCCGGATGGGCGGCGGAATCCAGGCCTACGTGACCGACGATCCCGAACGGGACTGGCCCCACCTCGCCCCGCGCATCGCCTACGCCCAGGACAGCTACCGCAGGTACATGGTCGAGGGCACCGGCCACCCGGTGCCCCGCCCGGTGGACCCCGAGCGGTTGCGAACGAAAGGACCGGATGCAGGCCCGATGTCGTACTTCCTGTTCGGCACGCCCGAACAGGTCGCCAAGGCGATCAGGGACCACATAGGCGAAGCCCCGGTGCAGACGGTCTGGCTGGGCGCATCGGTGGCGGGCCTGCCCGAAGACCTGGCCGCCCGCCACGTGCAGACCATCTGCACCCGGTTGCGCGTCTTGCTGACGGAGGGATGACCATGGGCAGGCTCGACGGCAAGATCGCCATCATCACCGGCGCGGCGTCCGGCATCGGCCAGGCCACCGCGCGGCGGGTAGCGGCCGAGGGTGCCCGCACCGTGGTCGCTGACCTGAATGCAGATGGCGCGAAACAGGTCGCGGAGGCGATCACCGCCGCGGGCGGCGAAGCGACCGCCGTCCAGGTGGACCTAGGCGACGTCGACTCGGTCCGGGCCATGATCCAGGCGGCGGTGGCCGCCTACGGTGGCCTGGACATCCTGCACAACAACGCCGCCGCGACCCAGCTGGCCGCGACCAGGGACCTGCCGGTGAGCGCGGCCGACCCCGAGGTCTGGGACGAGACGATGCGGGTCAACCTGCGCGGCGCCCTGGTGGCCATCCAGGCCGCGGCGCCGCACATGATCGCGCGCGGCAGCGGCTCGGTCATCAACACCGCCTCGGGCTCCGGCCTGACCGGCGACCTGCGCAACCCGGCCTACGGCGCGTCCAAGGCCGCCCTGATCAGCCTGACCCGCTACGCCGCGACCGAGTTCGGCAAGCAGGGGATAAGGTGCAACGCGATATCACCCGGCTACATCGTGATCGGCGGCAAGCCCGGCCGCGACGCCGTGAACGCGACCATGCTGCGGCACGCGCTCACGCCCCGCCTCGGCCGCCCGGAGGACATCGCCGCGCTGGTGGTCTTCCTGGCCTCCGACGAATCCGCCTTCATCACCGGGCAGAACATCTGCGTCGACGGCGGCAGCCTCGCCCATCAGCCCTTCGTGGCGGATTTCCGTCCCTGAACCAAAGCCATTAATGCCGAACGAACACGGGTGCGTGCACCCGCCCAGGAGGAGAGCTCATGCCCGCAGGAACATGCACCGGCCGCGTCGCGGTCATCACCGGCGCGGGGAACGGCATCGGCCGGGCCCATGCCCTGGCGTTTGCCGCGCAAGGCGCCAAGGTCGTGGTCAACGACCTCGGCGGTGCCCGGGACGGCGCAGGATCCTCAGCCGGCCCGGCCCAGGCGGTGGCCGACGAGATCACCGCGGCCGGCGGCGAGGCCGTCGCCAACACCGATGACATCTCCTCCTGGGCGGGCGCGGAGCGCCTGATCGAAGCGGCCGTCGAGGCGTTCGGCGGGCTGGACGTGGTGGTGAACAACGCGGGCATCCTGCGCGACCGGATGATCGTCTCGATGACCGAGCCGGACTGGGACGCGGTCATCGGCGTGCACCTCAAGGGCACCTTCGCGGTACTGCACCATGCCGCCGCGTACTGGCGCCAGCGGGTCAAGGACGGCCACGCCAACGACGCGCGGGTCATCAACACGACCTCGCCGTCGGGCCTGTTCGGCAACGCGGGCCAGGGCAACTACGGGGCGGCCAAGGCCGGGATCGCCAGCCTGACCATCATCGCGGCCCGTGAGCTCGAGCGGTACGGCGTCACGGTCAACGCCATCGCGCCGACCGCGCTGACGAGGATGACGCAGGACATCGAGATGATGCGCACCGCGGCGGCCACCGCGGACCTCAGCCCCGAGGCGATCTCGCCGCTGGTGGTCTGGCTCGGCTCCGCGGAATCCCGCGAGGTGACCGGGCGCGTATTCGGCGTCTGGGGCAACGCGATCACCGTCCTCGAAGGCTGGGTGAACGGCCCGGCCGCCTCCGCCGATACCCGCTGGGACCAGGCCGGCCTGTCCGCGGTCGTTCCCGGCCTGGTCGCCAGGGCCGCCCCCAACGCCGACACCGTGGGCAACCGCAAGCCGGCCTGATCATCGCTGCCTATACCGACGCCTGGGCGGGGGTCTGGGCGGGAACCCGGAACAGCTCGTTGAAGGTGCCGCTGGTGACCCGCTCGCGCACCTCGTCGCTGACATCGGCGAACAGGCCGCGCAGCGTCTCCTGGGTGTGCCCGTAGGTGCCTTCCAGGTGCGGGTAGTCATCCCCCCAGAGCACATTGCGGTAGCCCGTGGCTGGCACTATCTGCACCGCGCTCTTGTCGTGCTGGAAGGACGCGTAGACCTGCTGGCGGATGATCTCGCTGGGCAGCCGGTTCAGCTTGGGCCTGACGAACATGCCGTGCTGGCGGTAGGCCTCGTCCATCCGGTCCCCGATGGCGGGCACCCAGGCGGCACCGCCCTCGGCGATGAGGATGCGCAGGCCGGGGTGGCGGTCCAGGGCGCCGCCCGCGACCATGTGGGACACGACCCGCATGCCGGGATATGTCGTCTCCATGTAGTTGACGATGGCACCGCCGGGCCCGCGGAACACCACCGTGTCCCCGCCGGTGCCGATGTGGAAGCCGAGCACCACGCCGGCCCGTTCGGCCGCGGTCCACAGCGGCTCCCACCGGTCGAGCGCGTATTCCTCGCCAGGGCGGGTCTGGCTGGGCAGGAACACGGCCTGGAAGCCGAGCCCGGCGGCGCGCTCCAGCTCGGCGACCGCGTCGTCGATATCCGCCGTGGACACGCACGCGGTGGGGATGACCCGCTTGTTCCTGCTCAAGATCTCGGCATGCGCCCAGTCGTTCCAGGCCCGCACCGTTTCGGCGGCCAGCTCCCGGTCAGTGATCTTGACGGTCCAGAACCCCATCGAGGGGAACGCGAGCTGGCCCCAGACCCCTTCGCCGTCGAGGTCCTTCAGCCGGATGTCGAGATCCCGGGCGCCCGGCGGGCGCATCGCGTCCATAAAGTCGTTCAGCTGGCGGTCCATCCGCTCGCCGTCGATGTAGAGGATCTCGTACTTGTCGCCGCGCTCCGATCGCGGCGCCCGCTCCGCCAGCCTGGGCGGCAGAGACTGCAGCCACAGGTCAGCGGGTTCCAGCACGTGCGAGTCCGCGGAGTTGGCCCAGATCTTGGTCAACGTGTCCCTCCTTGTTCGCAGCCGGCGTCCGCGCTGGCGCGGTGCGGCCGTTATCGGTATAAACAGTTTACATAGTTATCTGTATTGAGGGTAGGCTTGGGGTACGGAAGGTCCGCGGCTCCAGAGCCGGGCCCGAGGATGGAGCCGGCTGTGACCGGCGGGCAGGAGTGTAGGCGATGACCGGATCCCGGCAGGTTCCCGTGGCGGAAGGCCTTTTCACCTGGCCGTCGGAGGATCCCCGGTTGATCGGGGCGCGGTGCGCGGAGTGCGGTTTGGCCGCCTTCCCGGCCGGGCCGGACCCGTTTACCTGCCAGCGATGCGGCGGGACCGGGTTCACCCAGACGCTGCTGCCCGACCGGGGCACGCTGTGGACGTTCACCACGCAGGACTTCCGGCCGCCGAGCCCGCCCTACGACGGTGCCGACACCGCTGAGACCTTCCAGCCGTACGCGCTGGGCTACGTCGAGCTGCCCGGCGAGGTCATGGTCGAGGCCCGGCTGACATTCCGGGGCGAGCCCGATCCGGCCCGGCTGGCCATCGGCCAGCCGATGCGGCTGGCCATCGTGCCCTACAGCGTCGGCGCGGACGGCACAGAGATCATGACGTTCGCGTTCACGCCCGTAATCGGGGAGGCATGATGGAAGCGGTTATCATCGGCGTCGGGCTGCACCCGTTCGGCCGGTTCGGCGGCAAGTCCGCGATGGATATGGCCGCCGATGCGGTCCGGGCCGCGCTCGGCGACGCCGGGGTCAGCTGGCCGCAGGTCCAGGCGGGATTCGTGGGCAGCCTGGAGGTCTACAACCCGGACGCCGTCATCGGCCGCCTCGGCCTTACCGGCGTGCCGCTGCGCGGCGTCTTCAACGGCTGCGCGACGGCAGGCACCGCGTTGGCCATGGCCGCCCGGGCCATCGAGACCGGCGAGCACGACCTGACCATCGCGATCGGCATGGACAAGCACCCCAGGGGCGCGTTCGCGGCCGACCCGTCGGTGGCCGGCCTGCCCTCCTGGTACGGCCAGACCGGCCTGTTCCTGACCACGCATTTCTTCGGCATGAAGATCAACCGCTACATGCACGACCACGGCATCACCGACCAGACGCTGGCCGGGGTGGCGGCCAAGAACTTCCGCAACGCGGCGGGTAACGAGAACGCGTGGCGGCGCACCCCGCTGTCGGTGGCGGACATCCTGGCCTCCCCGGTGCTGAACTACCCGCTCCGCCAGTTCATGTACTGCGGGCCGGACGAGGGCGCCGGGGCTGTCGTGCTGTGCCGCGCCGACCAGGCGCACAAGTACGCCGGGCGGCCGGTCCGGGTGCGCGCCTGCGCGCTGCGCAGCCGCCGGATCGGCGCGTTCGAGCTGCAGAGCCCGTCGCTGCCGGTGGGCGCGCACGCGCCCAGCCCCACGGTGGACGCCTCACGGGAGGCCTATGAGATCGCCGGGATCGGGCCGCAGGACGTGGCGGTGGCGCAGCTGCAGGACACCGACGCCGGCTCGGAGATCATCCACATGGCCGAGAACGGGCTGTGCAAGGACGGCGAGCAGGAGCGGATGATCGCCGACGGCGAGACCGAGATCGGCGGCAGGCTGCCGGT
>JBEKGC010000040.1:0-38912 GCA_050013055.1 Streptosporangiaceae bacterium
CGCTGGTCGCCGCGTACGACGACAGCTCAGGCGTGACCGCCGATTTCAACCGGAACGTGCTCGCGGTGCTGAACGCCGAGCTTGGCGCCGACTTCGACATGGACGCGTTCGAGCACGTGGCCGTGTGGGATCCCGCCGCCGAGTGGATCGAGATGCGGCTGCGCTCGCGGCACGCCCAGACGGTGCACCTGCCGGTGATCGGGCTCACGGTGAGCTTCGGCGCGAACGAGGAGATGCGCACCGAGGTGTCGGCCAAGTTCCGCCCGGCCGGAGTGGAAGCCGAGCTCGCGGCGGCCGGGCTGGCAATGCGGTCGTGGTGGACCGACGCCGCCGGGCGGTTCGGCTTGTCGCTGTCCGTCCCGGCCTGAGCCGTTACCTGACCCGCTGCGGCCTTGGCGAGCGGAGGCAACCCGAACGTGGTCACCGCTTGGACGGGACCCGTGTGTGCCTTGACACATGAGCGCACCGTGGGTCGCGTCGGTTTAGAATTGACGCTTCGCGCCCGGCCGCGCCGTGCTCGATGGGCGGATTTTTCATGATCCCGGAGACTTGACAGTCTGTGCAGACTGTCAAGTCTTCGCGATCACGGGAGCCGCGATCACGGGAGCTGAGTGCCAGCGCGGGACCGGAAACTCGCCGGGCTGCCGATACGGGCAAAGCCCGGCGAGAGCACCAGGAACAGGCGCTCGAGCCGGGGCGGGTCTCGGCGGATAATTTCGGGCGGGGCGATGTCGAGCGCGAGATGGCGGCTCCGACTCTGGGATGAGAGCGCGCCGACCGGGCACGCGGAACGTGGAGGAATGACCAGATGAAATACTTGATGCTGATCTACGGCAACCAGGAGAAGTGGGCCTCGTTCCCGGCCGAGGCATGGCCGGAGGCCGTCGCCAGGCAGGACGCGTTCAACCGCACATACCGGGCCACCGGCGAGCTGCTCGGCGCCTACGGGCTGGCCGATGGCCTGCAGGCCAAGCTGGTTCGCAGGGAAAACGGCCTGCCTGCGGTAACCGACGGGCCTTACCAGGAGACCAAGGAGTACATCGCCAGTTTCTATTTGCTCGACTGCGAGAGCGAGGAGCGAGCCCTTCAGGTCGCGGCGGAGATGCCGTTCGCCGACGTCGAGCCGGTCGAGCTCTGGCCGATCATGCACGAGGCTAAACCCGACCTGTGACGGATGGGCCGGTGACCGGGAAAACGGACCGGGGTGGCCTCGAGGATCTGCTGCGTGAATTCGCGCCGCAGATCCTCGTGGCGCTGGTCCGCAGGTACGGACAGTTCCACCTGTGCGAAGACGCATGCCAGGAGGCGCTGCTTGCCGCCGCGCTGCAGTGGCCGGCCGCCGGGCTCCCCGAGAACCCGCGCGGCTGGCTGATCACGGTGGCCTCGCGCCGGCTGACGGACCAAGTCCGCAGCGAGCAGTCACGGCGGAACCGGGAAGAGGAGATCGCGGTGGCCACGCCCCCATCCGAGCTGCTCGGCCCCCCGGCTGACGCCGAACCCACCGACGGCGACGACTCGCTGGCCTTGCTGTTCGGCTGCTGTCACCCGGAGCTGTCCTCGCCGAGTCAGGTCGCGCTGACCCTGCGCGCGGTCGGCGGCCTGTCCACCGCGCAGATCGCCGCGGCCTTCGGCGTGCCGGAGACGACGATGGCCCAGCGCATCAGCCGGGCCAAGCAGACGATCAAGGTCGCCGGGCTCGACTTCAGGCTGCCCGCGGAGGCGGAGCGAGCCGAACGGCTGAGCGCCGTGCTGCATGTGCTCTACCTCATCTTCAACGAGGGGTACACCGCCACCGACGGGGACGAGCTGACCGTGCCGACGCTGTCGCGGGAAGCGATCAGGCTTACCCGCTGGCTGCACCGGCTGCTGCCTACTGATGGCGAGGTGTCCGGCCTACTGGCGTTGATGCTGCTGACCGACGCGCGACGACCAGCCCGCACGCGGCCCGATGGGTCCCTGGTGCTGCTGGCCGAGCAGGACCGAACGAAATGGGACCAGGCTCAGATCGCCGAGGGCACCACGCTGATTAGCGCCGTGCTGCCCGGCGGCGAGGTCGGTTCCTACCAGCTGCAGGCGGCCATCGCCGCCGTGCATGACGAGGCCATGACCATGGCTGACACTGACTGGCCACAGATTCTCGCGCTGTATGACTTGCTAGAACTCGCTGCGCCTAACCCGTTCACCACGCTGAACCGCGCGGTGGCCCTGGCTATGGTGCACGGGCCCGCGGCCGGACTGGCAGTGCTGGTCACGCTGGCCGCGGACAAGCGGATGGCGCAGCATCACCGGCTGTTCGCCACCCGGGGGCACCTGAGGGAACTGGCCGGTGACCCCGTCGCGGCGGCCGCCGACTACCTGCAGGCGGCGCGGCGCGCAACCAGCCTGCCCGAGCGTCGCTACCTGGCGATACAGGCGGCACGGCTAGGGGCTGCCCAGGCGAAGGACCGGTCGACATAGATGGCAGGAATATCGTCGTCCCGGGTCTGGGCGCGATGTTACCCGGTTCAGGATTATCGTGTGGTCACCGGCGGATGCTCAGCCGATCGCGGCCAGCGAGTAACCCACATCCCGGCTCTCCCACCGGAGCGCCTTGTAGATGCGGGGCCGCTGGGTCGACTCGGGCTCGCCGAAGGACAGGACGGTAACGGCGAGAATCTCACCGGTCGCGGTCGCCACAGGCGGGAAGGATGGGCCGAGTTCGGCCAGCTTGGCCTCCATCTCGGCGCCCCGCTCAGGGGGTGGTGATGCTCGGCCAGCATGAGCGAGGTCCAGCCGCATTCGTCCGCGCACTGTGCCTGCTCGTGCAGCTCCTGGATCGCCACTTGGTAGTACGCGGTCCAGGCCAAGCAGGCGGGTCCCGACCTCCGCCGCCGGTGCCACCGCGACCGGACCGGAAATGGTGAACAACTCGTTTCGCTCACCGTGGCGTCAGAATCACCAGCGAACTCGAGATGCTCGTGGGGACACGGGGGAGGTAACCGGGGCTGCGGCAGCGCGGCCAGGGTGCGCAGCACGTGGCTGAAACCCAGCGGCGCGCGGGCGTGACGGCGGCCGGAGGTCTCGACGCTGATGTCGCCGGCCTGCAGGACCGAGCAGCCGGCTTCGGTAGCGGCGGCGACCAGGGCGTGGTCTTCCGCGGTGCGCAGCGCGCTGAATCCGCCGGCCGCCAGGTAAGCGGAGGCCCGGATGCCGAGGTTCGCACCGTGCACATGCGGGTGCCCGCCGTCACCGAACTCGTACAGGGCATCGAACGCGGCCGGCACGTGCGGCGGGTGCCCGTCCCAGTCGGGGACGGTGACGGTTCCGAGCACGACATCCCAGCCCTGGCTGGCGTAGCTGAGCTGGCGGCGCAGCCAGTCCGGTGGCACCACCGTGTCGGCGTCGGTGGTCGCCAGCCAGACCGCGGACCGGTCGCGGGCCGCGGTCAGCCGCAGCAGCTCACTCATCCCGGCCGCCCGCGCCGCCCCGACATTGCGCGCCCCGAGGCGGATGACCCGGACCCCGCAGGCCCGCGCGGTGGCGGCGGTCCCGTCACCACAGGCGTCGGCGACCACCAGGACGTACACGGGAACGCTGACGGCGCAGGCGGCGCGGCGCAACGCGCTCAGGCAGGCCGGGAGCAGCTCTTCCTCGTTGTGGGCGGGCACGACCACGCAGGCGGCTTCGACGCCGGCGGCCTTGGTCACACCAGGCCCGTCGCCTGGGCCACGGACACGAGGGCTCTGTCGGTGCGGAGATAGGCCTCGGCCAGGAAGTCGGGTTCGGCGTGGCTCACCAGGCGGGCCAGGCCCGGCCGCGCCCCGAGCGCGCGATGGACGTCGTCGCCGGTCCTGGGATAGTCGGCCACCGGGTGCCGCCAGTGCACGGCGAGCAAGGTGCCGTTCGGCTGCAGGGCGGCCGCCGCGAGGTCAAGCAGCCGCTCCAGATCGTGATCCCCGAGGTAGTACAGGATCTCGGAGAACACGATCAGGTCAAAGCGGCCGGCCGGCCACCGGCTGGCGATGTCGCGCTGCTCCACCCGGACCTGCGGCAGGTGCCGGGTGCGGGCGGCGGCAGCCTGCGCCGCCGCGGCGGCGACATCGCAGCTCAGCAGGGCATCGCAGCGCGGCGCCAGCAGCTCGGTGAACACGCCGATGGAGCAGCCGGGCTCGAACGCGCTCCGGTACCGCTCGGCCGGGAGCATCGCCAGGCTGATCGCGTACTTGCGCCGCTCGTACCAGCGGTCCTGGAAACCCCAGGGGTCACTGGCAGCTTGATACATGGCGTCGAAGTAGCCAGGGCCGAGGGTGACGGGGGTGGCGGGGGTTGTCATCGCAGCAGCACCTCGTGCCTCCTGGTGAAATGGGCCACGTCGCCGGGCGGTACGACCGGGCCGGCTCCGTCCGCACGGTCAGTCAGCTGGCTGGTAAAGGCTTCGATGGCCGCCCGTTTCCTGGCCGCGACGTCGCCGGGCAGCACGACCTGACTGGCCCGGCGCCACGGGACCCGCTGATCACCGGGCTGGGCCCAGTGCCACATCCAGATCGGGTAGGTCAGCACGTTCTGCCCGGCTCGCCGCGCCGCCCGCCGGGCCGCCCGGCCCGCGGCCTCGTGGTCCGCATGCGCGTCCCCCTCCCACGGGGCCAGGCAGACCTCGAACCCGCCGCACTGGTCACGCAGGATGTCCGTCAGCTCCCCCTCGCGGGCCGCCAGCCTGGTGTCGGGAAACCGCAGCCTGACCACCTCGATGTTCCTGGCGCCCAGCCGGTCCAGGGCGGTGGCCGACTCCGCGGCCCGGGTCCGGCCGATGACCGCGGGATCGGCGGCCGGGTGTGAGCCCTCCCCGTCGGTGACCGCGATCAGCCGCAGCCGCGCGCCCCCGGCGGCCAGCAGGGCCATCGTCCCGCCCACCCCGAGGACCTCGTCGTCCGGATGGGCCGCCACCACCACCACGCTCCGCCAGGCCGACGGGTGGGCGACGGGCAGCCGGCTGAGCTCAGGCCACGCGGCCCAGGCGTCTTCCGCCGTTCCCGGCCGGTCGATCCGGTTGGGGCCGGCCGCGGCCGGCTCGCTCACCACGTAGTGCCACGACGGGTGACCAGCGAGCCGAGGTCAGCGAGATCGCGTTCTGCATGGTGCTGGCGCAGGTAAACCGTCAGGTCAGCGACCCGGCGCGAATGCGCCTCGTCGTGGCCGAGGGGACCGGCGCCGAGCGCGCGGCCGACCCGGTTCATCACCTCGGTGGCGGTGGCCTCGACCAGCGCGCGCACCCGCAGGGTCCGCACGAGGCCGCCGCCGTCACGGTCCTCGGGGTCCGCGTCGATCCCGGTGGCGGCCGCGTCAAGCGCCGTCCTCGCGGTGGTCAGGGCGACGTCGACGGCGCCGAGATGCGCCAGGGCGTGCGGGCCGACGTCGCGCCGGGCGGAGGCGGCCAGCAGCGTCTCGCCCACGCCGCGCGCTCCGCCGTACCAGCAGGCCGCCACCCCG
The DNA here is from genome assembly GCA_050013055.1 of Streptosporangiaceae bacterium. Lineage (GTDB taxonomy): Bacteria > Actinomycetota > Actinomycetes > Streptosporangiales > Streptosporangiaceae > Palsa-504. Next base: position 5,467 of record JBEKGC010000040.1, read on the forward strand.
GCCCCGCCCTGGGCGAAGCCGGGCCGGTCAAGGTAACGGCCAGGACCGCCGACCGGCTCGGCCGCGATGCCGGTAAACCGGACATCGAGCGTGTCACTTCCGGCCATCCCGGTGGCCGGCCAGGTTCCTGGCACGACCGCCAGGTCACGCGAGCTGACCGCGAACAGCCGGTTCCCGTCGGGCGCGGTCGCGGTGACCAGCGCATCGGTACAGCAGCGCGCCCCCGAGCAGTACCGCTTGAGGCCGTCCAGGCGCCAGGAGCCGTCGCCGGTCCGGCGGGCGGACAGACCCGGACCCGGTGGCTGAGCGGCCCAGACACCCCAGCGGCGGCCGGCCGGCGGCCGGGCCGCGCCGAGCTCGGCCAAGATGGCCAGGGCGTCGGTGTGGCCCTCGGCCAGCCGGGCCAGGGACAGGTCTTCTGTGGCCAGGTCGGCCAGGACCGCCCAGCGCTCGCCGGTCCGGCCGCCGCCGGGCAGCGGCAGGTCCAGCCGGCCCGACTCGACCGCCGCGGCGAAGGCCGCGGCCGTCCGGGCGGCGGCCCAGTCGCCGCCCGGGCTCTCGCCGGACAGCGGAAAGTCATCAGGCATCGTTCCATCACCGGCCGGCAGACGGGCAGCGCTCATCGGATAAGCGGCGTTCGGCATCTAGCATCCCCCTCAGTGGTCGCCTAGGCTGCCCGACTTTGACCTGATCAAACCCACGACCGGGCCAGATGAGGTTGAGACCCGCGGCCGGGGGAAGCAGGACCAAAATGATGGTGGGAGGCGGCGTGACAGAGAACCAAGGCGGCGGGGGCCCGGTGGCGCCTTCGACCGGGCCGGACTGGCAGCGGTGGGTCGAAGATGCCAGCGGGCCGGACTGGCGCTCCTGGCTTCAGCACCTGGCTGTAACAGACTGGGCCGCGACCGACTGGGCCGGAATCGACTGGGCCGGAATCGACTGGGCCGCGTGGCAGGCCACGCCCGGCGCGGGCGCGATCTCCCTGACGCTGCGAGCCTTCACGGAAAACGAACCAGGCGACGAGATCCGCTCGCACCTGGCCTCGACCTGGCCGGCCTTCCGGCAATGGTGGCGGGGAGGCGCGAACACCCGTCCGACGACCGCCACGGCCAGGGCCCGGCTTGAGGAGCACATGCCGGAACTCGTTCCGGCTTGGCTGCGGCTGACGGCCATGATCGCGGACGATACGGGGGACGACGCCGGCGCCGCGCTCGCGCTGTGGAACCCGCCGCCCTTCCTCACCGGCTGCTCGCAGGCGGCCGTCCGGCCCGGCGGTCCGGCGCTGATCCGCAACTACGACTGGGACTACCGGCTGTTCGACGGGGTGGTGGCCAAGACCGCGTACACCGGCCGCCGGGTGCTCGGCATGCTCGACTGCCTGTGGGGACTGCTGGACGGAGTCAACGACGCCGGGCTCGCGCTCTCCCTGACGTTCGGCGGCCGGCCGCAGGTCGGCGAGGGGTTCGGGATCCCGCTGGTGATCCGCTACGTGCTCGAGGTCTGCCGGACGGCCGACGAGGCGGTGCGGGTGCTGAGCCGGATCCCGGTGCACATGTCGTACAACGTCACCGCGCTTGACCGCGACGGCGGGCAGGCCACCGTCTACCTCGCGCCCGACCGGCCGGCTCGCGTGACCGGCCTGGCCGTCGCCACCAACCATCAGGGCGAGGTGGAGTGGGCGCCCTACGTCGCGGCGATCCGGAGCGTCGAGCGCCAGCAGTACCTCGAGGAACTGCTGGCCGCCGGCACCGGCGCAGCCGATGTCGTCGCCGCCTGCCTGCGCTCCCCGCTGTACGCGACCCGGTTCGGCGAGGGCTTCGGCACCTTGTACACCGCCGAGTACCGGCCCGCCGAGGGCCTGGCCCGTTACTACTGGCCCGACCGGACCTGGGAACAGTCTCTGGCCACGTTCGAGCCGGGCAGTTTCCAGCTCCAGCTCGGGCTCGATCGTGGCCACGACGCAAGCACCACGGCTCGTTAGGAAAAATGATCTTTTCCGAACGAACCGTGGCGAGTGCACCTCGTCTGCTGCCTGCCTGGCGGTGCTTACCCCCGCTTGGCCCGCTTCGCCGCCGACTTCTCCGTGCTAGCTGGCCGCGGTCAGGTGGGCTGGGGACTGCCCCCATACTGGGGCGATGGACGCTCATTCAAGTCGCCGGGTCAGTGCCCGCCTCGTGCTCACGGCCCACCAGAGGGCAGACGTGATCCTTCAGGTCGCGGTGGCCGGAACGGCGGGCCTGCGGGCCGAGGAGGACCTGACCATCCGGCGCGACGGGGAGCCGGTGAAGGCGACCGAGGTGGCCATGACGCACGGCGGCCTGGCGCACCTGCTTACCCTGGAGCCTGGCCGGGTGAGCGTCGAGTACGGTGCGGTCGTCCGCGGTGCCGCGCTTGCGCCGGAGGTGACCGAGGCCGACCGGGTAACGTACCTGCGTCCCAGCCGCTACGCCGAGTCTGACCGGCTGGCGGCGGTGGCACGAGCCGAGTTCGCCGGGATCAGCAGCGGCCAGGAGCTGCTGGCTTCTGTGTCCTCCTGGGTCGGCACCCGGCTGAGCTACGTCCCGGGCAGCAGCAGGCCGATCGACGGCGCGGTCGAAACGCTCCTGCTCAGGCAGGGCGTATGCCGGGATTACGCGCATCTCGTCGTCGCTCTGCTGCGGGCGCTCGACGTCCCGGCCCGGCTCGCCGCCGTCTACGCTCCTGGCCTGGAGCCGATGGATTTCCACGCGGTGGCCGAGGCGCTGGTCGGCGGCCAGTGGCGTGTCGTCGACGCCACGCTGCTCGCGCCGAGAGCGGGCCTGATCCGCATCGCGACCGGGCGCGACGCGGCCGATACCGCGTTCATGTCGTCCTACGGCGGTGCCGTGGACCTGAACGAAGTCCAGGTCACGGCGACCACAGACGGAACCCTGCCGGGCGACGACGTGAACGAGCTGGTAAGCATCAGTTGAGTTGTGCCATCAGGTGTCAGACTGCGGGGCACGGGTAGGGCACCCGGGCCGTCGGCACGACGCCGGCGACTTGCAGGTGGCCGCGAAGAGGCGGCCTTAGTGGGATGGAGTCCATATGAGCGAGTTCGACAAGCTGAAGGACGACGCCGAGCAGTAAGGGCAGCAGCATCCGCAGCAGGTCCAAGGGGCCGAGCAGGACGTCGTGTGATAACCCAGGGTCCCTCGGCTAGCACGTCGGACATAGCGGCCACCGAGGACCGTGTCTACGCGGTTCACCTGCGCTGGCTACCCTGGTCGCGTCAGTTTAACCAAGGACCGGATCTCCCGCGAGGCTCAAACAGGAGAATGGCGATCAGAGCTCGCCGGCTCTTTTCTGGGCCTGGACATCGGCCGGGGTGCGGATATCGATCATAGGCGTATGGTCGGCGAACATGGCCTCGAACATTTCACGGCTTGTCATGATTGACCGTTCGGCGCTGAGGAAGTCCCTGAGCTGGCTGGTCGTGCGTGCGAGCTCGACCGTCTCGGGCTGGATTTCGACGGTGATACTCATGACTCATTCTCCTATTCACGGGCCTGATGCCCGTATTAGTTATAACCCTATACAGCTATTTCCGGGAGGCGAAGAGGCGAAGGTCACTTCCATTCGGCCCTAGCTGGATACGGTGCGATCCGGTGCGATCCGGTGCGATTCGGCCGTGACGCGAGCCGGTCACCGGGCAGAGACCTGGCTGGGATAGGTTGAGTCCTGTGACAGTCGTGAGGATCAACGCGATTACGGTGCCCGCCGACAGCGGCGACGAGCTCGCCCACAGGTTCGCCGCCCGGGCCGGCGCGGTCGATGACCAGGACGGTTTCGAGGGCTTCGAGTTGCTCAAGCCGACTGACGGGCGCACCACCTGGCTGGTGGTGACCCGGTGGCGTGACGACGGGGCGTTCCAGGCGTGGCTGAACTCCCCGGCGTTCGGGCATGGGCATCGTTCGGCGGCCGAGCGCGCGGGCGGCGAGTCCCCCGGACCGGTGGGCGTGGGCAGCGAACTGTGGTCTTACCAGATCGCCGGCGGATCGTCGAAGTAACGACCCGCGGCTAGGGCCGCTCGCTCGTCCCGGCCGTGGCGCCGAGCTGGTGCAGCAACGCGCTCTTGATCGGCGGGCGGGAGCCGAACACCAGCAGGAAGAGCGCTTCGCGGGCGAGCCGCGGTGGATGGGCGTCCGCCATGATCGACTTGCTACCGTCCCGCACGGCCAGCGCCGCCGCGGACCGGACGGCCAGCTCCGAGGCTGCGGCGCGGGCCTGGGCCATGGCCGCGACATCGGCGTCCAGAGCAGCGTCGAGCCGCGCCCGGCAGGCGGCCAGCTCATCGTCGAGCGGTCCTGGGCCCAGCCGCCGGGCGCACCGGCCCGCCAGGCCGAGCCCGAGTGACCCGTTGATGCGCAGCCGGTCAGGGCGAAGGCTCGCGGCCGGGTCGAACGGCTCCTGACCAGCCAGACGTTCGCGCGGAACGATAACACCGTCAAAGTCGAGCTGGACCGTGACGCTGGCGTTGACGGCGGCGAGCCGCTGCCGGGTGACCGTGAGCCCGGGCGAGTCGGCGGCGTCCATGATCAGCGACACGACGCTGTCGTCCGGCCCGCGAGCCACCACGAGCAGCAGGTCGATCAGTCCCCAGCCGGTCACCCACGGAGCCGCGCCGTCCACCCGCCAGCCGCCGTCGGCGGGCCGCGCGCGCAGCAGCGGCGGCCCCGGAATCAGCCCGGTGAGCGCGATGCCACCACGCACCTTGCCCTGGCAGGCCGGGCCGAGCCACTGATCGCGGAGGGCGGTTGGGGTGCTTTCCGCGGCCAGCGTCATGGTCAGGCCCCGGTGCTGAAGCCAGACGAACGTCGTGGCCAGGCAGCCGCCGGCCAGCTCCTCCGTCACCGCGCAGGTGGTCCTCAGGTCCAGGCCGAGGCCACCCGCCTGCCGCGGCACGGACACGCCGTACAGGCCTTCGGCCGCGAGCACGTCGAGGTGAGCGGCCGGCACCGCGTCCAGGCCGTCCACCCGCATCGCGTCCGGGAACAGCACATCGTCAGCCAGCCCGCGCGCCGCCGCGAGGATATCCGGCGGTGCCGGTGTCATGAGGCCGGCTGCGCCCAGGTCACCGCGAGCTTGTCCATCACCGCATCCAGGCTCGCGTCGGTGACCTGCCGGGCCGGGTCCGCCAGGTGCCAGGCCACGATCTCGCGGGCCCCCTGCTCGAATCGGATCACCGCGTTCCAGCCAGGCACGATGCTGCGCAGCTTGGCGTTGTCGAACACCATCGAGTGCGCCTTGTCGCCCAGCAGCCCGGCGCCCCAGCCGGGGTCGGCGGCCGCGATCGCGTCCGAGGGCACGTGCACCAGGCGCGCCTGTACGCCCAGCGCGGCCGCCAGGGTTTCCGCGATCTGGTTCCAGCTGAGCACGTCATCTGAGGTGATGTGGACCGCCTCGCCGAGGGTCCGCGGGTGGCCGAGAAGCGGGACGAAGGCGCGAGCGAAGTCGTCGTGATGGGTCAGCGTCCACAACGAGGTCCCGTCGCCGTGGACGATGACGGGCTTGCCCGCGAGCATCCGTCCCAGTACCGTCCAGCCGCCGTCAAACGGGACCAGGGTCTGGTCATAGGTGTGCGAGGGCCGCACGATCGTGGCCGGGAATTCCTGCTCACGGTAGGCGCCGGCGAGCAGGTTCTCACAGTCGATCTTGTCGCGGGAGTACTGCCAGAACGGGTTGCGCAGCGGGGTGGACTCGGTGACAGGTACCCGCGCGGGCGGCGTCTGGTACGCCGACGCGGAGCTGATGAAGACGTACTGCCCGGTCCGCCCGCGGAACAGGTCGATGTCGGCCTGGACCTGTCCGGGGGTGAACGCCACCCAGTCGACGACCGCGTCGAAGTCAAGATCTTTGATTTCTTCCCGAACGGTCCTTGGTTCCCGTATGTCGGCCCGCAGCATCGTGACGCCGGGCGGGAGCGGCCGGATGGTGCTTTGCCCCCGGTTCAGGACGAACAGGTCGATGCCGCTTTCCACCGCGACCCGCGAGCACGCCGAGCTGATGACTCCGCTGCCGCCGATGAACAAGACCCTCAGCTGTCCCATTCCCCTACGCTAACCGTGTGAGGACCGAGGCGGCGACGGGTGCCGGGGTTCGTAGACCGGCAGCTCGCTGCCGTCCGGCAAGCGGATCGCCGCCAGCAGGCCCCACCCCTGGTCGGAGACCTCCTGCGTGACCTCCGCGCCCTTCGACTCCAGCTCAGCCAGTGTGGCGCGGATGTCGTCGCACATCAGGTAGAGCTGCTGGCGGCTACCGCCGTCAGGATGGACGGCGAGCTCAGCCGGGGGCAGGGCGAAGATGGGCCACCCTCCGCCCGCGTCGACCGACGACAGCCCGAGCACGTCCGCGAAGAATCCGCGGACCTTCTCGGCTTCGGGCGAGAACACGATGGCATGTATCCCGGTGATCACGGTCCGATCCTATGAGGCGCGGCGCCACGCTTCCGCCACGGCCTCGTAGCTGGCCCGGCGACGGTCCCGGTCCAGGCTCGGGGTGACCACGACGATCTCGTCGGCCTGGGCCAGCTCCTTCATCTCCAGCAGCCGCTCGGCGACGGCCTTGGGTTCGCCGGTCACCATCCGGGAGTCGTCGCGCTGGCCGGCCCGGAACTGCGCGGAACGCGCGAAGTCGGTTATCTGCTCGGGCCGCAGCGGCTCCCGTATCCCGCGGCGGATGTTCTGGATGGTCAGCGCCCACGCCGCCTCGAAATCGACGATCGCCTCGTCGTCGTGGCTGGCGAAGGCCAGCACCGACATGGCCGAGTACGGAACCCCGCCCTCGGCGCGCGGCGTGAAGTCGCGACGGTACTCCCGCAGCGCTTCGAAGGCGAGCTCCGGGCTCATGTGATGAGCGAACACGGCGTTCATCCCGTTGACCGCGGCGAACCGGGGTCCGTAGGAGCTCGACCCCAGGACGAAAAGCTCCGGCTGCTCCGAGACGATCGGCGCGGCCACCAGCGTGGCGTAGGGGTGGCCCGCGGGGAATCCATCGCCGAGGAAGGCCAGCAGCTCGCCCACCTGCGCCGGGAACTCCGCGGCGACGTCGGCGACCACCCCGCGGCGCAGGACGTGCGCGGTCAGCGGGTCCGTGCCAGGCGCCCGGCCCAGCGCCAGGTCGATGCGCCCCGGGTACATCGCCAGCAAGGTGCGGAACATCTCCGCGACTTTCAGCGGCGCGTGGTTGGGCAGCATGATTCCGGCGGCCCCGACCCGGATCCGTGCGGTATGCGCGCCGACGTGCGCGGTCAGCAGCTCGGGGGCGCTGCACGCCAGGCTGGTCATGTTGTGGTGCTCTGATACCCAGTACCGCCGGTAGCCGGCCGCCTCAACCGCCTGGGCTATGCCGACAGCACCGGCGATAGCGGCCGATGCAGTCTCGCCGTGCTCGATCCCGACGAAGTCAAGGACAGCCAGCGGAAGGGAACCGTCTTTCATATCCATCACCCAGGTCAATGCCACGCTGACCGCGTGCATTCCCGCCTGGGTCAGCCGCGGGCGGCCGCGCGTTCCCGGTCCGCCAGCGCGAGCAGTTCCTCGGCGTGGGCCTGGCCGAACTCCGATTCCTCCAGCCCGCCCAGCATCCGGGACAGCTCCCGCGCCCGGGCCGCCCGGTCCAGCCGGACCACCCCGCTCGCGGTGACCAGCCCGTCGCCCGACTTCTCCACCACCAGGTGGTTGTCGGCGAACGCGGCGACTTGCGGCAGGTGGGTGACCACGATCACCTGCGACGAGCGGGCCAGCCGGGCCAGCCGCCGGCCGATCTCGACCGCGGCCTTGCCGCCGACCCCGGCGTCGACCTCGTCGAAGACGAAGGTGGGCACCGGATCGGCGCCGGCGAAGACCACCTCGATGGCCAGCATCACGCGGGAAAGCTCGCCGCCGGAAGCGCCCTTGTTCAGCGGCAGCGGCGGCGCGCCGGGATGCGCGGCCAGCCTGATCTCCACGTCATCGGCTCCGTACGGGCCAGCTGCGTCCAGGGCGGTGACCGCGGCGGTCAGCGACGCGTGCGGCATGGCCAACGCGGTCAGTTCGGCGGTCACCGCCGAGGCGAACCGCTGCGCCGCGGCCAGCCGCAGCGCGGTCAGCCGGGCCGCCAGGTCAGTCACCTGTGACCGCAGCGACTCCTCCTCGGCCGCCAGCGCCGCGATCTTGTCGTTGTCCCCCTCCAGCTCGGCCAGCCGCGACCCGGCCTGCTTGGCCCAGTCGAGCACCGCGGCCACGTCCCCCGACCCGGCCCCATAGGCCCGGATCAGCCGGCCAAGCGCCGCGCGGCGCTCCTGCACCGCGGCGAGCCGGGCCGGATCAGAATCCAGTCCCTCGGTGTAGGAGGCGAGCTCCCCGGCGACGTCGGAAATCAGGTAGCTCGCCTCGGACAGCCGGTCCGCCAGCCCGGCCAGCACGGGGTCGTGCGCGCGGACCGCTTCGAGCGCCCGGCCCGCGGCGCTGAGCAGGGTGAGCGCGTCCGAGCCTTCCACCGAGGCCGCGGCCGGGTCGCCGAGCAGCGCCTCGTGAGCCGTGGTGGCCGCCGCCTGCAGCGCGTCGGCGTGGGCGAGCTTTTCCTCCTCGGCGATCAGCGCGGTGTCCTCTCCCGACACCGGAGATACCGCCTCGACCTCGGCCAGGCCGTACCGCAGCGTCTCCGCTTCCGCCAGGCGGTCCCGTTCCGCCTGGGTCAGCGCCGTCAGCTCATCGGCGATCGCGCGGTGACGGCTGTACACCCGCCGGTAATCGGACAGGGCCGCGGCCAGCTCGGGCCCGGCGAACCTGTCCAGTGCCTCCCGCTGCCGTCCGGGTTTGAGCAGCTGCTGCTGATCCGACTGCCCGTGCACGGCGACCAGGTCATCGGCGAGCACCTGAAGCAGGGATACCGGCACGGAATGACCGCCCGCGAACGCCCGCGACCGGCCCTCGGCGGACACCGAGCGGCTGAGCACGAGCGTGGATCCGTTGTCGTCCAGATCTCCGCCGGATTCCTCGACCTCACGGGCGACCTTGGCGGACACGAGCAGCCGCCCCTCGACCGCGGCCCGCGCCGCGCCCGGCCGCACCCGCGCCGGATCGGCCCGGCCGCCGAACAGCAGCCCGAGCGCGGTGACGACCATGGTCTTGCCCGCGCCGGTCTCGCCGGTCAGCGCGGTGAAGCCGGACGACAGCTCAAGGACCGCGTCGTCGATAACGCCGAGGCCCGTGATGCGGACTTCCTCAAGCATGTTCGCCTGCGTCCTCCCAGGTACGGCCCCGCCAGCCCGTCACGGGCAGGCCGAACTTAGCCACCAGCCGGTCGGTGAACCGCCCGCCGCGAGCACCCGGGGTCTCCAACCGCGCCAGGAGCACCGGCAGCACGCCCCGGCGCACCTCCACCCGGGCCCCGGCGGGCAGATCGACCTTACGCCGACCATCGCACCACAAAACCGCACCCGATGTCTCGGGGCCCACGATCAGCTCCACCGCGAGCACCGACTGCGGTGAGACCAGCATCGGCGGAGCGAACAGCGCGTGCGCGCTAATCGGGACCATGAGCAGCGCCTCCACCTCTGGCCAGACCACGGGGCCGCCCGCGGAGAAGGCATAGGCCGTCGAGCCGGTGGGGGTCGAGCACACCACGCCGTCACAGCCGAAGCGGGACAGCGGGCGGCCGTCCACTCCGATGATCACCTCGACCATCCGTTCCCTGGCGGCCTTTTCCACCGTCGCCTCGTTCAGCGCCCAGGTCGAGGCGATCAGCTCACCGTGGCCGAGCACGGTCACGTCGATCGTCATGCGTTCCTCGACCACGTAGTGGCCGGCCACCACCTTGTCGACCGTGTCGGCCAGCCCGTCCGGCTCCGCCTCGGCCAGGAACCCGACGTGACCGAGGTTCACGCCGATCAGCGGGACCCCGGCCGGCCGGGCCAGCTCGGCGGCCCGCAGCAGGCTGCCGTCGCCGCCGAGCACGATAATGAGTTCGACGCCCTCGGCCGCCCAGTCGCCGGGCGACACTGTCGTGGCGCCCGGGAAGTCGAGCTCGCCGGCCAGGGTGCAGACACAGATGCCGGCGGCGGCCAGCCGCTCCGCCACCAGGTGGGCGCTGCGCACCGCATTCTCCCGCCCTGTGTGCGCCGTCACCAGCACCGACCGCTGTCCCACTAGCTAGGTCCCTCCTCGATCGCCCGCTGCAACTGCCCCTCGTCCAGCGGCGGCGCACCGCGGCGCAACCAGACGAAATATTCCACGTTTCCCGCGGGCCCGGGCAGCGGGCTCGCGGTAATCCCGCAGACGCCGAGGCCGAGCTGACCCGCCGCGGCGGTCACCCGCGCGACCGAGGCCGAACGGTCCGCGCGATCACGCACCACGCCACCTGCGCCGACCCGGCCCTTACCCACTTCGAACTGAGGTTTCACCAGCAGCACGAAATCGGCGCCCGGCGTGGCACAGGCGATCAGCGCCGGCAGCACCAGGGTGAGCGAGATAAACGACAGGTCGGCCACCACCAGGTCGGGCGCCACCAGTCCGGGTACCGTCCTCGTGGCCTCGCCGAGGTCGAGCGTCCGCACGTTGACCCGGTCCATCACGGTCACCCGCGGGTCGGTGCGCAAAGACCAGGCGAGCTGACCGTATCCCACGTCGGCGGCCACCACGTGCGCGGCGCCTGCCCGCAGCAGCACGTCGGTGAATCCCCCGGTGGAGGCCCCCGCGTCCAGGCACGACCGTCCCGCGACGGCCAGGCCCATCGGCGCGAAGACCGCCAGCGCCCCGGCCAGCTTGTGGCCGCCGCGCGAGACGTAATCAGGTTCTCCGGACTCGGTGACGATGATCGGGGTATCCCTGGCCACCTGGGTGGCGGCCTTCGCCGCCCGCTGGCCGGCCACCGCCACCAGCCCGGCCGCCACCAGCTCCCCCGCCTGCTCCCGCGACCGGGCCAGGCCCCGTCTGACCAGCTCAGCATCGAGCCTCGCGCGGGAAGGTGTCAAGACCGGCCCTCGCTCAGCTCGCCCAGGATGTCCCTGAGCCGGCCATGCACCTCTTCGAGCACGGTGACATGCTCCTCGGCGGGCAGACCCGGCAGCAGGCTCAGCCCGGCGACGGCCGCGTCCACCCGGTCATCACCTGTTCGCGGCGGTGAAACCACGGTCCGTTCGGAAGACGGGTTCTGACTTTCATCCCCGGCACCCTGGTCTCTGTAATCCTCATTCATGCGCTACCCTCCGCGTGGAACGCTACCGTCCGATGTTGACAAGAGCGAGGCGCACATGGCTTCAGCCGAGGAGTGCCGCGAGGCGCTGCAAACCCTCACGACCCGGCTGGCGGAAATGAATCCCCAGGACCGGGCCAGCTATTTCGGCAAGCGCTCGATGAGCTGCCAGGTGACTGATCTTGGCGTCATGTTCATAACCAGGTTCACCGACCACGGGGCCGAACCGGTCAAAGAAGCTGCCCCCGACGAGCCGCCGGCCGACATCAAGCTGACCGCTTCCAGTGACGATGTTATCTCGTTGTCCGCGACCCCCGCCAACATCGCCCGGATGTGGCTGTCGGGCCGGGTCAAGGTTCAGGCCAGCATGCGCGACCTGCTGGCGCTCCGCCGCCTGCTGTGAGGGCCGCCTGCTGTGACGGGCTTACCTGATCACGCCCGCTTCGCGCAGCTCGCAGATGTGCGCGGCGGTGTAGCCGAGCTCGGCGAGGATCTCGTCGGTGTGCTGGCCGAGGACCGGCGGCGGGCGGCGGATGCTGGGCGGCTGAGCCGACAGCTTCAGCGGTGACCCCAGGGTCTTGACCGGGCCGGCCACCGGATGCTCCATCTCGACCACCATCTCGCGCGCGGCGACCTGCGGCTGCTCCAGCGCGGCGGGCACGGTATTGACCGGGCCGGCCGGTACCCCCGCCACGTTCAGCAGGCCGGTCCATTCGGTGCAGCCCCTAGCCGCCAGGGCGGTCTCGATGCGAGGGATCAAGGTGTCGCGGTGGCGCACCCGGTCGGGGTTGGTGGCGTAGCGCGGGTCATCGGTCAGCTCGTCGAGCCCGGTGGCCGCGGTGAACCGGCGCCACAGCCCGTCACTGCCGACCGCCACCATCAGCGGCGCATCGGCGGTCGGGAACACCTGGTACGGGGTCAGGCTCTCGTGTGCGCTGCCGTGCCGGCCCGGCGTCACGCCGGTCGCGAAGTACTTGCCCGCCACATAGGTGAGCCAGGCGATCTGACCGTCAAGCAGCGACACGTCGATCAGCTGGCCTTGTCCGCTCGCCTCCCGGGCGTGCAGCGCGGCCAGGATGCCGATCACCGCCCACATGCCGCCCCCGATGTCGGCTGTGGAGGTGCCGCTGCGCACGGGTTCGCCGTCCGGTTCGCCGGTCACGCTCATCATCCCGGACATGGCCTGGGCCACCGCGTCGTAGCCGGGCAGTCCCGCGCTCGGCCCGGTCTGCCCGTAACCGCTGATCGAGGCGTAGATGAGACCCGGGCTCAGGCGGGACAGCTCGGCATAACCCAGGCCGAGGCGCGCGGCGGCGCCGGGCCGGAAGTTCTCCACCAGGATGTCGGAGCGCGCGGCCAGCCGCCGGACGATGTCCCGGCCCTCAGGTGTTTTCATGTTGACCGACAAGCCGCGCTTGTTCCGGTTCACGGACAGGAAGTAGGCGGCGTCGTCACCCTGGAACGGCGGCCCCCAGCGTCGGGTGTCATCACCGTGCCAGATGTCCTCGACCTTGATCACGTCGGCGCCCAGGTCACCGAGGATCATCGTGCCGAACGGCCCGGACAGGGCTCTGGTCAGGTCGAGCACGTGCAGGCCGGCCAGCGGGCCCGGCGCGTCGGGAGTTCGCATTACCGATATGTTATCCAGTCATGGGAGACCTGATCCTGCTGCGGCACGGCGAGACCGAGTGGAGCCTGGCCGGCCGGCATACCGGCCGGACCGACATCCCGCTCACCGCACGCGGCGAGGCCGCGGCCACGGCGCTGGCCCCGGCGCTGGCCCGGCGTCATGTCGCGGCCGTGTTCACCAGCCCCGCCCGCCGCGCGGTCACCACCGCGGCCCTGGCCGGTCTTGACCACGCCAAGCCCGACCCTGACCTGTGGGAATGGGATTACGGCGGCTACGAAGGCATGACCACGCAGCAGATCAGGGATCAGCGGCCGGGCTGGTACCTGTGGCGGGACGGCGTGATCGCAGGAGACGCCGAGCACCCGGGAGAGAGCGTGGAGCAGGTCGGCCAGCGGGTCGACCTGGTGCTGGCCCGGGTCTGCCCGCTGCTGCCCGACGGGGACGTCGTCCTGGTCGCGCACGCCCACGTGCTGCGGATCCTGGCCGCCCGCTACCTGCGGCTCGAGCCGTCGGCCGGGCGGCTGTTCCGGCTCGACACCGGGACGATCAGCACGCTCGGCGCCGAGCACGACCAGCGGGTCGTCTTGTCCTGGAACGTACCGCCCGCCGCCTAGCAGGTGGGCATGGTTGGCTGATCGGTGCCCGTGTAAACATCAGCGTCAGGAATGTAACCCGTTCCGGTCCAATCCCACAAGCTGCTGCCAAGCACTGCTTCGCCTTGCGTCGTGCACTGGATCTCAACTGTCGCGCCATTGGCCAATGCGGCTACCACTGATGCATTCAATGACGGATCCGAGTGAATGTATACATCAGTCAAGCCCGATGGGACCTGTACCGTTCCGTAGAAGGCGCTGGGTGACGGTTTGGGATGGTTGAAAGGACTACTGGGGCCAGTGAGATACCAGATCAGCACACCCACAATTACCGGAGCGACTATCCCTGTGACCCACCACTTTGCCTTGCTGTCCCGGTCGTCGCTGGTCCCGACATCACTCATGAACCCACTCCCCCAAGAGCCCTGCCTACGCGGGGAGTATCTCATACAGATGGCGCAGTTCGGAATAGCATTTTTTCGCCTCCGGCCCGCTCAATATGGCCGGGCCCTTGGGCGTCAAATGTGGCCGCTAAAGGGAACTCAAGACCGAGACACTAGCCGCTCACCGGGAGGCTGGCCTTCACTCTAAGGCTTCCTCCGCGGGGCGGGTCTCCTCCCGCATCCAGGTCAGATACGCGGTCGACCCGGCCACGATGGGCAGCGCGACGATTTCAGGCTCGTCGTAGCTGTGCCGTTCGGTGATGAAGGCGGCTAGCTCGTCGTAACGGTCGGCTGGGAGCTTGAACAGCACAAGCCATTCCTCGGCTCGCTCCAGCCCTCCGTCCCACCAGTACATCGACGCCACCGGGCCCGCCACCTGCGCGCAGGCGGCCAATCTCGACTCGACCGCCTCGCGGGACAGGTCCATCGCCTCGGCCCGGGAATCGGTCGTCGTCTGTACCTGGAGGTACTGCACCTCAAGGTCGGCCATGGCACATGATGGTACGCCCAGCAGGCCCTAGTACGCTGGCCCGCAGCGTCGGCTGACCCGCGACGAGGACCAGGAGGAGCGCGTGGAACTTGTGCATTCCGGAAAAGTCCGGGAGCTGTACGCGGACGGCGACGATCTCATCATGGTCGCCTCGGATCGGGTGAGCGTCTACGACGTGGTCTTGCCGACGCCGATTCCGGGCAAGGGCAGCGTGTTGACCCAGCTTTCACTGTGGTGGTTCGGGCAGCTCAGGGACGTGATCCCCAATCACGTGATCTCCGGCACCGACGTACCCGAGCAGTGGGCGGGCCGGGCGATGCGGTGCCGCCGCCTGCAGATGCTGCCGGTGGAATGCATCGCCCGTGGCTACCTGGCCGGACTCGGCCTGACGTCCTATAACGAAACCGGCACGATCTCAGGCGTCGAGCTGCCGCCGGGCCTGGGCGAGGGTTCCCGGCTGCCCGAGCCCGTCTTCACGCCGACGACCAAGGCGGCCACGGGTCACGACGAGCCGATGACCGCGGCCGACGTGGCGGCGCTGGTCGGCGCCCCGGTAGCGGCCGAACTCGAGCGGGCCACCCTGCAGGTATACCGGCGCGGAGCGGAGCTCGCGGCGGCCCGCGGCATCATCATCGCGGACACCAAGCTGGAGTTCGGCCTGCTCGAGGATGGCACCGTGATGCTGGCCGACGAGGTGCTCACACCGGACTCGTCCCGGTTCTGGCTGACCTCGGAATGGCAGCCAGGGCACCCGCAGCGATCGCTGGACAAGCAGTTCGTGCGGGACTGGTCCGCTCGCCTGGACTGGGATCGCCGGCCGCCAGGCCCGGCTATCCCGCCCGGCATCGTGGCCGCGACCCAGGCGCGCTACCAGGAGCTGTACACGCGGGTCACCGGGGTCACCCCGCTGACTTGACGCAGGTGTAGGCGCCGTACAGCCTCCGCTCGAAGTCCACGGTGATGATCTCGAAGCCCGCGGCGGCGAGCATCGGCTCGAGCAGCCAGCGGAAGGTGCTGAACTCGGTGCGGATATGTTCGGCGTAGTCCTGGCTGCTGTAGCCGTCGGCGGGATCGGCGGCCGCGTGGCCGAGCCACCCGGTGAAGACCGCCTCAGCCTCGGCGGGGCCGAAGTCGTAGATCAGGTCACGCAGCCGCAGCACGCCGCCGGGCCGCAGCATCCGCGCGATCCGGTTCAGGGCCAGCGCCTTCCAGAAGTCGGGCAGCTGGTGCAGCGCGTTCCTGGTGTGCACGCCGTCGGCTGGCGCCCCGGAGTGCTCGTAGCTGAGGAATCCCGCCCGCACGCAGTCCAGGTTCGCCCGCCCGGCGGCGGCGGCGCGCTCGCACAGGGTCGCGAGCATGGCCGGCGAGACATCCACCGCGGTCACGTGCCCGAACCGGCGCGCGGCGGCGAGCGCGAACTGACCGGCGCCGGCGCCGAGATCGACCACGGCGGAGGTCTCGTCCAGCCCGTGCGCCTCGAAGGCGGCCAGGTCGTCGGCTGGATCGGGATACCCCTGCTTGCGGTCATAGCCCGCCACGAACACCGGGTCCAGGTGCTCGGGTCCGGCATGCGCCAGTTCATCGATCATCCACGACTCCGCCACCCCGCCATTCTCCCCCCGACCGCAACCTGTTTTCCGGGCAGGATGCACCCGGTCCTCCGATCCCGTATAGTTCATTTTCGTGATATCCGAAAATGGAGTAGCTGGTTTCCGGGACGGGCGGCCCGGTCCTGTGCTGGCCCTTCAGAAGACCACGCACCACACCCTGCACGCGCTGGGCACCGCGCTGGCCGACCTGAACCTGTCCGCCGCCGAGATCAACGCGCTTGGCAATCTCGGCGGCGGGGGCACCATCAACGCCTCGCAGCTCAGCGAGAGGACCGGGACCAGGTCAAGCACGCTGACCGGTGTGCTCGACCGGCTGGAGAACCGCGGCTACCTCGGCAGGGAGCTCGACCCGGCCGACCGCAGGTCCTTCCGGCTGGCCCTGACCGAGGCGGGTCAGGCGGCGGCCGGCCGCGTGCTCGCCGCCGTGGCGGACCTGGAGCGCCAGGCGCTGGCCCGCCTTACCGCCACCCAGATCGCTGGCTATCACGCCGTCATCACCGCACTGCAGGAGGCCTGCTTATGCCGCACCAGACGGCACAGGGAACGCACCACTCCCCCGACGCCGGCCCCGGCGCGGACGCCGACGCCGAACTCGCCGCGATCCTGCCTGCGATCACCGGCCCGGCCGGGCAGTTCCGGCACCGCCAGCACATCAACCTGGCCTTCCTCGCGGTGCGGCGTTACGGCATGCCCGCGGCCACCGGCAAGATCTGCACCTGGATCCGGCAGATCGCCGCGTACGAACGCGCACCGCAGAAGTACCACCACACGGTTTCGCGCGCCTGGGTCGAGATCGTCGCGCACCACCTCGGCGCCGACCCGGAGTGTGCCGATTTCGATATCTTCGCCGCGCGGCATCCCGCCCTGCTGGACAAACGCCTGCTCAGCCAGCACTACCGGTCGGCGACCCTGGCCGCCGAGGCGGCCAGGCACGGCTGGGTGGAACCCGACCTGCGGCCGCTGCCCTGATCCGCCCGGGCCTAACGGGCGGGCCTGGCCTAACGGGCAGGCAGGGCGACGGTGACGTACTGCTGGCCCTGCTGGGTCAGGATCGCGTCGATCCCGGTCACGGCGGAGCCGGACGGAGCCAGCGTGGTCACGGTGTGATTTCCGCCGCCGGTCAGGCCGCTGATCGGTGCGGCCGTCCAGTTCGTCCCGCTGGCCGAGGTCCAGATCGCGGCGCCCGCCTGCCCGGTCGCGCCGAACTGGCCGGCCGCGGTGAAACCGCCTGAGCTGGCCGTCAGCGCGGTAACGGCGGTGTCAGGGCCGGCCGAGGCGAAGGCCACCGGCTGCCAGCTCGTCCCGCCGTCGGTCGACAGCTCGGCGAGAGGCACGGTGCCGGCCGCCGTCGTCTGCTGGCCCAGGGCCACGACACGACGTCCGCTGCTGGCCACCTGCTGCAGCACCCCGGCGGAGGCGCCGGCGGGCACCGGCAGGACATCGATCGTCCAGAGCCTGCCGTCGGCCGTGGTCCACACCGCGGGCTTGCCGTCGTAGGAGCCCACGGTCACGAAACCGTGCGCGGCCGCGGCGACCGCGAGGACCTGACTCGAGCCGGCCGACGGGGTTCCGGTCTGCGCCCGGGTCCAGCTGGTCAGGTTGGAGGACCACCAGCCGTCGGCCACGGACAGGCCGCCCGGCGTGATCAGGCTGCCGTCGATCAGGTATCCGGCCGGTCCGGCGGCGGTGGCGACCGCGGCCACGTTCGCCAGGTCCCGCGTGATGTTGCCCGCGGCGGGATGCCAGGTCGTGCCGTCGGCGGAGGTGTAGATGACCGGGCCTGGCGCGCCGGCCGCGATCCACCCGGCCGTCCCGTGCGAGATGTGAGACAGCGAGGTCAGGCCCGAGACGGCCGACACCAGGGGCAGCGAGGAGACCAGGTGCCAGGCGCCGGAGGCCTTCCGCCACACGGCCGGGTAGCCGTCGGCGCTGCCGACGGCCAGCTGCTGGCCATCGGCGACGGCCGTGCCCTTCACCGCGATCTCGGGGATGATGCCACCTGCGATGGCGGTCAGCGACACCGGGGTCACGTGTCCGGCCGCGTCCGCCTTGAGGAACACGGGCTGCTGGCTGATCTTGGTTCCGTTTGCGGACCCCACCGCGACCACCGTCCCGCCCGGCCCGACCGTCGGCACGGGATCTGACTCATCCGAGGTGCCGCCGAGCGCTCCGGTCGGCCGCCAGGTGGTCCCCGTGCCCGTGCTCGTGTAGGCCACGTAGACCTTCTGGCTGGACACCGGCCCGGTCACGACGAAGCCATCGTCGCTGCCCTTGACCACTCCAGGCGTCCAGCCCCCGGCCGGATCGATGGTGCCCGCGTACTGCCAGGTGAGTCCGTTCGGAGAAAAATAGGCCACGCCATCCGGGGCGCCGCTCGCGGTCTGGCCGGGACGGACCGCGATCAGGCCGGAACCATCGAACGACACGCCGCTGATGCTGTCCCTGGCACCGTGATCGACGGGGATGGTGACCAGCGTCCACGCTGCCCCGCCGTTGGTACTCAGCCACGCTGATCCCTGATCGGAGATCACCGTGTCGTTCCCCCGCGTGGTCGCGAACGACATGGCGGTCGGGACGGTCCCCGCCGCCGTCCGCAGCCCCAGCTGCGTCGCCGTCATCCGCTGCCAGGTCACGGCGTCATGCGAGAGCCAGATCACCGCCTGCTGGCCGCCGCCGCCGGCGGCCAGGAACCCGCCGGCGGTGTTGACGACCGCGTTGACCGCATCACCCGGCTGGACAGGAGTGATCCCGTGCGTGGCGGCGAGCGTCCACGACATCCCGTTCCGGCTCGTCCAGATCGCCTGCGTGCCCTCCGCCATCCACCGCACCGGGGCGAGGTGCCAGCTCGCGCCACCGTCGGAGGACGAGAAGAACTGCTGCCGGACGACGCTATCGCTGGTCTGCGAGCCCGTGGTCACCATCGTGTTGCCCGCGGAGACGATCCGGGAGATCGTCTGGAAGACGCCGCGCGGCTGTTCGCCCGGGTAGCCGGGCAGGGCGCTGGCGGAGGCGAGGTTTCCCTCGTTCCCGGCCAGGTGGCTGCCGGGACCGTGGTCCGGGTGCAGGACCAGGACGAGGGTGGCGGCGGCCGCGACCGCGGCGGCGGCAGCGGCGCCGATCCTGGCCCGGCGGCCGGGCCGCCGCGGCGCCGGCCGGGTAGGCGCGGGCGCGGGGTCGAGCAGGAGGGAGCCGCTGGGCTGAGGCAGGCTGGGCTGGGGACCGGTCTCCTGCCAGGTCCGCGCCAGCACCGTCTGGGTGGGAGCGTCGTAGGAGCGCCCGGTCACCGGCGCGGACCGCGCGGGCACTCTGGTCAGCCGGTCAAGCAGCTCGTGCGCGGCGGGCCGGTCCAGCGGGTCCTTGGCCAGCGCGGCGGCCACCAGCGGCTTGAGTGCGTCCGGGATCGCGGCGATATCGGGGTCGGCGTACAGCACCCGGTACAAGATGGCATTGGTGTTCCCTGTGCCGAACGGCGAATGCCCGGCGGCCGCGTACCCGATGGTCACGCCCCAGACGAAGATGTCAGCCGCCGGACCTGGACGCCCGGTGACCTGCTCCGGAGCCATGAATCCAGGTGAGCCGACCATCATGCCTGTCTTGGTCAGGGAGGTCGCGTCCAGCGCCTGGGCGATGCCGAAGTCGATGACCTTCGGGCCGTCGGCCGCCAGGATGACGTTGGAGGGCTTGAGGTCCCGGTGGACGATCCCGGCCGCGTGGATGACCGTGAGCGCCTCCGCCAGCCCGGTCGCCAGGCCGTACAGCATGTCGGCGTTCAGGCAGCCGTACGTGTCGATGTATTCGGCCAGCGACGGGCCTTCGGCGTACTCGGTGAC
Source organism: Streptosporangiaceae bacterium (assembly GCA_050013055.1). Taxonomy (GTDB): domain Bacteria; phylum Actinomycetota; class Actinomycetes; order Streptosporangiales; family Streptosporangiaceae; genus Palsa-504. The sequence continues at coordinate 25,256 of JBEKGC010000040.1, forward strand.
CATGAACGGCAGCTGCGAATCGGTGTCGGCCTCGATGACCCGAACCGTGCACAGGCCCTTGACCCGCATCAGCACGGCCACCTCACGACCGAACCGCCGCCGGAATTCCGGATCATCGGCCAGTTCAGGACGCAGCACCTTCACCGCGACCAGGCTGCTGTCCGGGGCCACCCCCAGGTACACCACGCCCATCCCGCCCGCGCCCAGCCGGTCGGTCAGGCGATAGGGCCCGATCTGGACCGGATCGGACGGCCGAAGTGACATGCGAGCCAAATAAGCTCCCCTCCCGTCTCGCGGCGTCTGGCCCCGGCGGCAGCTGGTGCGGGTCAGGCTGACCGCGGGAGGCAGAAAGTGAGATAAACAGGAGCACGGCGCCCCATGGGCCAGCGACCCAGATCGGCCAGGGGTAAATCAGCTGTCCGGCGGTGGCGCAGACCAGCACCCAGACCACCAGGTTGATCGACACGACGCCGGCCCAGACTCTCCACACGGCGCGCAGCGGTGCGGGCAGCCCGGCAAACCCGTGCCGCCTGACGGCCGCCGCCGGCTCAGCGGCCGCCGGCGGCGGCGCGACTGGCGGCTTCCAGGCGATCGGGGTGGTCCCGGGCAGGTCCGCGTACAGCGGGGTGAGCTCGCCGTAGGTCGCCGCCTCCGTGGCCTGGCCCATCCGGTCGAGGTACTCGTCCATCTTCAGGCGGCCCTCGTCGAGCGCGGTACGCAGATAGGTGATCACCGCCTGGCGGTCGGCGTCCGAGGCCCGCATCTTGTCGTGCTCAGCCATAGCGACCCTCTCGCACCGTTTGCCCCGTCATAATCTCTTCTCAAAGGATAGAGGCGCTACCGGTCAGCATCGGCGGCCATAGGGTGAAGGAAAGCCCGGCCGCGAAGGAGGAACGCGATGACGCGCACACCCAAGGAAGTGTTCAGGCATCACGCCCAGGTGCTAGGCGCAGGTGACCTGGAGGGAATCGTCGCCGACTACGCCGACGACGCCATCTTCATCTCGCCCGCGGGCATCAAGCAAGGCAAGGATGGCGTCCGGGAGGCCTTCACGCAGTTGCTCTCCGACGTGCCCGACGCCGCCTGGACGTTGAAGACGCAGCTTTACGAGGGCGACGTGCTCTTCTTGGAGTGGGCCGCTGATGCCGGCGCGACCAGGGTCGACGACGGCATCGACACCTTCGTATTCCGCGACGGCCTGATCCGGGTACAGACGGTCCGCTACACGCTGCTGCACACCTAAACTCGCCTGGCCTGCGTGGATCAGGGCGGCGACCTGACCGGCGAGCGGCACGGTGGCCGACAGGCGGTTATCCAGGGTGACGTGCGGAGCGGCCGGTTCGGCGCCGACCCGCATGTAGCGGCAGAAGTCCTCGAAATCCGCCAGCTTGGCCGTGTCCCTGTCCAGCCCGCGGGCCATCAGCCGCTGCCGCAAGGTAGCCTCGTCCGACCTGATCCAGACCAGGTGCACCGTCGCGCCGCCGAGTTCGGCGACCCAGGACCGCCACCGTTGCTCGTCGTGGATCTGCCCGGTGAACGGGCCGGACAGCAGGACCGGGCACCCGTGCGCGCGGATCTCGCGAGCCGTCGCGGTCATCCCGGCGTACTCGTGCGCCTTGACGTGCTCGTCGTACCACGGGCCCTCGCGTTCGCCCGCCGGGCGGTGCGCGGACGCCAGGGTGGCCGCGACGAAAGACCCGTACATCGTGTCCTTGTCGAGCAGGGCCGGCGTCGGCTGCAGGCAGGCGAGCAGGGCGTCGGAGACCGTGCTCTTGCCGGAACCCGGCGGGCCCGCCACCACCCAGGCGGGCGCAGGAGTGCTCATGAGCCCAGGATGGCCCAGCCGGGCGCGAGCACGCGCACCGGCCTGCCCGACTGGACGAGGACCAAGGCACAGCCTGCCATCACGGCATGGTAATTGGTATGGCGGCCTGATGCCGGGCGTAACCCTCGACGCGGGAGGTCTGATCGCCCTCGACAGGAACGACCGCCGAATGGTGGTCCTCCTGGCCCGCGCACGTGAGGTAGGCGCCCGCGTCACGGTTCCGGCGATCGCACTGGCCCGGGCGGTCCGGCGACCGGACCAGCAGGCCCGGCTGGCGCGACTGGCCCGGCAGCCGACAACCGACGTTATCGACCTCGGCCGGGTGGACGCGACCAATGTCGGCAGGCTGCTCGAGGCGAGCGGGACATCTGACATCGTCGATGCCCATGTGGTGATCTGCGCGCGCCGCACGGGGCAGCAAGTCGTCACCTCCGATCCAGGCGATCTCCGTCTGCTTGACCCGGCCATCCGACTGATCGCGATCTAAAGGACCCGCGGCAGAACTATCCGGTGACCCGCAGCCGGTAGCCCCATCCACGCGTGCCCCGCCGCCTCACAGAACCCTCCCGCCCGGAACCGCCTGCCCGCCAGCGATTGTGGATCGTTACCGTCGAAATAAGAAACTAATGCCGCGGCAGGTGACGTTCGCCCTGCTTCCAGCCGGCTCCGCAACGGGCCCCGGGATGACCACCACGATGGGCCATCGTTGTTGCGGGAACAACTACGTTGGACCATCGTGGTGGCTCGCGGGCGGAAGAATGGCCGTGCGGGCGGGGCGGACGAGGCGGGAGGGTCTGACGGGACCGCGGATCGGTTCACGGTGCGGCCAGCCGCCGCCGGGGCGGCGTCCTTTATCGCGCCGGGGCAAATCGGCGGACGTTAGCTGATGAAGCACTAAATATCCCTGGCCTGCGGCCCCCGGTGGTTCCGCGGCCCTGGTCCGGGCGGCTGGGGAGGTACGCGCGAAGACGCCACGACTCCACTTCTGACCCAGGACACCCAGGAGTCACGCGACACCTCAATCCGACCCGAACTGTTCACCGATCATGGAATCCCGCCCGCAGGAGGCGCGCAGGATACAGCGGCGCGGGCGCAAGGACCGCGCCGCTGACCACCCCGGTAGAGAGCGTGCGGGCCCTGGTTGAAGCGAAACCGTTATAGATCAGCTGAGCCGCGATTCGTGACAGCCAGCGGCCGCGCGGCGAACGCCAGCTTGCTGAGGTGGTAGGAGCGCTGAAAGTCAACATCGGCGGCCGCGTCGCTGACGACGGGCGCGGGCGGGCACAATGGCGGCATGGCCACACACGTCGCACTGCTGCGCGGGATTAACGTCGGAGGACGGAACAAGGTCCCGATGGCGGAGCTGCGCCAGGTCGTGACCGCGCTCGGGCACACCGGGGTCACGACCTATATCCAGACCGGAAACGTGCTGTTCAGCGCGGCCGGCATCAGTACCGCGGAGCTGGCCTCGGCGGTTGAGTCCGCCATCGCGGGCGCCTTCGGGATCCGGCCCCCGGTCGTGGTCCTGACCAGGGATGAACTCGCCAAGATCCTGCAGGACAACCCGTATCCGAGCGAGCCGAACCCCAAGCTGGTCCACGTGGTGTTCCTGGCCGCGGAACCGCCGCGGGAACTGCTTGACCGCCTCACGGCCGCCGAGAGCGCGGCGGCCGCCAAGGGCGCCCGCGACACCGTCACCGCGATCGGCCCCGCGCTGTTCCTGCACACCCCGGACGGCTACGGGAACAGTGAGCTGGCCCAGTCGGTGTTCCGCAGTATCGACGCGCTGAATAAGCAGGGGAAAGGCGACGGCGTGGCGGCGACGGCCAGGAACTGGGCCACCGCGACCAAGCTACTATCCCTGTGCGACGACAACACTTAGGAGAGTCGTGACGAAGCGAGCGGTCTTGGTCACGGGGGCATCGCGAGGCATCGGGCGGGCGGTCGCGCAGGCATTCGCCGAGCTCGGCGACCGGGTCGCGGTGCATCACCGCGATTCGGCCGGCCTGGCCCAGGACGTGCTGGCCGGGTGGCCCGGCCGCGGCCATACCGTCGTCCAGGCCGATCTGGCCGACGCCGCGGCGGTCCGGCGGATGGTCGACCAGGCCGCCGCGGACCTCGGCGGCCTGGATGTGCTGGTGAACAACGCCGGGATCTACCTGGGGCACCCGATCACCGAGGTGTCCTACCAGGAGTGGCAGGACGCGTGGCAGCAGACCCTGGGGGTCAACCTCATCGGCGCGGCCAACGCGACCTGGTGCGCCGTGCAGCACATGAAGGACACCGGGGGCCGGATCATCAACGTCACCTCGCGTGGCGCGTTCCGCGGCGAGCCCCGGCATCCGGCGTACGGGGCCAGCAAGGCGGGGCTGAACGCGTTCGGCCAGTCGATGGCGCGCGCCCTGGCTCCGCTGGGCATCTCGGTCGCCATGGTGGCGCCGGGATACGTGCAGACCGAGATGGCCGCGGCGGACCTGAACTCGCCGCGGGGAGCGGACATCAGGGCCCAGAGCCCGTTCAACCGGGTGGCGACGCCGGAGGAGATCGCGGCGGCCGTCGTCTACCTGGCCTCCGACGCCGCCGAGTGGGCCAGCGGCACCGTCCTGGACCTCAACGGCGCCTCCTACCTGCGATAGGAACCTCATGTTCCCGGGCCGGCCTGGTGCCGGGCCGGCCCGGGAACGCTCAGAGCGGGGTACTCAGCCGCCGGTGATGTCGCTCTCGGACAGCATGATCACGTGCCATTCGCCGCCAAGGCCGTTGCCCTTGGTGGTCAGCGACTTGGCTCCGGCGAGACGGTAAAGCGGCAGGCCGTTGTAGGTGATCTGCTCCACCCCGCCTGCTCCCTTGACCACGCCGAACGTGCCGGGGAAGGTGTCGGCGGGCCCGGCCTTGGGCACCCCGGTGATCGGGGGCCAGGTCGTGGCGCACGACCCGGTGCAGGTGGGCGCGCCGTTCTTGGTGTCCTTGCCGTAGGTGTAGGCGACCTGGCCGTTGGCCTCGGCCAGCACGTAACCGATGGCCGAATGCTGCACGACCAAGACGGTCGTGCCGACCGGCGGGAACGACACCGTGCCCGAGCTGGGCTGCGGCCCGACGTTTTGATGGGGTGTCGCCTTAGCCGTCGCGCCTCCGCTGGCCTTGGTGGCCGTGGACACCGCCGACGCCGACGAGGCCGGCGCGCTGGATCCGGCCGTGCCGCCAGGCGTGCCGCCGGCGGCTGAGTTCGACGACGTCGATGACCCCCCGCACGCGGCTAGCAGCAGCACCAACGATCCGAGCCCGGTTGCTGCGGCCCATCCGCTTTTACGCATACATCTCTCCTTCACAAGGGTGACTCGGGGGAACCTTCGGGAGCTCAGCTCGCCTTGATGTCGCTCTGGGCCAGCTTGACCACGCGCCACTGCCCGGCCGTGCCGTTGGCCTTGGTCGACAGCGCTTTCGCGCCCTTGAAGGTGTAAAGCGGCAGTCCGTTGTAGGTGACCTGCTTGGCCCCGTTCGCGTCGGAGACCGTACCCAGCGTGCCCGGCAGCGTGTCCGCGGTGCTCGCCACCGGCGCGCCCGTCACCGGCAGCCAGATCGACGCGCACGAGCCGGTGCACATGGGCTGACCGCCCTTGGTGTCCTTGCCGTACGTGTAGACGACCTCGCCGCTGGCCTCGGCCAGCACATAGCCGACGGCTGACCTCTGGACGATCAGCACAATCGACCCGGCCGGCGGCAGGCTTGCCATGGCAGCGCTGGACGGCTGGCCGGCGGCCTGGGCCGTGGTGGAGGTGGTCGGGGTCGAACCCGAACTGCTCGACGACGATCCTCCGCACGCGGCCAGCAGCAGTACCAGCGATCCGAGCCCGGCAGGTGCTGCCCACCCGGTCTTGCGCATAACGTCTCTCCATTCGAGGTTCACAGGTTTGAGCAGTTCCCGATTACGACCGGAAACGTACCAGACTGCCGGGCCGGCCGACGGCTACTTAGCCGCTACTTAGTCATCCCGCCGCCGAGCCAGCCCGCGGACATCGGGCACCGGTCGTCCATGCCCCTGTGCCCGCCGTCAGACGTCGAAGAAAACCGTCTCGCGCTCGCCCTGGAGCCTGATGTCAAACCTGAGCTCGCCGCCCGGCTCGGGCGCGGCGATCAGGGTGGCCCGCCGGGCCGGCTCGGCGATGGAGCACAGCACCGGGTCCGCCGCGTTGGCGGTCTGCTCGTCGGGGAAGTACATCCGGGTGACGACCCGGTCAAGCAGGCCGCGGGCGAAGACCGATACGTCCAGGTGCGGTGCCTCGATGCTGCCGTCGGGGGTCGGCAGGGGCCCGGGCTTGAGCGTGACGATGCGGTAGGAGCCGTCCGGCGCGGTCGGGCACCGGCCGAAGCCGCGGAAGCCGTCATAGCCGCCGGGGGCGGCACCGCGCGGATCGTCGGGGTGAGCGAAACCCCCGTCGGGCCCCGCCTGCCACGTTTCGATCAGCCCGTCGGGGATGATGTTCCCGGCCCCGTCGTAGAGACGGCCGATGATCGTGATCGCGCCGGGAGTGCCCTCGGCCACCACGAACGGGCCGTCCGGCCACGGCAGCCTCATCGCGAAATAGGGGCCCACGGTCTGCGAAGGAGTCAGCCCTGGCACGTCTCTGTCCGTCCTGTCCTCGTTTACTTAAACACCGTCGTTTACTCGAACACCGTCGCGCTGCGGCCCCGCAGGACGATGTCCCAGCGGTAGCCGAGCGCCCACTCGGGCTGGGTCAGCTCGATATCGAAGCCGGCGATCATCCGCTGCCTGGCCCGCTCATCGGGCACCGAGTTGAAGATCGGGTCGAGGGGCAGCAGCGGGTCGCCGGGAAAGTACATCTGGGTGACCAGCCGCTGGGTGAACGCGCGGCCGAACAGCGAGAAGTGAATGTGCGCCGGGCGCCAGGCGTTGTGGTGGTTTCCCCACGGGTAAGCGCCGGGCGCGATGGTGATGAACCGGTACCGGCCAGCGGAGTCGGTGATGGCACGCCCGATGCCGTCGAAGTTCGGGTCGAGCGGGGCCGGATGATGCTCGCGCCAGTGCCGGTAGCGCCCGGCCGCGTTGGTCTGCCAGATCTCGATCAGCGTGTCGGGGACCGGGCGCCCGTCGGAGTCGAGCACCCGCCCGGTCACGATGATCCGCTGGCCTTGCGGCTCGCCGTCGTGCTGCGTGGTCAGGTCCGCGTCCGTGGCGGTGATCAGCTGCTCGCCGAGCAGCGGCCCGGTCACCTCGGTCAGCCGGTGCTCCAGGAGCACAAGCGGCTGCTTCGGGTGGCGTAGCGCGGTCGAGCGGTACCCGTCGAAGTCCAGCGGCGGATGCAGGCCGACCGGGCGCTCGTACGACGGCATGACCAGCTTGCCGGTATCCGTCGCGGCCAGGGACGCTGACCTGACGTCAGCCGTCATGGGTGACTCCTCGCGTGTCTGTCTTGGAGTTGCCGCAGCGCCGCCAGCTCCGCGGCGGTCGGCGCGGCGATGATCTCGGGCTCGGCGGCGATGGCCAGGTCCCAGCCGGTTCGCTCCTTCGCCGCGGCGGCGGAGACGCCCGGGTACAACCCGGTCAGCGTGAACTCCAGCGTGTGCCGGTCGGGCTCCAGGACACCCAGGTCGGTGATGATCTTCTTGGGCCCGGCCCCGGTGAGCCCGAGCCGGGCCCGGTCACCCGGCCCTGACCCGTAGCCGACCGAGGTGACGAAGTCCACCCGCTCGACGAACGACCTGGCGCTCTGCCTGACCACGACGATCACCTCGCGGCACGAGGCGGCGATCTCGGGAGCGCCGCCCGACCCAGGCAGGCGCACCTTCGGATGAAGGTAGTCCCCGCCGATGGCGGTGGTATTGATGTTGCCGAACTTATCGATCTGGGCGGCGCTGAGAAAACCGACGTCGATCCGGCCCGGCTGCAGCCAGTAGTTGAAGATCTCCGGGACGCTCACGACCGCGTCCGCCGTCTCGGCCAGGATGCCGTCGCCGATCGACAGCGGCAACCGGGTCGGCTTGGCCCCGATGGTGCCCGACTCGTAGATGAGCACGAGTTCCGGAGCGTGCGTGGCGCGCGCCAGGTTAGCGGCGGCGCTGGGCAGCCCGATCCCGACGAAGCACGTCATGCCGTCCCGCAGCGCGCGGGCGGCCGATACGGTCATCATCTCGTCCGCGGAGTAGGCGGGCGCCTGCGCGCTCGGCGCAGCGGCGGGCCGGTTCATCGCTGCCCCGCGGAGACCGGGTAAATGTGCTGGTCCAGCCACCGGCTGAACGCCGCGCGGTCCCGTCCGATGGCGTCCCAGGCCAGGTAGTAGTCGTTGTCGCGGACCGAGTACCCGAGCGCGTAGGACGGGTGCGCTCCGCCTGCGACGTGCGCCACGTAGCTCACCGTCCAGCCGGGCAGCACGACGGCGCCGGGGCGGGGGTCAAGCTCGTCGACAATCTCCTCGACGGTGACCACCGAACGACGCGACGCGAGCACGGCCTCCTTCTGCACGCCGGTGATCCCCCAGAACTGCACGTTCCCTCGCCGGTCCGCGCGCTGGGCGTGGATGACCGCCACGTCGGGGCGCAGCGCCGAGACCGCGGTCAGCGTCTCGCCGGTGAACGGGCAGGTGATCGGCTTGATGGTCGGAACCGGGTCCGGGCCGGCGCTGAGCGTCCCGAGCCGGTACAGGTCGGTGCCGTTGTAGCCGCGGAGCACGGCGAACGGCAGGCCCGAGGCCCCGGCGACATAGCGGTTCGCCATCCCCGCATGGCTGTGCTCTTCCAGCTCCAGAGCCGCGGGCCAGGAATGCTCCACCGCGTCCCTGAACCGGTGCAGCGAGCCGACACCGGGATTGCCGCCCCAGGAGAAGATGAGCTTACGCGCGCAGCCGGCCCCGATGAGCTGATCGTAAATCAGGTCGGGCGTCATCCTGATCAGCGTCAGGTCGCGGCGCCGCTGCCGGATGATCTCGTGCCCGGCGGCGAACGGGATCAGGTGCGTGAACCCTTCCATGGCCACGACGTCACCGTCATGGATCGCCCGCTGCACAGCCTCGGCGAGGGCGACGATCTCGGCCATTTCTCTCCCGTCTGGTTGCCTAGGCTAACGATAGCTCCTGGCCGAGCCGCCAGGAGCACAGACGTTCGCATGTCGGACGCTAGGAGTCCGCGGTCTCGTCGGCTTCGGCCAGCGCGCGCTGCGCGATCGGGAAGGCCCGGTTGGCGACCGGGACACCTGCGTACACCGCGACCTGGAGCAAGATCTCCTGGATCTGCTCGGGGCTGAGGCCGTTGCGTCGCGCGGCCTTGACGTGCAGGGCCAGTTCACCCTCGTGCTGCAGGGCGGCGAGCACCGCCAGCGTGACGATGCTCCGCTCCGCCCGGGACAGCCCCGGCCTGGACCAGATGTCTCCCCAGGCATAACGGGTGATGAAGTCCTGGAACGGCTCGGTGAACGGTGTCGTCCCCGCCACCGCCCGGTCGACGTGCGCCTCCCCGAGCACCTCACGGCGTACCCTGGCGCCGCGCTCGGAGCGTTCGGCATCATCCATACGGCCACTCCGGCAAGGTCAGGGTTTCGTGGGCCTTCAGGGCCGCGGTAATCAAGGCATCCGTCACGCCCAGATACCCGGCTGGCTCGAGGGCGGAGTCAATCTGCTCGGCCATGATGCCGGCCGAAGCGAGCCGTTCCTCGAGCTTGGGCACGGACAACAGGACGTCGCGCAACGGCAGCCCCGCGCTGACCGCCCGCTCCCCTGCCTCGGCCACCAGGTCGTGCGCCTGGGTCGCGCCGAGGACACCGGTCAGCAGCGAGGTGACGTGCTCCGCCAGCGGCAGGCCCTTGGTGGCCGCCAGGTTGGCGGCCATCCGCGAGCCATCCACGGTCAGCCCGGGCAGCAGCTCGGCCGCCCAGCTCGAGGCGGAGCCGGTCAGTCGCAGCAGGGCCGTCAGCGGCTCCCACTCGGCGTGCCAGGCGCCGGCCGCACGCTGATGTTCCTGCTCGCCGGCCGCGACGAGCGTGGCGAGCAGGCCGGGAACCTGCTTGGTACAGCCGAGGATGGCGACCGAGGCCACCGGATTGTGCTTGTTCGGCATCGCGGAGGATCCGCCGCGGCGCGGAGGCTGAGGGGACGGCCTGGTCCCCTGGACGCCCCGCGGGCCGGAGGGGCCCTCGCTGACCTCACCGATCTCGGACTGGGCCAGCAGGGTCACGTCTCTGGCGATCTTGCCGAGCGCGGCCGCGGTGCGGGCGAGCCCGGCGCCCAGGTCGATGATCCGCAGCCGGTCGGTATGCCAGGGCAGCACGGGCAGCGCCAGGCTGAGTTCCTCCGCGAGCAGGGCCGCGACCCGGCCGCCATCCTCGCCGAGCGAGGCCAGCGTGCCCGCCGCGCCGCCGAACTGCACGGCCAGCCGCCTGGCACTGACCCCGGCCAGCCCGTCGCGAGCCTCATCCACGCTGGTCAGCCAGCCCGCGGCGACCAGGCCGAAGGTGACAGGCACGGCCTGCTGCAGCAGCGTCCGGCCGATCATGATCGTGGCCCGGTGATCGGCGGCCAGCCCGGCCGCCGCGTCCGCCGCGGCGGCCAGGTCAGCCAGGATCACCTCGATCGCCCGTCTGGCCAGCAGCATCGCGGCGGTGTCGATGATGTCCTGGCTGGTGGCGCCGCGATGCACGGCGCTGACCGCCGTCTGGGGCACCCGCCGGGCCAGTTCGCGGGCCAGCCCGGGAACGGGGTTGCCGGTCAGTGCCGCTAGCTCACCGAGAGCGTTCGGGTCAAAATTGGCGGCCTGAGCCGTGACCGTGACCGCCTCTCCCGAGCCGGCCGGCGCCATCCCGGCCCGTTCGAGCGCGCGGGCCAGCGCGGCCTCGGCGTCCAGCATGGCTTGCAGCCAAGCGGTGTCGCCGGCCTCGACGCCACCGCGGGCGAAAACCCCACCGAACAGCCCGCGCGCGTTCGGCTGTCGTAGGTCAGGCATGTCCGAGATCAGTCCTCTCCCGTATTCGCCTCACCACGATAGACGTCCCAGGTCCTCGTGCGGCTCCCAACGCTTCAGCCGTTAGCTTTGTTGGCTTATGGTCTTTCCATGACCGAGCACGCATCAGGCCACGGCCGCCCTCTCCAGCGCCGACACCTTGTCACCGAGATCCCGGGACCCGTCTCACGTGAGCTTCAGGCCAGGCGCGAGCGCGTGGTCGCCCGCGGGGTCAGTTCCACCCTGCCGGTGTACGTCACCGACGCCGGCGGCGGCGTCATCGTGGACGCCGACGGCAACTCGCTGATCGACTTTGGCGCCGGCATCGCGGTGGTCTCGGTGGGTAACGCCGCGCCCCGGGTGGCCGCGCGGGTGGCGGAGCAGGCGGCCCGGTTCACCCACACCTGCTTCATGGTGACGCCGTACGAGGGTTACGTCGAAGTCTGCGAAGAACTGGCCCGCCGGACACCCGGCCGCTACGACAAGCGCTCCGGGCTGTTCAACTCGGGCGCGGAAGCGGTCGAGAACGCGGTGAAGATCGCCCGGCACGCCACCGGCCGCCAGGCCGTGGTCGCCTTCGACCACGCCTACCACGGGCGGACCAACCTCACCATGGCGCTGACCGCGAAGAACATGCCGTACAAGGACAAGTTCGGCCCGTTCGCCGGGGAGATCTACCGGATGCCGATGGCGTACCCGCTGCGCTGGCCGGGCGGCCCGGAGGCGTGCCGGGACACCGCGCTTGAGACGGTGAAGAGCCTGATCCACACGCAGGTGGGCGAGGACAACGTGGCCGCCGTGATCATCGAGCCGATCCAGGGCGAGGGCGGGTTCGTGGTGCCGCCGGACGGGTTCCTGCCCGGGCTGGCCGAATTCTGCCGCGAGCACGGGATCGTGTTCATCGCGGACGAGATCCAGACCGGGTTCTGCCGCACCGGCGACTGGTTCGCCTGCGAGCACGAGGACGTGGTGCCCGACCTGATCACCACGGCTAAGGGCATCGCGGGCGGGCTGCCGCTTGGCGCGGTGACCGGGCGCGCCGAGATCATGGATTCCGTGCACGCGGGCGGCCTGGGCGGTACCTACGGAGGTAACCCGGTGGCCTGCGCGGCGGCACTCGGCGCGATCGAGACCATGGACGCAGAAGACCTGGCCGGCCGGGCCCGCCGGATCGGCGAGGTCATGCTGCCCCGGCTGCACAAGCTGGCCGAGACCTACCCGGTGATCGCCGACGTCCGGGGCCGCGGCGCGATGCTCGCGATCGAGCTGACCAGCCCGGGGACGCTCGAGCCCGACCCGGGCACCACCGCGGCGATCTCCCGGGCCTGCCATCAGGCCGGGCTGGTCACGCTGACCTGCGGGACGTTCGGCAATGTGATCCGCTTCCTGCCGCCGCTCGTGATCGGCGAGGACCTGCTCGACGAAGGCCTGACCATCCTCGACGACGCCTTCGCCTCGGTCTGATGGTCCAGGGAGGCTTCTGATGGTCCAGGGGAAGCTTGAGCCGCGCCGGGCCGAGGAGCTCGGGCGGCTGATCGCCGCGGCCAGGGCCAAGCCGTTCTGGCTGGACCGGCCCGACGCGCCGCCCGCCCGGCCGCCGGTCCGCGGCGACCTCGCCTGCGACCTGGTGGTGATCGGCGGCGGGTTCACCGGATTGTGGACGGCCCTGCTGGCCAAGGAAGCCAACCCCGGCCGGTCCGTGACCGTGGTCGACGGCAACCGTGTGGGCTGGGCCGCCAGCGGCCGCAACGGCGGGTTCTGCGACGCCAGCCTGACGCACGGCACCGCCAACGGACAGGAGCGGTTCCCCGCCGAGTTCGACACCCTGCAGCGCCTGGGCGCGGAGAACCTGAACGCGATCGAGGCCGCCGTGCAGAAGTACGGCATCGACTGCGACTTCGAGCGCACCGGCTCCATCGCGGTGGCCACCGAGGAACACCAGGTGACCGAGCTCCGCCGGGTCGACGGCGGGACCTTCCTCGACGGCGAGGCGATGCGGGCGGAGGTGAACTCCCCCACCTACCTGGCGGGCCGCTGGGATTCCGACGGAACTGCGATGATCTCACCGGCCCGGCTGGCCTGGGGGCTGGCCGCCGCGTGCGAGCGGATCGGGGTGCGCATCTTCGAGCACACCCCCGCCTCCGGCCTGGCCAGCGACGCGGACGGCGTGACGGTGCGGACCCCGGGCGGCCTGCTGCGCGCCAAGCGGGCCGCGCTTGGCACCAACGCGTTCCCCTCGCTGGTGCGCAGGCTGCGCCCCTACATCGTGCCGGTCTACGACTACGTGCTGGTGACCGAGCCGCTCAGCGCGGCGCAGCTCGCCTCGGTCGGCTGGCAGCACCGGCAGGGGATCGGCGAGGTGGCCAACCAGTTCCACTACTACCGGCTCACCGCGGACAACAGGATCCTGTGGGGCGGCTACGACGCCATCTACCATTTCGGGCATCACGTCCGGATGTCCTACGATCAGCGGCCCGCCACCTTCGTCAAGCTCGCGGATCACTTCTTCACCACGTTCCCGCAGCTGGAAGGGCTCGGGTTCAGCCACCGCTGGGGCGGCGCCATCGACACCTGCAGCCGGTTCTGCGCGTTCTTCGGCACCGCGCACCACGGCCGCGTCGCCTACGCGCTGGGGTACACCGGGCTGGGCGTGGGCGCGAGCAGGTTCGGCGCGCGGGTCATGCTCGACCTGCTGAGCGGTGAGCGGACCGAGCTGACCGAGCTGGACATGGTCCGGAGCAAGCCGATCCCCTTCCCGCCTGAACCGCTCGCCTACCTGGGCGTTCAGGCCACCCGCTGGTCCCTGGCCCAAGCCGACCGGCAGTCCGGCCGCAGGAACCTGTGGCTCCGCGCCCTGGACGCCGCCGGCCTAGGCTTCGACTCCTA
>JBEKGC010000041.1:0-24157 GCA_050013055.1 Streptosporangiaceae bacterium
CGCGACCTGTGCGACATCGAGTTCACCGTCGAGCGCGGCAAGCTGTGGATGCTGCAGACCCGGGTGGGCAAGCGCACCGCCGCCGCGGCGTTCCGGATCGCCACGCAGCTGGTGGACCAGGGCCTGATCGACATGGACGAGGCGCTCACCCGGGTCTCCGGCGCCGAGCTAGGCCGGCTGATGTTCCCCAGGTTCGACACCAGCGGCGAGGTCACCAAGATCGCCGCCGGCGTGAGCGCGTCGCCGGGCGCCGCGGTCGGCAAGGTCGTCTTCGACTCGCCCCGTGCCGTCGAGCTGGCCGCCCAGGACGAGAAGGTGATCCTGGTCCGCCGCGAGACCAACCCGGATGACCTGCACGGCATGATCGCTGCCCAGGGCATCCTGACCAGCCGCGGCGGCAAGACCAGCCACGCGGCCGTGGTCGCCCGTGGCATGGGCAAGACCTGCGTCTGCGGCGCCGAGGAACTCGACGTGGACACCAAGGCGAAGAAGTTCACCGCCCCCGGCGGCATCACGGTGAGCGAGGGCGACGTGATCTCCATCGACGGCACCAGCGGTGTCGTCTACCTCGGCGAGATCCCGGTCGTCTCGTCCGAGGTCGTGCGCTACTTCGAGGGTGAGCTGCAGCCCGACTCCGCTGAGGCCGACGACCTGATCCGGGCGGTGCACCGGATCATGGTTCACGCGGACAGCAAGCGCCGCCTCGGCGTGCATGCCAACGCCGACACCGGCCCGGACTGTGTCCGGGCGCGTAGGTTCGGCGCGGAAGGCGTCGGCCTGGTCCGGACCGAGCACATGTTCCTCGGCGAGCGCCGCCAGCTGGTCGAGGACCTCATCCTCGCCGACACCCAAGAGCAGCGCCAGCACGCCCTCGACGCCCTCGAGCCGCTGCAGCGCGGCGACTTCGTGGAGATCCTGGACGCCATGGACGGCCTGCCGGTGACGGTCCGGCTGATCGACCCTCCGCTGCACGAGTTCCTCCCCGACCTGACCGAGCTGTCGATCAAGCTCGCCCTGGACGGCGACAACGCCACCGAGAAGGATAAGAAACTGCTCGGCGCGGTGCGCAGGCTGCACGAGCAGAACCCGATGCTCGGCCTCCGTGGCGTCCGGCTTGACCTGGTCATTCCCGGCCTGCTGAACATGCAGGTCCTGGCGATCGCGCACGCGGCCGCGCAGCTCAAGCAGGCGGGCAAGAACCCGCGCCCTGAGGTGATGATCCCGCTCGTCGCGGCCGTGCAGGAGATGGAGATCGCCCGCGAGCTGACGGAGAAGGCGCTCAAGCAGGTCGTAGAAGAGACCGGCACCGATGTGCACACGCCGATCGGCACGATGATCGAGGTGCCGAGGGCGGCGGTCAGCGCGGGCCCGATCGCGGGAAGCGCCGAGTTCTTCTCCTTCGGTACCAACGACCTGACCCAGATGACCTGGGGCTTCTCTCGCGACGACGTGGAGGCCGCGTTCTTCAGCAGGTACATGGAGCTGGGCATCTTCGGTGTGTCGCCGTTCGAGACGATCGACCGCGAGGGGGTCGGACGCCTGGTCGACATCGCGGTCAGGGAAGGCCGGGCCGCCCGGCCGGACCTCCACGTCGGCGTCTGCGGTGAGCACGGCGGCGACCCGGAATCGGTGCACTTCTTCCACGAGGTGGGCCTGGACTACGTGTCCTGTTCGCCGTTCCGGGTGCCGGTCGCCCGGCTGGAGGCAGGACGGGCCGCGCTGAGCAGCAGCGGCTCCGACAGCAGGTAGATGAGGCCAGGTTACGACGCGAGCGCCACGGCCCGCTGGGTGGCAGAGCCGCCCAAGCGGGCCGGGCGCGGCGACTTCGAGCGCGACCGGGCCCGTGTGCTGCACAGCGCCGGGCTGCGTCGGCTGTCCGCGAAGACCCAGGTCGTCGCGGCCGGCACGGCCGACTTCCCCCGCACCAGGCTCACCCACTCGCTCGAATGCGCACAGATCGGCCGGGAGCTGGCCGCCGAAATCGGCTGCGATCCTGACCTGGTCGACGCGGCCTGCCTGGCCCACGACATCGGCCACAGTCCGTTCGGCCATAATGGTGAGACTGCCCTTCATGAGCTGGCCGCCTCATGCGGCGGGTTCGAGGGCAACGCGCAGTCCCTGCGCCTGCTGACCAGGCTCGAGCCCAAGGTCGCCGGGGCCGGCCTGAACCTGACCCGGGCCACCCTGGACGCGACCCTGAAGTACCCCTGGTTCAATTCCGGCGGCAGCTCTGCCAGCCCGGGGGGACGAACCCAAAAGCCCCCCGGAACCCCCCGCAAATTTGGCGTCTACGCCGAGGACGCCGGGGTCTTCGCCTGGATCAGGCAGGGCGCGCCGGAGGGCCGGCCGTGCCTGGAAGCGCAGGTGATGGACTGGGCCGACGACGTGGCCTACTCGGTCCACGACCTGGAAGACGGCTTCTACGCGGGCCTGATCACCTTCAAGAACCTCAAATCTTCCGCCGAACGGTCCGTGGTGACACACACCACCGCCACCACCTACTGCGAGGACGGCGTCTCGCTCGCCGAGCTCGAGGACGTGCTGGCGGACCTGCTCGCCCTGGACGTGTGGCCCGCCGCCTACGACGGCGGCCCGGAGACCGCCGCCGCGCTGAAGAACCTGACCAGCGAGCTGATCGGCCGCTTCTGCGTCGCCGCCCAGCAAGCCACCCTGACCGCCGCCCGCGCCCCCCTCACCCGGTACGCCGCGGACCTCGTCGTGCCGCGCCGGCCCCGGCTGGAGTGCGCGCTGCTGAAGGGGATCACGGCGCACTACGTGATGACGCGCGCGGGGGTGGTCGCGGCGCAGGCCCGGGAGCGGGAACTGCTGACCGAGCTGGCCTTCGCCGTCGAGCGCGGGGCCCCGCAGACGCTCGACCCGCTGCTGCGTCCCGCCTGGGACGCGGCGCAGACCGACGCGGCCCGCCGCCGGGTCGTCATCGACCAGATCGCCTCCCTCACCGATACCTCCGCCATTGCCTGGCATCACCGCCTCTGTGCACCCGGAGCCCCCGGCAAGCCCGCCGCGTCGTAGCCTTGTCCTCATGCCAACTTTTGTGATCGCGGGCGGCGGCCTGGCCGCGGCTAAGGCCGCCGAGACACTGCGGGACGAGGGCTTCGACGGCGACATCGTGCTGGCGGCCGCCGAGGCGGAACGCCCCTACGAGCGCCCGCCGCTGTCCAAGGGTTACCTGCTCGGCAGCGACGAACGGGACTCGATCTACGTCCACCCGGACGGCTGGTACGCCGAGCACCGGGTGGACCTGCGCCTCGGTGTCACCGTCACGGGCATCGACCGCCCCGCTGCTAGTCGCGCCGCCGCCGTGACCGTCTCAGGTCCGGCCGGCCCCGAGTCGCTGCGCTACGACAAGCTGCTGCTCGCCACCGGCGCCTCACCGCGCCGGCTCGACTTCCCCGGATCTGACGCGAGCGACGTGCTGTACCTGCGCACGGTGGCGGATTCCGAGCGGCTGCGCTCGGCCTTCTCACCGGGCACCCGGGTCGTCATCGCCGGGGCCGGCTGGATCGGGTTGGAGACGGCCGCGGCGGCCCGGGCGGCCGACTGCCCGGTGACCGTGCTCGAGCCGCAGCCGGGCGCCCTGCACGACCAGCTCGGTCCCGAACTCGGCGGCGTGTTCGCCGACCTGCACCGGGCCCACGGCGTCGCGTTCCGCTTCGGCGAGCGGGCGGCCGAGTTCCGCCCCGGCCTGGTGATCACCTCCAGCGGCGCCGACCTGGAGGCCGACGTGCTTGTCGTCGGCATCGGCGCCGCCCCCAACGACGCGCTGGCCGCCGCCGCGGGCCTGGAGGTGTCCAACGGGGTGCTGACCGACGCCGCGCTGCGCACCTCCGACCCGGACATCTTCGCGGCCGGCGACGTGGCGAACTCGTTCCACCCGCTGCTCGGCCGCCGGGTCCGCGTCGAGCACTGGGCCAACGCGCTGAACGGCGGCCCGGCCGCGGCCAGGTCCATGCTCGGCCAGCCCGTCGAGTACGACCCGGTGCCTTACTTCTACAGCGACCAGTACGACCTCGGCATGGAATGCGCCGGCCTGCCCTCACCCGGCTCCTACGATCAGGTTCTCTACCGCGGTGACCCGAAGGCGCTTGAGTTCATCGCGTTCTGGCTGTCCGGCGGCGCCGTGATCGCCGGCATGAACGTCAACGTCTGGGACGTCTCCGACGACATCCAGTCCCTCATCCGCTCCGCCCGCAAAATAGACCCCTCCCGCCTCACCGACCCCGACATCCCCCTCCCCGACCTCTAACCCCTCCCCCCGCCCAGTCCCCCCGCCCGGGGCCCCCCGTCACCCCGCTCAGGCCCCCCGTCACCCCGCTCAGGCCCCCGCCCGGGGCCTCGCCACCCCGCTCAGGTCCCCGTCACCCCGCTCAGGCCCCCGCCCGGTGCCCCGCGCGCCCTCGACTGCGCCCCAAAATCCCCACCAGCACCTCCTTTACCAATTGCCCCAAATTCAGTGGAAGATCCGGCCTTCGTGGAGAGTTCGGGCAACGGGGAGGGCCCAAACTCCCCGTAGAAGCCGAATCATCCGCGAGAATTCCCCGTTTTGCGGAAATGTCGGAGGGCGGCGTAACAATCTGCGGCATGAGAAGTGAGCTTCCTCCTACTCTCCGCAACCTTGTCAGGTATCAAGCCGGAGTTCTCTCCCGCTCGCAAGCCGTGCGGGGCGGCCTCTCGCCAGGCATGATCAAGTTCAGGGTCAGCAGCGGCCGATGGCGGCAAGTCCATCGTGGTGTCTACGCGACCTTCACAGGAGTGCCCGGCCGTCAGCCGCAGCTGTGGGCGGCGGTGCTGTTGGCCGGGCCGGGCGCCGTCCTCAGCCACGAGACGGCGGCTGACCTGCATCGGCTCAGCGACCGGCCCGCTGATGCGATCCACCTCACCGTTCCCGTCCAGCGCCGGGTCACGGCCGTCGACGGGGTGGTCATTCACCGGTCCGCTCGCGCTGTCGAGGCTGCTGAGGGTTATACCAATCCGCCGCGGACCACGGTGGAGGAGACGGTGCTCGATCTCACCCAGACCGCCAGGACCTTTGATGACGTGTGCGGCTGGGTGACCCGCGCCTTCGCCAGGGACCTGACCGACGAGGCGAGGCTGGAAAAGGCCATGGAGCAGCGCACAATGTTGCGCTGGCGGGCTGACCTGCACGAACTTGTCGTGGCCGCCAGCGGTGGCGACCATTCGGTGCTGGAGTTCCGCTATCACCGTGACGTGGAGCGGGCGCACCGGCTGCCGGAGCCAGACCGCCAGGTGCCGTTCACCGGACCGGGCGGCCGCCGGGGCCGCCGGGATCGGGTGTACGAGGAGTACGGCGTGGTGGTCGAGCTGGACGGACGGCTGGCCCACCCGGAGGAGGATCAATGGCGGGACAAGACGCGGGATAACGCCGCGGCCGTGGACGGCCAGCAGACGCTCAGGTACGGCTGGACGCAAGTCAAGTGGCACGCATGCGCGACCGCGGCCGAGGTGGCCAAGATTCTCCGCCGGCATGGCTGGGACGGGTGGCCGAGGCCTTGCTCGCCCGCCTGCCCCGTCGAGCCCGGGCCGAGGCCCGTAGCCGGGCCCTCGCCTCGTCGCGCTGGGAGGGCCCGGCCGGCCGGTCAGCAGGCGCCGTCGTCGTTCCAGGCGCCGGATGCGCCGCCGGGCGCCTCGTCGTAGTTCCACTGGTTGGCGGTCCACTGGTGCCCGCTGTCGGACACCACGTCGCCGGGGGTGTAGGTCGCGGTGGACGACCAGGCCGCGGCCGAGCAAGTGCCCGGTGAGGACGGCGGCGGTGAGGACGGCGGGGGTGAGGACGGCGGGGTCACCGGCGCGCCGTTGGCGAACGCGACGGTATAGGCGGTGAAGTCCCACGGGTTCTGGGTCACGCTGCTGCACTCGCTGGAGGTGTTGCCGTTGTTGTCCGGCGGGCTGCACTCCCGGTCCCGGTTGACCGACCAGAACGTGAACCGGCTCATCCCGCTGCTCTGGGCGAAGCTGAGCACAGTCTGGAAGTCGCTCTGGGTGAAGACCTCGCCGGTGTCCGAGCGGCCGTTCATGCCGGAGAAGCCCTCGTGTGCGTACGCCTGCGCACTGGACCAGCCGAACGTGCTCATCAGCTGCCCGTTGAAGTCCTGCAGGGCGGTGACCTGTGACGCTCCTCCGCTGAACCCGCCGTCGAACGGCATGATCGTGTAGTCGTCGGGCGTGAAGCCCAGGGTCTTGGCCTCGTCGAGCAGCTGCTGGCCGAAGTAGTTCGCCCCGGTGGTGGTGCTCGGCATCGTCACCGACACGAACAGCCCGGTGTCCTCCTGCTGCAGGATCTGCGCGGCACCCAGTTCGTTGGCGATCGCCGCGGAGTTCTCGATCTCAGGCTCCTCCAGGTCGAAGTCCATCGCGTGCAGCCCGTACGCGGTAATGACCTGCTGGTACGCGGCGGCGGTGGCCGCGGCCGAGCCGCAGAGCTGGCCGAGTTTGGTGCCGTTGTAGCCGCCCGCGGAGGCGATCACGTCGCCGCCGTCGTTGCGCACCTCGGCGATCACCGCACCGACTTCGGTGTCGGACGACACCGGGTCGCTGCCATCCCAGGACGGGTCGCACGAGCTGCCGTCGGCCAGGATGAACGCCATCTCGAAGGCCTTCTGCCCGGTGGCCGCCATCACCTGACCCAGGTCCGGGGCGCTGGAGTCGAGCGTGCTGTAGTACGGGGCGGATTCGTACCAGTTGTCGCCCAGGGCCGTGGCGTGCGTGCTGGCCCCGGCCGTCGCGGCGACAAACGTGCCGCCTGCGCCGGCGGCCAGCAGGCACGCTCCGGTCGCGGCCAGCAGCCGGTAGCGGGATCGGCCGGGACGTGGTGTTGCTGGATGCGGAATCATGACTCCTCCGAAGCCGCTCGATCGATGGGCACCCGCCTGGCCGGATTCACAGCCGGCCCGCGCCGTGCCCGCCCGTTCCCGCTCCGTCGTCATAACTATTATTAGTAAAGTTTCTTAATAGTTATGACATCAATAACGTATTCCGGTGAGATTGTCCTGTCAATGCCCTGGCCACGATGAGCAGCCGGGTTCTCACTAAGTGCGATTTGCGTGCTATGACTGGACCGGCGGCGAACCGGAGGCCGGACTGGACTCAAGTCCGCTCGTGTCGAGATAGGCGGCCAGGGCCTTCGTGGCGTCGTCGAGGGCCGGGTCATCATGCCGGGCCGCGGCGCCGAGCATCAGGGCGACCGCGTTGAGGTTGGCGCGGCTCCAGGCCGCGGTCCGCACCGCCGCGGCCCGCCGCTCGCTGTCATAGTCGTCGAGCACCGCGGGGCCGGCCCGCCCGTCCAGGACGGCCCGCAGGCGCCAGGCCAGCGCGTCGGCGTCGGCAATGCCGAGGTTAAGCCCCATCGCCCCGGTCGGCAGGATCTCGTGCGCGGCATCCCCGGCCCGCACGACCCGATCGGCACGGAAACTGTCACCGACCCTGGTGGCCAGCTCCCACATGCGCACGTCAGTGATCCTCGCGGCGCGGATGACCGGGTGGGTCTCGGGCAGCCCGGTGACGGTGGCGAGCAGGGCCCGAGCCCGCTCAGGACCGTAGTCGAGCACCGTCTCGCCGCTGCGGGCCAGACTGGACACGATCCAGTCGTCCTTGCCGTCGACGACAAGCAGCTGCGCGGAAAGGCCACGGTCGACGAGATAGCAGATGAACGCGGGGACGGCATCGGTCCACGGGCTGAGCCCGACGCAGGCCCGGATGCTGACCTGGCGGCCGAACACCCGGCGGCGCCCCGCACCGGGAAGCGTGCCGCTGAGGCCGCGTATCCCGTCGGCGCAGACCGCGTAGGCGGCGTGCCAGGTCTGCTCGGCGCCGTCCCGGCCGCGGACGCAGACCGTGACGCCGGCCTCGTCCGGCTCGATCCTCACCGCCGTGGACCGCCACCGCAGGGTGCCGGGAAAGCGGTCGTCCAGATTCGCGGCCAGGACGTGCTCAAGCGCGTCCTGGGTGCACAGCGCAGGCGCGGCCGGGGCGGGGGGTCGTTCGATCCGGGCCAGCTCGGGACCGGTCACCGACCGCCGCACCACGAGGCGCTGGCACCACGGCGCGTCGAGGCTGGCGGCTGTCACCTCCGCGGCCACGCCCAGCCGCCGGAAGGTCTCCATGGAACGGGCGCTGACCAGCCGCGACTTCGGATAGCTTGTCGGGCCCGGCCCGCTGTCGAAGGCGACCGCGTCGACGCCGTCCCGGCGCAGCGCGGTGAGCAGGGTCAGCCCGACGGGTCCGGCCCCGATCACCGCGATATCGCAGCGGGTCACGGCACGAGGACCACCTTGCCGGCCGTCGCCCTGGACTCGAGCAGGCGCTGCGCCTCACCCGCGGCGTGCAGCGGCATGGTCGTGATCCGCATCGGCACCCCGCCGCCCCTGATGACCTCGAGCAGGGCGGACATCGCGTCAGGTACCTCCTTCATCCGGGCCAGCAGGGTCCGGCTGAGGAAGAATGTCCGCAGCCCGATGTTCTTGCGGGC
The DNA here is from genome assembly GCA_050013055.1 of Streptosporangiaceae bacterium. Taxonomy (GTDB): domain Bacteria; phylum Actinomycetota; class Actinomycetes; order Streptosporangiales; family Streptosporangiaceae; genus Palsa-504. The sequence goes on from JBEKGC010000041.1 coordinate 8,507, forward strand.
GTCGAGGAACGCCTCGGGCAGGTCGGTCAGCGCGGGCGGACCCGCGGCCCGCCCGTAGAGGATCACCGTGCCCTCCGGCCTGAGCATCCTGAACGAGTCGGCGAAGGCGGGACCGGCGACCGCGTCGAGAACCAGGTCCGCCCCACGCCTGCGGGTGGCCGTCAGTACCGCCGCCACGAGGTCGGGGTGCGCCGAGCGGTCCACCACGGCGTGGTAGCCGGACTCGAACGCGACCTCCTGCTTGGCCGGGGACGATACCAGGCCGATCGTGCGCAGCGGCGTGTCCCGCAGCAGGGCGCCGAACCACGAGCCGACGCCGCCGGCGGCGGCGTGCACGACGACCTGAGACCCTTGCGGCAGGGCCAGGTCCCGGGTCAGGAACCACGCCGTGAGCCCCGCGACGGGGACCGAGGCGGCCATCTCGTCGCTCACCCCGTCGGGAACGGGGACGGTCAGGTGGGCGTGGGACACGACCTTGGTGGCGTAGCCGCCGTTCTGCAACAGGGCAAGCACCCGGTCCCCTGGCACGATGTGCGCGACGTCGTCGGCCACCCGCTCGACGACACCGACCAGGTCCGTGCCCGGGGTGAACGGCAGCGACAGGCCTCGCTCGCCCTGCCGCCTGATCTCGACGTCGTGGAAGTTGACCCCCACCGCCGTGGTCCTGATGAGGACCCCGCCGCGGATCATCGGAGGGTCGGGCACCTCGCGCCACTGAAGCACGTCAGGGGCACCCGTGCCGGTCTGCACGATCGCCCGCATCAGCCCGGCTCCCGGTCCCCGCACCACCGCACGGCCGCCACCGCCAGGCCGCCGGCGTGGGACAGCGAGACCTGGACGTCGGCTACCTGTCCGGCTACCCGCAGCACCGGGGCGGCGTTGTGGCGGCGCAGGATCTCCAGCTCGGCGGGCGTCCAGTCCGGGCACAGGCGCAGCGCGGCGCGCTTGGCGGCGACCACGGCCGCCACTCGCTGGCACTCGTAGGGCCCGCGCGCCCCGGCCCGCTCCAGCGGAGTCAGCTCCTCGAGCGCGCCGGGGTCAAGGCGGCGATGGTACCGCTGGGCCGCGTACCTCACCGGAGTCACGGGCCGACCGCGATCGCTGGTCACGGGCCGACCACGATCGCTGGTCACGGGCCGACCGCGATCGCTCCGTAGTTGCCGCCGAGCGAGAAGGCGTCCACGAGCGCGATCGGGCCGTCCAGGGGGGCCGGGCGGTCAAGCACATGACGGACCCGTCCCGCGCCGACCGGGTCCTGGAGCCCGGCCGTCGGCGGAGCCTGGCCCGTCCGGACGGCCATCAACGCTGCGGCCAGGGCGATACCCGCGCCCGCGCCGAGGGTCTCACCCGTCGCCGCCTTGGTCGCCGAGATCGCGACCTGTCGGCCGAGGACCCTCCAGATGACGCCGGTCTCGATGGAGTCGAGCTCGATGGCCCCGTTGGCGGCGGCCGAGACGTACCCGACGTCCTCGGCAGACACCCCGGCCCGTTCGAGCGCCTGGCGAATAACCGCGGCCCAGCGCAGGCCGCGGGGATCGGGCAGCACGGACGCCCCGGTGTCACCGCCGACCGCGGTGCCCAGGATCGTGCCGTAGTGACGTGCCTGGCGTGCCTGCGCGATGTCGGCCGACTCGATCATCAGGGCGACGCCGGCGCTGCCGAGGTTGGTTCCCTTGCTCCCGCGCTGGAACGGCCGGGCCCGGTCGGGGGCCAGGTACGCCTTCTGATCGCCGCCGGCCTCCAGGTGCCACTCCGTCAGCTCCTCGGCTGCGATGACCAGGGCCTGGTCGACCTCGCCCCGCTCTACAAGCGCGCTCGCGTACTCGATGGCGTGCATCCCGGCCAGGCCACCTGAGGTGAAGGTGATGGTGGGGCCCCGCAGCCCAAGCGCCTTGCACACGTGCCCAGGCGCGGCCGGGTAGACGGTGTTGGGGAAGTGGCCAGGGCTGGGGTTTCCCTCGGCGACGGAAACCTGGAAGCGGCGGATCGCGGACAAGGGCCCGGTGCCGGAACCGTAGACCACGGCGACGTTGGTCCCTTCGGCCGGGGTCAGCCGCCGCAGGCCGGCGTCCTGCCATGCCTGACGGGCCACGGTCAGCGCGAGCCGGCTCAGCGGGTCAAGCTGGCGCCATTCGCCCGGCGTGGTCACCCCGCGCGGCGACAGCTCGGGGAACTCCGCCCCGACGGTCAGCACGGAGTCCTTCGGGTGCAGCGTCTCGAACGGCCGGAGCGCGGTGCGGCCTTCGTAGAGTGCCTCCCGCCATGCCTCGTAGCCCATACCGAGCCGGCCGGCCAGCCCGATCCCGGTCACCCAGACCTCCCGCTTGGGCACGGCGGGCGTGGTGCGCGCCGGGCGCCCCGGCCGGCCGAAAACCAGCGAGCTGTTGTTGCCGCCGAAGGCGTAGTTGTTGGACATCACCACATCCAGCGCCGCCGTCCGGGCGGCATTGGGGACGAAGTCCAGGTCGGAGACCGTCTCTGCGGCGAAGTTGAGGGTGGGCGGCAACGTGTTGTCACGGAGGGCGAAGACGCTGGCGGCCGCCTCGATCGCCCCGGCCGCGCCCAGCGTGTGGCCGATGGACGGCTTGATGCTGCTGAGGGGGACCGACGACGCTCGTTCGCCGAAGGCCAGCCGCAGCGCCTTCACCTCCATCTGGTCGTTGGCCTGGGTCCCTGTCCCATGGCCGCAGACATAGTCGATGTCGTCGAGCTCAAGGCCGGCCCGCGACACGGCCCGCTGCATGGCCAGCACCGCGCCGCGCCCGGTCGGGTCCGGTGCGGTGATGTGGTGGGCGTCCGCGGAAAAGCCCCAGCCGAGCAGTTCGGCCACCGGCGTCCGGCCCTCGGCCAGCACCCGGTCCAGGGGCTCGAGCACGAAGATCCCTGAGCCCTCACCCAGGACCAGGCCATCCGAACGGCTGTAGGCCGCGCAGCCCTGCGGACTCAGCGACTGCAGGCTGGTGAAGCCCCGCCAGGTGAAGCTGGACAGGCCGTCCACCCCTCCGGCGATCATGACGTCGACCTCACCTGAGGCGATGCGCTCAGCCGCCAGAGCCAGCGCGGCCGCACCCGCGGTGCACGCGGTCGAGATCACCACCCGCGGACCGGTCACGCCGAAGTGGGCCGCGAGCGCGTCGACATCTTCGTGCATGAAGTGGGCCGAGTTCTCATCGGCCAGCGATCCCTGGCACTGGCCGAGCGACAGCCCGACCCGGGCCGGGTCCACGCTTCCCAGGTCGACCCCCGACTCCGCGAGCGCCTCGGTGGCCGCCCCGATCAGGATCTGCACGGTCCGCTCGTCGCCGGTGGCGGCCAGCGTGGTGATCTGACCTCCGACCTGGCAGGCGCAGCCGTCGATGTCGAGACCGACGACCGGGCGGACCGCGCTGCGGCCGTCGGTGATGTTCTTCCAGAAGGCGACGGCGTCATCCGACCCCGCGCATCTGATGCCGACTCCCGAGACCGCTACCGGCACCATCTCATCATCCTTTCGGTCACAGCGGGGACTCACAGCAGGGGACAGGTCAGACGTCGATGGACGTGCTCCAGCTCGTGGGCACGAAGTACGGCGGGGCCAGGGTCCGTACGGCGGCCGTGTCCGTCTGGAAGTCCAGGCCCGAGGCCTGCCACTCCCTGGCCACCCGGGCCAGGCCGATGCTCGCGCCCAGGCTGGGCGAGGCGGTGACGTACATGACCTCGCCCACCGTCTCGTCCCCGACGAACAGGCGGTCGCCGGCCTGCGCCGCACCGGAGCTGACCATGAACCCGACCGGTCCGCTGGCCGGGGCCAGCGCGGCCGCCGCCACCACGGCCTCCCGTCCGACGAAGTCTTCCTTGCTGAGGTCGACGAGCCAGTTGAGGCCGGCGCTGATGACGGTGTCCTCGGCCCGCACCTCACGGTGGACGATGGGCTGACGCACCTCGAGCATCGCCGTCTCCCGGGCCTGGTGCCCGGCCGGCGCGGCCCCCGAGGCCACCAGCTGCGCCCAGAGGTCGGCGGCGATGTCGTCCGGGAGGATGAAGGTGTAACCGTACTCGCCCGTCACGCCCAGACGGGCCAGCAGGCATTCGCGCCCGTCGATCTCGATCGCGTAGACGTTCTCGTAGGCCAGGGAAACGTATTCGGCCCCGAGGACGTCGGCCACGACCTGCCACGACCGCGGGCCCTCCACCGCGAAGACCGCGGTGCCCGCCTCGAGGTTCTCGATCCGGACGTCCAGGTCCCCGGCGGCGTCCCGCAGCGCGGTTTCGACGTCGGCGGCCCGGCCCGGTCCGGTCAGCACGGTGTAGTCGCCGTCTCCGGCGATGACGGTGACCACATCGACGATGGTCCCGTCGTGATGCAAGACGATCGACCACTGGGCCCGGTCGGGGATGAGGAACTCGATGTCCCGGCTCAGGCACGCCTGGAGCAGGTCGACGGCCTGGGTGCCTGACACTTTGATGGGGCCGCCTGAGCTGATGTCGATCAGGCCCGCTCCGGTCCGCAGCGCCGAGCACTCGGCCTCGAAATCCCCGAAGTTCCACACCACCGTGGCCGCGCCGATGGTCGTCGTCGTCAGGCCGCCGCCAAAGCGGCCGACCCCGAGCAGGTCGATGGCAACACTCGTCATGGTCTCCCTCTCACTTCGATGCTCGAAAACCGATCTGCAAGCTCCCGCTCGCCGCCAGCTCCCGGTCGACGTGGGCGGTCACGTCGAACTCGCTGATCGTGCCGACGCGGGCCGTGCAGGCCGTGTGAAGTTCCACTACGTCACCCGGCACCACCAGGCGATGGAACCGGAACCGCTTGATGCCGGCCAGCACGCCAAACGACGCGGCCGAGATGGGTTCCTTCCCCTCGGCGGGCGGCGAGCTCCACAGCACGATGCCGGAGAGCTGGCCCAGGGTCTCGATGAGGAGCACGCCGGGGATGATGGGCCGGCCGGGGAAGTGGTCCGCGAGCACCGGGTCGGTCCGCGCGATCAGCCGTCGTCCCTTGGCCCACTTCCCCGGTTCGACGTCGTCGACCCGGTCCAGCAGGGCGAACGAACCCCGGTGCGGAAGTATCTGGTCAAGGACGTCGCCTCGGAGCGGAAGCGGTACCCCGTTGACCGTCTTGACGGTGCGCAGGGCGCGGACGGCGAGCCGCCGGTCAGGACTGGTCACGGATGCGCTCTGCTAGCTTGGCCACCGATCCGAACGCCTCCCGGTCGTCGTCGGTGACGCTGGCGCCGAAGGTCGCTTCCAGCCCCACCACGATCTCCAGGGCGTCGACGCTGTCCAGTTCGAGCCCGCGGCCGAACAGCGGCTGATCGTCGGTGATCCAGCCCGGCTCGACCGGGAGCTCGAGCCGGTCGACCAGCATCCGCTTGAGCTCGGCACAGAGCTCCTGCTGGGCCCGGGCCTTCTTGCGCATGTCGTCCGCTGTCGCTGTCATCTCTCTCCGCTCGTTCTTGACGCTGGGTGGGAAACTCCGTGTTGCTTGGTGTCAATGCTTGGTGTCAATGGCGCAGGAGACCGCCGTCGACGGTGATCGCGGCCCCGGTCACGTAGGACGCCTGCGGGCCGGCCAGCCACGCCACGGCGGCCGCGACTTCTTCCGGGCGCCCCGCCCGGGCCATCGGGATGTTGACGATCTGCCGGTCGAGCTCGCCCGGGGGCAGGGTGCGGAGCATGTCGGTCTGGATGAAACCGGGTATGACCGCGTTGACCCGGATGCCCCGGGAACTCACTTCGGCCGCGAGGCTCCTGGTCAGTCCCAGCAGGCCCGCCTTGGCCGCCGAGTAGTTGACCTGGCCCGCGGTGCCGAGGACGCCCGCGATGCTGGACACGTTGACGATCGAGCCCTGGCCGGCCGCCATCATGACCTTGATCACTTCCCGGCAGCACAGGAACGTGCCGGTGAGGTCGGCGTCAAGCACCGACGACCACTTCTTCAGGCTCATCATCGCCGCGAAGCCGTCGGCGGTGATGCCGGCGTTGTTGACCAGCACATCGATCCGGCCATGGTCGGCCTTGACCTGGCGGACCATGGCCCGCACCGCGTCCTCGTCACTGACGTCGGCGGCGATGATCTCGGCGCTCCCGGCGGCCTGGAGTACGTCCTCGAGCACGACCTTCGCGTGGTCGGCGTGGGCACGGTAATTGATGACCACGTGCATGCCCGACGCCGCCAGCAGCCGGACGACCGCCGCGCCGATGCCTCGCGAGCCACCGGTCACCAGCCCCACCGGCGGCCCGGTCCGCGGCTCAGCCATTCATGGCCTCCTCCTTGGTCAAACCGGGAACCACCGGGACGGTCAGCCGTTCCCGTGCGGGCCGGAACCGGGCCAGGGTCTGCGGCTGCGCCATCGAGCTCACGTGCAGACCGGGGTAGCTGCGGGCAAAGCCGCGCAGGACCGCGCTGTCTCCGACCTCGGTGGCCTCGGTGGCCTCGGTCGGGCCGGCGGCGGTCAGCCGGGCGCACACGAGGTCCCACCGGACGGTGCTGGTGAGCTGGTCGACGAGCACGTCGCGGATCCGTTCGGGGGACTCGATGATCTCCCCGGTGAGATCGGCGATCAGGGGCACGGCCGGGGCGAGGAACGGCTGCCCGCGGACGATGCCGGACCAGGGGTCACGGACGCCCCGCATCAGCGGTGAGTGGAACGCATGACTCACGGACAACCGGGTCGAGCGGGCGCCCCGGCCGGCCGCCAGGGCGCAGACCCGGTCCACGGCAGACTCTTCTCCGCTGACCACAATGGCCAGCGGCCCGTTGACCAGCCCGATGACCACGGTGGCGCCGGTCTCCCGGCCGGCCCGGGCGATCAGGTCCTGCGTCTCGGCGAGCGTGAGCCCGTTGATGCTGGCCATGGTCCCGCCGGGCGGCAGGCTTCCCATCAGCTCGCCCCGCAGCCTGGCCAGGCGCAGCGCCGCGCCGACCTCGAGCGACCCCGCCGCGACCAGCGCGGAGAGGAAGCCGACACTGTGGCCGGCCACGGCCCGGACGCCCCCGATGCCCCCGGCCGGCTCGGGCCGTCCGCGGCGCAGGACGGCCAGGGCCGACAGGTTGGTCGCCGTGACGGCCAGCTGTGAGTGCTCGGTCCGGGCGAGCCGGGACAGCGGCCCGCGGCGCATCAGGGTCGCCAGCTCGGGGTCAAGCGCCCAGGCCTGATCGAGCACGGGCCCGACGACGTCGGGAAAGGCCATCCTCAGCGCCTGGCCCATCCCGACCTGCTGGGTGCCCTGGCCGGGGAAGAGCCACGCAGTCATGGCGGCATCGTGGCGGCGTGCCGCGTCACGACCAGGCCCCGGCGATCAGCCACTCGTCGTGGACGCCGTACCAGACGGCCTGCCCGGCGCCAGGCGTGCCCGGGCCGTTCCTGTGATCTGCGTGCAGGCATCCGGTCTCGGCCGCCGTCGTGGCCATGTCCCGGGCGAACATCTCCAGCCCGGCCGCGCCGTGGCCGGGAGCCGCCGCGTGGGGGGTCAGGCTGGCGTCGCCGAAGACCCACCCGGGCGGCCGGCCGCCCGCCGCCTTGATCCACGCCTCCTTGGCGGCCAGGCTGGCGGCCAGGTAACGGCGGCGGCCGGCGGCGTCCATGCCCGCCGCGGCCGCTCGCTCGTCCGGGTGCCACAGCCGCGCCTCGATCAGCGTGCCCAGCTCAGCGTGCATCCGGTCCAGCCGGGGAACGTGCACGACGTCGACTCCGATGCGACCGCGCTGACCGGTGCTCATAGCGCGCCGAACCTTTCGAACGCCGCCGCCGCGGCCAGGTCGGGCGGGTCGAACCAGTCGTCGAGGGTGGTCGCGAGCACCACGTCACCGGCCGCCTGGACCAGCCCGTCCATGTACGCGTCGGCGCCGGAGAGCCGCTTGAACGCGATCCGGACGAACACCGCGAGCGGGACCGTCACCGTGGTGTCAGGATCGGAGCCGGTCGCCGAGGTCCGGCACTCGTCGAGGTCGATCTCGAGCCACAGCGGGATCTCGCCTTCGGCCGCCATGATGTGCAGCTCCACCAGGCCGGTCTGGCCTTCCGCCCGGTCGGGGCAGAAGGCCAGGGCCATGCCCGCGGTCAGGAACTCGAGCAGCCGCGCGGTCCCCCCGGCGAAGCCCGCGACGGTGGCGGCGATCACGTCGTCGCTTTCGCCCAGGACACCGCCCACCTTCTCCAGGTAGGCCTCGACCTCGGCCCTGGTCATCTCGGCCAGCGCGGCGGGAAGCTGGTTCTCCGTGCTCATGTGGTGCGCCTCCGTCCGGCCAGGGCCCCCGCGAGGAGCAGCATCAGCACCGCGAAGCCGGCCACCGCGCCCGCCTGGGGGAGTACCGAGGCCACGCTGGCCCGATCGTTGATGAGTTTCAGGTACGCGTCCATCGCCCACGCGTGCGGGGTGATGTGGCCCAGGCTGCGCAACGGCGAGCTCACGATGGACAGCGGCCACATGCAGCCGCCCAGCATGCCAAGCGCCACGCCAAGCGGAGGGCCGAACGACACGGCCTGCGCCATCGTCCTGGCCCCGAAACCCACCGCCATGCCGAGCGCTCCGCCGAACGCGCACAGGGCCACGGTGACCAGGGCGACGCCAAGCGGGTTGCCCCAGTTGATCCGGAACGCCAGGCTGGAGATGACCAGGATCACCGCCGCCTGGGCGATGGCCACCATGAACCGCCCGAGCAGTTCACCCATGAGGATGACCGGCCGCCCGAGCGGCATGGCGAACATCCGCGCCGTAATGCCCCGGACCCTGGTGTCGATCAGGGCCGCGGCCGAGGTCAACGACGTGATCACGATGAACAGGACAAGGTTGGCGGGCGCGGTGTAGTCGAACCCGAGCGCCTGCGCGTTGGTCGTGGCCACGGCCTCGCTCTGGACGGCAGGCACCGAGATGTGCGCGGCCAGGGCCTGGGCCCGCTGCTGCTCGGCGGTGACCGGACGGCCCGTGTGCAGGTGCGAGAACTCGCCCGCCTGGATGGCCCCGGTCTGGTGGCTGAGCAGCGCCGAGAAGACGGTGCGGATGGACGCGGCCCCGGTCTGGTTGGGGGCCGTCACGAACTGCACGACCGGCTCGCCCCCGCCTTCCAGCGTGGGGCCGTACCCGGCCGGGATGACGATGCCGGCGTCCACCTGGCCGAGGCGGACCGCGCGGTCAAGCGCCGCGTCCGATCCGAAGGTGGTCACGTGCAGGGCCGTCGATGACTTCATCGACGCCAGCAGAGCCGCGGCGGTGCTGTCGCTGGCGTGCGAGACGACCCCGGTGTTGAGCCGGTTCTGGCTTCCCCCCAGCGCGATTCCCACCACGGCGATGACCATGAAGGGCAGCACCAGGGTGGTGAAGAGCATGATGGGCTGGCGGATCAGACGGCGCAGGTTGTTGCCCGCGATGATCAGCACCGAGCGCAGCGGCGAGCTAGACACCAGCGGCCTCCACCGATCGGCGGGCGAGCAGGACCGCGGGCAGCCCGGTGATGAGGGCGAACGCCACCAGGGCCAGGAGCTGCGGGGAGACCGCGTGGATCGGGTCGGCCGTGGCCACCGCCAGGTTGGCGAAGCCGTGCACCGCCCAGCCGTTAGGCGTGAAGAGGGACAGTGTCGCCAGGGCGCCGCCCGATTGGGACAGCGGCACGAAGTTGCCGCCGAGGATCGCGAGCACGAAGACGGTCACGGTGCCGATCGTGCCGGCCTGCTCCTCGTTGCGGGCCAGCAGCACGGCCAGGGACGCGGTGCTGATCATGGCCACGGCGGCCAGCAGGACCAGCAGGCACAGCGCGGGCCAGCTGCCGAGCCGCACGCCCGCCGCGGCGAACGCGCCGAGGACGACCGCGGCCGACAGCAGGCCCACGGCCACGGCCACGAGAAACTTGGCCAGCAGCACCGTCAGGGGCTTGGTGTCGGCCAGCAGGATCCTGGCCAGGGTCCGGCTCCGGCGTTCGGCGACGAGCCCCCGGGCGAGCACCACGCCGCAGAAGAACAGCGCGAGCACCACCATGGAGGGAGCGAAGTAGCCGGCCGCGCCGAGGGTGCCGATCCCGCTGGAGTTTGTCGCGATGACGACCGGGCTGCGCTGCGCGGTGGCCGCGGCGATCAACGTGGGGGTCCGCGCCGCCGCGCCCTGGCCCGTGGTGGCGGTCACGATGGAGAGCTGGTTGCTTCCGGTCTGGGTCGCGAAACCGTCGAGCACCGCGGTGGCGACCGGCACTCCGATGCCGTCAGGGTCACCGGTCAGCAGCTGGAGCCGGGACGGGCGGTTGGCCTGGACGGCGGCGCTGAACCCGGCCGGCACGACGATGGACGCCGCTTCCTTCCCCTTCTCGGTCGCCGATTTCGCCAGCGCCGCGGTCGGGTAGGAGGTCACGTCGACCAGCGAGGTCCGCTGGGTCCCCTGCAGGCCGGGGAGAACCTGCGTGATCAGGACCCGCGCCGCCGCGCCGTGGTCGAGGTTGACCACGCCGATCTTGACGCTGGTCCCCCGGTCGAGCGGTCCGAAGGCCAGGGTCGTGATGCCGGCCAGGACGAGCGGCATCACGAAGATGAGCAGCACCGCGGACCGGTCGCGCCACATCTGCCTGAAGTCCTTGCCGACGATCGCTGCCACCGGGTGAGCCCTAGCCATCGCGCAGTCCCTTGCCGGTGAGGTGCAAGAAGACGGACTCCAGGTCGGCCTGCTCGACGGTCAGGCCGGTGACCGCCGTCCCGTGCCTGGCCACCTCGGTCAGCACCGCGGGCAGGGTCTGCGTCACCTCGTGCGCCGTGAGTTCGAGGCCGTCGCTTGTGGTGCCGACGCTGCTGACGCCGTGGAGCGTCCGCAGCGCCTGGAGGAGGATCGGCTCGGGCGTGCTCAGGGTGGCCAGGCGCACCTGGTCGACTCGTTCGCCGAGCAGTTCGAGCAGCGAGCCGCGCGTCCCCTCGGCCAGGACCTTCCCGTCGTCCATGATCGCGATCCGGTCGCAGAGCCGCTCGACTTCTTCCATGTAATGGCTGGTGTAGAGCACGGCCGTGCCGGAGGAGCGCAACGCCGCCAGGTTCTCCAGGATCGAGTTGCGGCTCTGCGGGTCGATGCCGACCGTCGGTTCGTCGAGGACGAGCAGGCCCGGCTCGTGCAGCAGGGCGGCGGCGATGTTGAGCCTGCGCTTCATCCCGCCCGAGTACGCGGCCACCTTCTGATCGGCCCGGCTGGTCAGGTCGACGAAGGCCAGCGTCGCTTCGATCCTGGCCTTCAGCTGCTTGCCCGCCAGGCCGTACAGGTGCCCGAAGAAGCGCAAGTTCTCCCGGCCGCTCAGGTCTTCGTAGAGCGCGATCTCCTGCGGTACGTAGCCGATGTCGCGCCGGGTCCTGGCCGCACCGGGATCATGCCTGCCCGCGCCGATCTCCACCTGGCCGCTGTCGGGCTTGATCAGCCCGCAGATGGACAAGATCGTGGTGGTCTTGCCCGCGCCGTTGGGCCCGAGCAGCCCGAAGCACTCACCTGAGCTGATGGAAAAGCTGACCCCGGCCACCGCCGGCCGTCCGCCGTAGGTCTTCACCAGGTCGGTCACCTGCAGGAACACCGGACCGGGCGCATAACCGTCAGCTGGCTCAGGCGTGATCAGGTCCACCGCGTTCGGGCCATCGACAGATGACGCCGTCTCTCCGATCATTTGACTCCCCGTGGTGATCGGCGTCCCCGTTGACCGATGCGATGTCGATCGACGCCGGTTCGAAAGTTAGCAGCCATTGTTGGAGACCACCACGAACGTGATCAAAACTTGACAATTATTAATTACCGGGAAAATTTACCTGATATTAACAAATGCCACGACATGTTACTGAACGGTATTTAGGCTAAGTTACTGACGGGTTATTTAAATGGAGTGCACCTGGCCCATTCGCGGCCAATCCGGCGGCCAATCCGGCGGAATCCGCTCAGCGCGGTACGCCGACCATGGCGGACAGCGCGCGCATGACGACGGACTCGACTTCGGCCCCGCGGGCCCGGGCGCAGATCCTCCACTGGGCGTCGACCACGACCGCGTTGACGACCTGGGCGGCGTCCGAGACGCCCCACGCCCGCGTCATCTTCCCGTCGAAGTCGGGCACGATGATGATGTGGCTCTCCGGGTCGAGGTCGCCGGGAAGGTTCGCCACCTCCACATCGAATGCCTTGGTCAGGTCGGAGTTGACGAGCTTGCGCACGAGCCGCTGGAACATGCTCAGGTCGATGAGGTTGATGGTGACGAGGTCCTGCGCGTCGCGCCATTTGTTGCGGATGACCTGGGTGACGGCGCGGGCATCGTCTTGGTTCTCCCGGCTGTAGAACAGGACCACGAGCGGCCGGCCCGCGACCCAGGCCCGGTCCGGCACCAGCCGCGTGCCGAACGCAGGCTCCCTGATATCCGGAGCCTTCTCGCCTGCCTGTGCGTCCGCCATCCCGTGTCTCCTATCCCCGTGCCGCGTTACGTCTCCACGTAGTCTTGCGCCCGGCCGGGAAAAATGTGCCAATTTGCGGGTAACGGGACTGAACAAAAATATCAGGGCCGAACGGACCGTGGCTTTCCGGCCACCATTTGGTGACCGCTCTTGACAAGAACGTCGTACTTATACAAACCTGGTCCGTCAGCCCGTTTCCGCCGCACCGGCGGTTCCCGCCGCGGAGGCGCGCATGATCGCGGACATGGTCGTGGTGGACGCGGTGGTCCACCCCTACAACCTGTCGCCGGAGAACCAGGATCCGGACGGCACCGCGCAGCTCGAGGCCCTGTACGCCTCCCACCGGCTGGCCACGGGCTCCGCCCATGGCGAGTACCAGCTCAGCCGGAAGGAGTTCTTCTCGGATTTCCCGTTCGAGGCCGTCGCGGGCTCGCTGTTCGTCGAGAGCCCGGTGGACCTCGCGGTCATCCACGCCCTGCCCAACCTCGGCTACTGCCGCGGCTACGTCACAGAGCCCGGCCGCGCGGCCGTCTACCGGTCTAAGCACCCGGACCGGTTCCTGCTGTACGCGACGGTCGACACCCCGGTCACCGACGCCGCGATCGGGCAGCTGGAGTGGCAGGTCCATGAGTTCGGGGTGGACGGCCTGAAGCTGTATCCGGCGTTCTTCTATGACGGCGGGGGACAGGGGTGGCGGCTCGACGACGCCGACTTCGCCACGCCCCTGCTGGAAGCCGCCCGTGACCTCGGCATCCGCAACGTCGCGGTGCACAAGGCGCTGTGGGTGCCACCCGCGCCCACCGCCGCGTTCCGGCTCGATGACCTCGATGCCCCGCTGGAACGGTTCGCCGACATGAACTTCCAGATCGTGCACGCTGGGGCGGCGTTCTTGCATCAGACCGCGGAGTTGCTCGGGCGGCATCGCAACCTGTACGCGACCCTGGAGTCGGTGTTCGCTTACGCCGTGGTCAAGCCCCGCGTGTTCGCCAGGATCCTGGGCACGATGCTGACGGCGTGCGGCCCCGACCAGCTGCTGTACGCCAGCGGTTCGAACCTGAGCCACCCGGCGCCGCTGCTGGCCGCCTTCGACGGGTACGAGTTCGGACCGGACGCCCTGGCCGAGTCGGGCGTCCGCCAGCTCACCGCGTCTGACCGGCGGAAGATCCTCGGTGAGAACGCGCTGCGGCTGCACGGCCTCGACGCCGGGACCGTCCGGCCGCGAATCGCGGACGACGAGTTCAGCCGGGCGCGGGCGGCCGGTCCCGCGCCGCCCTGGCAGCGGATTCGCGCCGGGGCCGCCGGGGCCGCGTCGTGACCGGGTCCCGGCCGGCCCTGAGCCAGGACCAGATCCGCGCGCGGCTGCGCCGGGTGCCTGAGCCGTGCGGGCTGCTGATGCGCGAGCCGGTCGACATCTGCGAGATGGGCTTGGTCGACGAGATCAGCATCACCGGCGGCCAGGTCCGGGTGGTGCTTGTGCTCACCGATCCATCCTGCGTCCATTTCACCGGCCTGCGCCGCTATATCACCGACGTCCTGCTCGAGCTCCCCGGCGTCGACGCGGTCCAGGTCACGATCTCCACCACAACCTTGTGGACCCCCGACCGCCAGACCGGCCGGGCGGCGCGACCCTCAGCCGCGCCCTCCGTGACCTCACTCTAAGCGGACCAGACCCCGCCCTCCCCGCCCGGTCTTCCCGCCCGGTCTTCCCCGCCCGGCCCTCCGCCGGACCGACCCCGCCCGCCCCACCGACCCCGCCATCCCCGCCCCGACTCCTGACCCCTTCCGCATCCCCGAGCTTCGCAGGCGTCCCGTAGGCCCCCGTCGGCGTCCCCGCCAGTCCCGATAGCTTTGGCTTGCCTCACCCTTCCCGCCTGCACGTGAGTTTCTGGGGTGGATCCGGGCTCCGCGGTGGATCCGGTGCACGGGGATGCACCAAATACTCCACGTAGCCCAGATCCACCGCAATCATTTGAGTGCCCCCTCGGTTTGTCGGTGGCTGGGATCAAAATGTCCACCATGGAACGTGATCTTCCCACTGCCCTCCGTAGCCTGGTTAGGCGTCAGTTGGGCGTTGTCTCTCGTTCACAGGCGATCCGAGCCGGACTCTCCGTTGACATGATCAAGTTCAGGGTCAGAAGTGGCCGGTGGCAACAGGTTCATCCTGGCGTGTACGCGACCTTCACGGGCGTGCTCGGCCGTGGCCCGCAGCTGTGGGCGGCGGTGCTCTCGGCCGGCCCTGGCGCCGTTCTCAGTCACGAGACAGCGGCCGAACTGCATCGCCTCGTCGACCGGCCGGCCGATACGATCCATGTGACTGTTCCTCGCCAGCGCCACATAGGCCGCGTTTCCGGGGCCGTAATCCATCGTTCCGGGCGGGCGCTCGATGTTGTGGAGGGCTACGCTGATCCGCCGCGGACCAGGGTCGAGGAGACGGTGCTCGATCTCACGCAGACCGCCAGGACCTTTGACGATATGTGCGGCTGGGTGACCCGCGCGTTCGCCAGGGACCTGACCAACGAGACCAGGCTCCGCAGAGCCATGAGCGGCCGCCCGAAGTTGCGGTGGCGGGCTGATCTGGACGAACTTATCGTGGCCGCCAGCGGTGGCGACCATTCGGTGCTGGAGTTCCGCTATCACCGTGACGTGGAGCGGGCG
The DNA here is from genome assembly GCA_050013055.1 of Streptosporangiaceae bacterium. GTDB lineage: Bacteria > Actinomycetota > Actinomycetes > Streptosporangiales > Streptosporangiaceae > Palsa-504. The sequence continues at coordinate 23,533 of JBEKGC010000041.1, forward strand.
CACGGGCTGCCGGAGCCGGACCGCCAGGTGCCGTTCACCGGACCGGGCGGCCGCCGGGGCCGCCGGGATCGCGTTTACCAGGAGTACGGCGTGGTGGTCGAGCTGGACGGACGGCTGGCCCACCCGGAGGAGCGTCAGTGGCGGGACAAGACGCGGGATAACGCCGCAGCCGTGGACGGCCAGCAGACGCTCAGATACGGCTGGACGCAAGTCAAGTGGGAAGCATGCGCGACCGCCGTGGAGGTGGCCAAGGTCCTCCGCGGGCATGACTGGCCCGGGTGGCCAAAGCCTTGCTCACCTGGCTGTCTCGTCCAGGCTTACCTGGCTGCAGCGTCGTCCGGCGGGAGTATTAGCACGGATCGGCGATAACGGCGGTCAGCACAGCGGCCGGGTCGGTGAGATCCGGCAGGACGGCGTGCGCACCGACTGCTACCAGGTCCGCGGCGGAGTAGCTGCCGGTTGCGACACCGACGGCGCGGGCGCCCGTGGCTAGCGCGGCCTCGACATCGAGCGGCGTATCGCCGAGGAGGATGGTCGCCGAACCGGCGAAGTCCGTTCCGTAGACCCGGCTAGCCGCCGCTCTTGCCACCCCCACCAGCTCCGCTCGGACCTCATGCGCGTCCCC
>JBEKGC010000042.1:0-38878 GCA_050013055.1 Streptosporangiaceae bacterium
GCGCCCCTGCGCGGGCGGCTGGTACTGCGACGAGTCGTAGCTCATGCTTCTATTCACGGTCCTGAGGGCCGGTGCCGTTCGATGTTTGCCTCGCGGGTAACCAACCGGTAAGAAAGCGCGGGGATGTCGGCGGTCCCGAAACCCGTTATGCGGCAAGGTGGGGCTATGGGTATGGATGACGATTTCCTGGGTGCCGCCGCCGGACCCGGGGCCCCTCGCGGTCGTGCTGGTGGCGCGGTGGCTGCTGGGGGTGGTGATGCGAGGTGTGCGCCGTGTCTGATCCGGCCGGGCGTGATGGGGGCCGGGACGTCCAATTCGCGTGGAAGATCTGGCTCCCACGGATAGTTTGGTACCCTATAGGGTACCAAAACTTCCAGGTAAGCCGAATATTCCACAATCTTTTTCGAGAATTGTGACCGGTGGGTTCTGGGTGCGGGGAGCGGCGGGGGTTGGCGGAGGCGGTGGCTGGGGTGCGGCGCTTCGGGCCCTCGGAGCGTGACCGTCGCTTCGGTCGTGAGCTGTCGTGCGGGCCGGTTTTCACAGTCGGCAGATGGCAGGGACACACTGGACGCACCGCGGGCTCAGGTCCGCTGACCAGGCGAGCCTGAAGGCGGATGGACCAGGTGTGGCTTGAGCCGGCCCCAGTGGTAGCCTGCCGTCCCTCCTGGCTCGGCCAGACCGGACCCCGGAGCTGGCAGGCCCGCAAACCAGGGAACGTGGATAATTAGCTTCCTATTTCGACGGTAACGATCCACGATCGTGCCCGCGGGGGCTGGAATCGGTCCCCGTCCCGGTCCTGCTGCTGGCGCCGGGGCGAGAGCGCCCCGGTGAGGCGGGCGGTGAAGGCGTGACCGGGGCCGGCGGGGCCACCCCGGCGCTGGCGGGGCCGCCCCGGCGTCCTGCGGCAGTATCCGGAGTGCGCCGGGTCCTTCCGGGTACGGCTGGATGCTCCGATCGTGACGGCGGGGCGGAGCGAACAGTTTCACAGCGGCCTCGTGGCCTCTCGGACGAATGCTCGATGATGGAGCAGTAGGCCGCCTTTACTCGGCGGGCGTCAGAGTTGCACTGTAGCCACTGCCGTGAGTCGTCGGCCGCCGCGACATGGCAGCCACATCCGGGACTAGGGACACGCCAGAAAGACTCCTCACTCCGGGGCGCTCACTGGTCACCGGCGAAGACCCGGACCCGGCGCGGCAACGGGTCGCTGACGGTACCGTCGCCGAGGTCAAGCGCCGCGACCTGGGCCGTGACCGCCGACCCAGGCGTGGCGACGGTCACGGATGTGGCCGCGAGTCCCGGCGTGGCCGTAGTCACGGATGTGGCCGCGAGTCCCGGCGTGGCCGTAGTCACGGATGTGGCCGCGAGTCCCGGCGTGGCCGTAGTCACGGATGTGGCCGCGAGTCCTGGCGTGGCGGCGGGTTCGGCGGTGGCGGGCAGCGGGCTGGTGCGGCCCAGGTCGCGCCTGGCCAGCTGGTAGCGGACCAGCCAGCCCGCCGCTACGACCAGGACGGGTATCCCGTAGGCGGCCGCGTCGACTAGCCGGTAGGGGAGGGTGTACTTGCCCATGCTCGGCTCGGCGGCGTAGTACGCGCCCGCGGCGAAGGCGAGCCATTCCAGGCGACCGTCGAGGGCGACCAGCATCACCAGGAGCAGCGCGTACCACTGGTAGCGCGGTGTGGTGACGGCCAGCGCGGCCGCGGTCATGACCAGGGCACCTTGCCACGGCCGGTCAGGGTCACTGAACTGCAACACGGCCAGGGCGACCGCGGCCAGGATGAGAACCGCCATCACGGAGGCCAGCGGGCCGGTGATGAGCAGGCCGATGATCCCGTACCTGGTCCCGGTGGCGTAGTTCTCCTGGTGCAGGTAACCGGGCAGGAATCCGATCACCTTGCTGCCGACCGCGAGCACGTGCGGGACGTAGACCGCGATGAACGCGCTGCCCGCGGCGGTGGCGACGGTGAACCAGCGGCGCCGCAGCAACGCGGGTACGGCTAGCGCGGGCGTCAGCTTGGTCGCGATGGCCAGGCCGAGCAGGATCCCGCCCAGTATCGTCCGTCGTGTCGTCCGCGCGGTGGCCAGCAACAGGATCGCGGCCGCGGCGATCCCGGCCGCGACCACGTCCACGTGGGCGCTGTTGCCGGCCTCCAGGGCCACCATCGGGCACCAGGACCACAACGCGGCCGTGCGGATATCCCGGCGCAGCCGCCTCAACCCGAACAGCAGCATCACCGTGATGAGCACGGCGACCAGCGCCGTGCTCGCCTGGATCGGCGTGCTCGAGTTGCTGGCGGAGGGCAGGTAGTGCACCCCGAGGAAATACGCCTCGGCGACCGGCGGGTAGATGGTGGGCACGGTCGGCCGGTTGATGCGGGTGCAGCCGACGGCGAGTTCGGCGGCCGGGTGGCTGGCGACGTAGGACGGCGACACGCAGTACTCGGCCCGTGGGTAGAAGAGGAACTCGTCGCGCAGGCCGGTGAGCTGGCGGGCCGTGGGCACGTAATCGTACGGATCCACGCCCGCCGCCTGCACCCGGCCGTCCCAGATGTAGCGGTAAAGGTCGTTGCTTTGCTGCGGCGGCGCGGACACCGCGGCCAGCTGGACGCCGATGCCGCCGAGCACGATGAGCACCACCGCGGCCCGCAGCGGCACCTTGCGCAGCAGCCAGGCGGCGGCGATGAACGTCATCCACGCGCCGATGAGCAACGGCAGCGGCCGTATCCGCGCGGGATCGAGGGCGGGCCGGACGAGCAGCAGGACCAGGCCGGCGATCACAGCCAGGGCCAGGCTGATCCCGGCCACGCGGAGTTTTGTGTTCATGCAGCTCAGGGTGCTTTCTTGATCGATCCGCTCGGGCAACTCACGCACGTGACGTCATAGGGAAACCAGGGGCCGTTCGGAAGAAATCTGGCTGGCACCGATGGAGGCGAACCATCGCCCGTCGACCGACCAGATCTCCACCTCGCCCAGCCCGGCGTCGTCCGCGACACCGGTGATGTGATCAGCGCCGACGTAGGCCCAGGGGAACCAGGCGCTGGCCGAGCCCGCGTGGCACAGCCGGACCTGCTCGCGCCGCAGCGGCGACCCGGGCGGTTCGAGTTCGACGATGGCGTGCCCATGCGGGGCGAGCAGTTGAGCCACCCGGCTGAGCAGGGCCGCCGGATCGCCGCCGATCCCGATGTTCCCGTCCGCGAGCAGCACGGTGGTCCACCGGCCGGTGCCCGGCACCCGGTCGAACACATCGCGCAGCATCACCAGCGCCCCCGACGAGCGGGCCATGTCTACCGCGTAGGGCGTGACGTCGATGCCGAGGGCCGGGATGCCACGTTCGTTCAGGGCGACGGTCAGCCGGCCTGGACCCGAGCCGATGTCCAGGGTCGGACCCTCGCAGCGGTCCAGGATCGACTCGTCACCAGGGCTTTCGTGCAGCCAGCCGTCCACGGAGAGCGGCTTGCGGCTGCCGTCGGTGTGCTCGATCTCTGGACGCGCCCGACCGGCCAGCGCGTGCTCGTAGAGTTCTCCGATCACGCAAACTCCTACCCTTCGTCCCTGGGATGATCGCGGCGGCTCAGCGGACTACCCCGCCCGACCCCGATCGTTCGGCTGCCCCGCCGGTCACGGCGGCGCGGAAAGCATCCCTTAGTGTTAACCCAGGTAGTTTTTTTCGGGGCCACTTCGGCCCCGATCGGGCCGGACCTCACAGAATCGTCACTCTGCTTACAGACTGGTGACACTTTTGTCGGGATTACTGGCTTCGCTGGAGGCGGACGTCTTACCTTGGAGGCGTAGCCATTCTCTTTTATTACTGGAACGGGAAACCTTGGTGAGCAATCCCGATCCGCCGGGCCGGATCGTCGTCGTCGACGACGATCCCACCGTGGCGGACGTCGTCGGGCGGTACCTGAAACGGGACGGCCATACGGTCGAATGCGTGCACGACGGATACGAGGCCCTGCGCCGAGTGGCCGAAGAGCCGCCGGACCTCGTCGTGCTCGACCTGATGCTGCCCGGCATGGACGGCCTTGAGGTCTGCCGCAGGCTGCGGGCTCGCTGGCCGATACCGGTGGTGATGCTCACGGCCCTGGGAGACGAGACCGACCGCCTGGTGGGCTTTGAGACGGGCGCGGACGACTACGTCACCAAGCCCTTCAGCCCGCGCGAGCTGGCGCTCCGGGTGCGTTCGGTGCTGCGCAGGTCGCGCGGCGCCGGGCTGCCCGACAAGGCCGACCTCGGCGCCATCACCGACGGCGACCTGGTCGTGGACCTGTCCGCGCACGAGGTCAGGATCGACGGCAAGCTGATCCAGCTCACCTCGCGTGAGTATGACCTGCTGGTCTTCCTCATGCAGAACCCGCGCAAGGCCTTCACCCGGGAACAGCTGCTCACCGAGGTGTGGAGCTGGACCTTCGGGGACACCTCCACCGTCACCGTGCATGTGCGGCGGCTCCGGGAGAAGCTCGAACCCGACCCGACGCTGCCCAAGCACATCGTCACGGTGTGGGGCGTCGGGTACCGCTACGAGCCGGAGGCGGCGTGAGGCAGAAGCAGAGCGTGAGCGAGCCGGAGGGTTGCCCGCGGGCGCCTCGGAGACGAGCGTGACTGCTCTGGCGGGCGGGGACCTGTCCCTGCCGGCCGGCATCCAATGGTCCGACCTGGCCTACATTTCCGAACGCGTCGTGATTATCGCGCTGATCATCACCGGCGCTGGGATCCTGGTGCTGAGACGGGTGGCGGCCCGTTCCATCGCGCTGATGGTCACCGTGGTGGTGGCCGTCTCGGTCATCACCTCGATGGCCGGGGTCGGCGTGATCGCCTACCGGATGGTGGGCACCTCCTCGGAGCGCGACGACATCTTGGACCTGATGGCGATCGCCGGGCTCGCGGGCCTGGTGGTCGCCCTGTTCGTGGGCCGCAGGCTGACCAAGGCCAGCCACGCGATTTCGTCGGCGGTGCAGAACGTCAGCGAGAGCGGCGTCTACGTCGCGCCGCCGCTGACGCTGCCCGCTGAGCTCGCCGAGCTTTCCGCCGAGCTCGCGGCGACGCACGAGCGGCTGGCCCAGGCTCGCACCAGGGAGCGCACCCTGGAGGCCAGCCGGCGTGAGCTTGTCGCCTGGGTCAGTCACGACCTGCGCACCCCGCTGGCCGGCCTGCGCGCGATGGCCGAAGCGCTGGAGGATCAGGTCGTCATTGATCCGCGCGAGGTGTCCCAGTACCACACGCAGATCCGCCGCGAGGTGGACCGGCTGACCTTGATGATCGATGACCTGTTCGAGCTGTCCCGCATTCACGCGGGTGCGTTGCGGCTGTCCCGGCGCATGGTCGGGCTGGAGGACCTGGTCGCCGAGGTCGTGGCCAGCGCCGAGCCGGTCGCCAGGTCGAAGGGCGTCCGGCTGACCGGGGCCGCCGTCCGCGGCATGCCGGTCTTCGTCGACTCCGCGGAGATGGGCCGGGCCTTGCGCAACCTGGTGACCAACGCGATCAGGCACACGCCGTCCGATGGCGGGGTCGACGTGCTGGCCGAGGTGCAGAGCGGGATGGCCTGCGTGAGCGTGTCGGACGCCTGCGGCGGCATTCCGCCCGGGGACCTGCCCAGGGTGTTCGACGTGGCGTTCCGTGGCGAGTCGGCGCGCACTCCCGGGCCGACAGAAGGCGCCGGGCTCGGACTGTCCATCGCGCGCGGCATCGTCGAGGCGCATTCGGGTCAGATCGCGGTCCGCAACGCGGGACCGGGCTGTCAGTTCCTGATCAGGCTGCCGCTGGCCCGTCCGGGCGCGCCCGCGATCAACCGCACCGTCCCCCGGCATCGCACCCCCGCCGCCAGCTCCTGAGCCCAGCCCCGCGCACGGAAGGTGCGGGGACCCAGTCCTTGCTCCGGGGTGCCGCCTCACCAGCCCGGTCCGCCCCACCGGGATCATTAATCGATAACCAGTACGGTGAAAAATTGAATCTCGTGGAATATTCGGCTTTAGTGGTAAAAAAAGTACCCTATCAGGTACCAAACCTTCCGTGAAAGCCAAATCTTCCGCAGCCCGGCGCATCATGGGGCGCTGGCGTACCCCGGCTCGCACAGGCACCACCGCGGGGACCAGGCCATCGAGCCGAGCACAACACCGGCGCCTCGAACGGCTTCAGTCAGGGACGGGCGGCGGTGAGGGTGGCGGGCTCGCGCAGGGGGGCGTGAGCGAATTCCGCCATGCCCTCGGCGAACCGGATCTGGGCGCGGAAACCGAGGTCGCGGGCGGCCCGGTCCGGTGCGGCCACGATGTGCCTGACGTCGCCGAGCCGGAACTCGCCGGTCACGACCGGCTCGATGTCGCCGAAGCCGGCCGCCAGCGCACGGGCCATTTCGCCGACCGTATGCGGCTCGCCGCTGGCCACGTTGTAGCAGCGCAGCGCGCCCGCCTCCGCCCCGGCATCCGCCGCGACGGGAGCCCCGGGGCCCCCGGAGCCGGAATCCGCGCCCGCAGCCCAGGCATCCGCCGCGACCGGAGTCCCGGAGTCCGCGGCTGGGCCGGTGACGGCCCGGTCGACTGCCGCCAGGGCCAGCAGGTTGGCCTGGGCTACGTCCCGGACGTGCACGAAGTCGCGGCGCTGACCGCCGTCTTCGAACACCCGCGGCGGGACGCCGTTTTCCAGGCAGGAACGGAAGATCGCGGCCACGCCCGAGTAAGGGGTGTCGCGCGGCATCCGGGGGCCGTACACGTTGTGGTAGCGCAGCCCGACCGCCGCTCCGCCGGTGAGCCTGGCCCAGCACGCGGACAGGTGCTCCTGCGCCACCTTGCTGGCGGCGTAGGCGTTACGCGGATCCAGTGACGTCTGCTCGGCCACGGTCGTGGTGGTCAGCGGCTGTCCGCAGCGGGGGCAGCGCGGCTCGAAGCGGCCCGCGGCCAGGTCGGCCGGGTGCCGGGGCAACGGGTGGACCCGGCCGTGTGTGCCGCAGTCGTAGGCTCCCTCGCCGTACACCACCATCGAGGAGGCGAAGACGAGCCGCGATATGCCGTGGCGGCCCATCGCCTCGAGCAGCACCGCGCTGCCTGTCACGTTGACGTCCGCGTAGACGGGCAGGTCGGACAGGTCCACGCCGAGACCGACCATGGCGGCCTGGTGGCACACCGCGTCCATCCCGGCCAGCGCCTCGTTCACCACCGCCGGGTCACGCACGTCGCCGACGACGAGCTCGCCGGTGATGTGCTCTGGCCTGCCATTGTGCACGGCGGGCGTGAGGGAATCCAGGCCGCGCACGTCATGGCCCGCGGCCCGCAGGGCCTCCGCGATATGGGATCCGATAAAGCCGGCCGCGCCGGTCACGAGTACGCGCATGCGCTTAGCCAACCACGGCGAACGGCCGCGGGTGTCGCCGTCACAGGTTCGTAAGGCCCGATCAGCGTGTTTACGGCCCGGTAGTACCTGTCGCGCAAGTACTGTCGGGCGCCATGGAAATAGATGTTGTCCTGCCGTGCCTCAACGAGGCAGGCGCACTGCCCTGGGTCCTGTCCCGGATGCCGCCGGGGTACCGGGCCATCGTCGCGGACAACGGCTCCGTCGATGACTCGGCCGCGATCGCGGCGAGTTACGGGGCGCGGGTCGTGCCCGTCCCGCAGCGCGGCTTCGGTGCCGCCTGCCACGCGGGCCTGCTCGCCGCGACCAGCGAGGTGGTGTGCGTCATGGACGCCGACGCCTCGTTCGACCCCGGTGACCTGCCGGCGGTGGCGGACCCGGTGCTGGCGGGCCAGGCCGATCTCATGATGGGGCGGCGCTCGGTCCGGGGCAAGGGCGCCTGGCCGCTGCACGCCAGGATCGGCAACCGGGTGCTGGCGGCCGAGTTGCGCCGCCGGGTCGGCGTCCCGGTGCGGGATCTCGGTCCGATGCGGGCCGCCCGGCGCGAGCCGCTGCTGGCCCTGGCGATGTCCGACCGGAGGTTCGGCTACCCGCTCGAGATGGTGGTGCGGGCGGCTGAGGCGGGCTGGCGGATCGGGGAAACCGACGTGCCGTATTACCCGCGGACCGGGAAGTCCAAGGTCACCGGCACGCTCGGCGGTACGGTGCGGACGGTCAGGGACATGCGCCGGGTGCTCGCCACGATCGCATCCCCGGCCGCCCCCGCGACTCCGGTGCAGGCGCCCGTGCAGGCGCCCGTGCAGGCGCCCGTGCAGGTGCAGGTGCAGGCCGCCTCATGACCGGGAGCGCGGTGACCGGGAGCGTGTACGCGGGGCGGCACCGGCGGGCCAGCGCGGCCGGAGCGGTCCGCGTGCCTGCGCGGTCCGGCCGGCCCGTGCTTGACCGCGTGCTGGCGGCGCAGATCGTGGTGATCGCGAAGGAGCCCGTGCCCGGCCGGGTCAAGACCAGGCTCACCCCGCCGTTCACGCCCGCGCAAGCCGCCGCTCTGGCGGAGGCGTCGCTGGCCGACACCCTGGCGGCGGTGGCGGAGGTCTCGGTCGCCCGCCGGGTGCTCGCCCTCGACGGCACGCCCGGCCGCTGGCTGCCGCCCGGCTTCGACGTTATCGGCCAGCGCGGCGCGGGGCTCGACGAGCGCATCGCCTGGGCGCTGACCGACGCGCAGGGGTCGCTGGCCGTGCCCCTGGTGCTGATCGGGATGGACACCCCGCAGGTGACGCCCGCGCTGCTGGCCGCGGCGGCCGAGCCGCTGGTGTCCGATACCGCCGATGCCACCTTCGGGATGGCCGAGGACGGCGGCTTCTGGCTGCTCGGGCTGCGTAAGATCGATCCCGACCTGGTGCTCGGCGTGCCGATGTCGCAGCCGGACACGGGCCTACGGCAGCTCGCCCGGCTGGAGCGGGCGGGACTGCGGATCAGGCAGCTGCCCGAACTCACCGATGTGGACACGGTACGCGAAGCCGATCGCATCGCGGCCGCCACGCCGGGCTCGGCCTTCGCGACCTGCCTCAGCAACCTGCGGGACGGCGCCGCGCAGGTGGCCGGGATGGTTCGGTGAAGGCATTCCCCCGGTTAGGAACACGCCAGTAGCCGTGAGTGGTTAAATAGTTTCTGGTTGCACGAAGTTCGTGTCGTGTCACAGCGCTTGCGAAATTCTGACCGCGGGCGTCTGCATTCCGAACGCCCGGCCCGCCAGGGCAGTCCGCATGGCAGTGGTCGCAGCAACCCGGGGCACACGACCGTGGTTCCCGAAATCGTCACAGTAGGAGAAGTACATGCCTCAGGGCACCGTGAAGTGGTTCAACTCGGACAAGGGCTATGGCTTCATCGCCCCGGACGACGGTTCGGCTGACGTCTTCGTCCACCACTCCACCATCAAGATTGACGGCTTCCGTACCCTCCAGGAGAACCAGCGGGTCGAGTACACCGCTGGGCGCGGCCCGAAGGGCCCGCAGGCGGAAGAAGTGCACCCGCTGTAACACGTCACGACACGGCAATGCGGGGCGGTCCATGCCCATGGACCGCCCCGCGTTGCGTTCCGCGGGAACCGGACGCCGCCGCTAGGCCACCGGGCCGGTGACGGTGACGAGGCTGCCGTAGGTCAGGTAGGGCCACGCCGTCTTGGCGGAGTCCCAGGGCAGCTCGACGCAGCCCAGGCTCTGGTAGAAGCCGTAGCTGTAGCGGGGGAAGTAGTGGACGGCGTCGCCGCCGTTGAAGTAGGCGACGTAGTAGACCGGGTCGGCGTACTTGCTGCCGTCCGGATTGGTGCCCTTCATGATCTGGTAGTAGTACCGCAGGTACACGGGGAAGGTGCCGTCCGCGGTGGGGGAGGCCGGGATGCCGGTGTTCGACGCGCTGGTGAACACCAGGCGGCCGTCGTGCCAGATCTTCAGGTTCTCGGGGTAGTTCTGGCTGGCCAGCCCGTAGGTGTAGCCGTTCGGGTTGAGCTGCTTCTTGGCCGCGGCGGTCAGCAGCGACGACCAGACCGACGGTCCCGCGGTCCCGTCCATGGTCAGGCCGTGCACCGACTCGAACGCCCGGACGGCTCCTTGCTCGAGGACGTTGCCTGAGCCCGGTTTCCACTGGCTGGTGAGGTTCCAGGGGTAACTGCCCTGCCAGCTGAAGGTCCCGGCCGGCGGGCTGTAGGCGGCGGCCAGCGCGGCCTTGGCGTTGCCCAGGCCGGTGCCGGCCGGGGATGTTGCGGTCCAGGTCATCGGCAGGTAGCCGAGCTGAGCGAGCAGTTGCTGCAGACCAAGATGTCCGAACGAACCCGTGGTGAAACGGCTCTTGCTCACCGCGGCGCTCAGGGTGCCGCCTGCGCCCGCGCTGACCCCGGCGGCCGACTTGACGCCGGACGGACCGCTGGGGATGGTCACCGTGACCTTCGTGTCCTCGACGTATCCCACCGCGGGGGTGAAGACCGCCGCGTCGCCCCGGACCGTCCAGGTGCCGGCGATCTTAGGCGAGAGGGCCGGCATCGGGGAGCCGGCGGCGAGCGGGGCGGAGAACTGCACCCGGATCGGGCCGGTGCCGTTGACGCCCTTGGCGCCGCCGGCCGGGGTGATGGAGACCAGCCGCAGCGCCGTGGCCGGCCTCTGCGACCGGGCCGGGACCACCCGGTTGGACGTGGTCGTGCGGTTGGTGGACGCCGCGGCGGACGCGTGGCCGCCCGGCGCCGCGAACGCCGCGATGACGATGCCGGTACCGAAGACGAGCGCGGCGCCGCAGGCGGTCAGGGCCGCCGCGCGCTTCTTCTTCTTCTTGGCCGGGGCGGCGGAGGATGAAGTTTCGCTCGTGGCCAGCAATGGTTGCTGTCTGCGGAACCATCCGGATCGCGACACAGCGCCGTCCCCTCGACGTAATTCAGCGTTTGATACCAGTAGAGGCCGCAACTTGCCGGCCAAGCAAGCCCCCGCTGGCAACTCCTCCAACAGACAGACGCGTTGGCGCGGGAAAAGGTTGCCGATTCCGGCTGATTTGTCTCGCTGGCCGGGGCCGACGACACAAATGAGCCGGCGTAGCTCCCTGTAGTCGCACGAATGCATGACGATCGGAGATTGGCCAGAAAATGTTAGTTTACTTGCCTGTGGGACAGGTGGGGCAAGCCGGACCCGCCCGACCTGGCCCGCAGCCGCCGCCGCGGTCCAGGCGGCTGAGCTGAGGGACCGCGGCGGCCGGACCATAACGGTGCCGCAGCGGGGTCACCAGCCTGGCCGTGCCTGACGGTTAGAGATGAGCGGAGTAAAAGCCCGGGCGAACCCTCTTTGAAGGCCGGCCCGCGCCGCCCTCACGGTGCGATTGACCGGAATTGATAAAGTGGCTGAAAAACATTTCCCGGGCCATTGGCGGCCGCCACGGATAGGCATTAATAATGTCCTGGCCGCCGGGCTCGGGCGGGTCCACCATCCGGCCGGGCCGGCCGCGTATTTGATCTTGGAATCCGGCGCCCGTGGTGGCCTGCGGGCGCGGGCCGGGCTCAGCCGCCCGCCCATGACGAACCGTTCCCTTTCCGCCCGGCCGCGTCCGGTTTCCGGCCCGCGGGCCAGCCGATGCCGCTGTGACCTGCCATGCCGGTCCTGGAAGTCTCGGCCCGTAACCTTCCCGCAATATCTCCCGATCACGGTAAGACCCGTAATAACTACTATCTGTTACTAAAACGGGTCCGATCGCCGGGCTCGCCGCGTCCGGCTGCCTATCACGAGGTGATCTCGGCCGGCTTAAGCCGCCGTCACCTGCGGCGTAATGGCTTAGCAATGAATTACTCAGGTTCCAGCGTTGCCCAGGCTAACAAAACGGACAAAAGGTGAATCTGCCAGATTGCACAATCTCGCCCACGGGCCGGGTCTAGCGTGATCCAGCGGGGAGCGTCACAGCGGACATCCATGGAGGTGGATTTAATGCTCAACGGGCATCGGTCCGCATGGCGCCGTCGCGGTGGTAAAAGTCGCGCAGCGCGTATTGCGGTCCCCCTCGCCATCCCGATGGCGTTGGGATTGACCCTCGGGATCGTCATCGCGGTCTCGGGCGGCAACGCAGCGAAGATCCAGCAGTCGGCTCTGGGCGCCGCGGCCAGCCCGTCCGGCAGCGCTTCCGCGTCGGCCTCGGCGGCGCCTTCGGCGTCGACGGCCGCGACGGTGCCGCCGGCCGCCAGCTTCGCCGGCGGCCAGGTGTCCAGGTCCGCCCTCGGTGACCTGGCCACGACCCCGGTCGACGGGGCGGGCAACGCGATCAGCCTGAACCAGACGGCGGCGCAGGCGGCGGCGTCGATGAACTGCACCCTGACCGTGCCCGCCCGCCCGCTGACCGCGGCCGGGCTCGCCACGCCCTGGCAGCTCGGCGACGGCTGCTCGATGGCCAACGCGGCCACCGAGGGCGCGTTCGTCGAGGCCACCATCCTGGCCCCGAACGGTCAGCTGCAGGTGTACAACCCGCTGGTCATCACGGCGGGCACCACCCCGGCCGCCACCCCGGCGGCACCGACGATCGCGGCGGGTTCCCAGGTGATCGTCGATGTCGGCTTTAACGGCACCAACCTGGTGCTGCAGGGCCGGGGCGCCCGCCAGGGCCGCTGCGTCGACGCGCTCGGCCAGTCCGTCATCGGCCAGGTGTCGGCGTGCAACGCCGTCGGCTTCTATAACCTGGCCAACGCCGAGATCGCGCGCGGGGTGCTGACGGTCCCGCCGGCCGGCACCTCAACCGACGGCCAGCCCTGCCTGACCACCCGTAGCTTCGCGGTGGTCGACCAGGACCAGAGCGACAACGTGATCACCTCGTACCTGATCAACGGCAACGGCCAGACCGCGCAGAACACCACGGCTAACGCGACGGCGAACCCCGGGGCCACCACCTTGGTCAACGGCAGCGACGACAAGCTGCTCGCCGCCTTCCTCGATCCGGCCACCGGGTGCACCCCGTTCACCGCACCCGACTTGACCGACCCGACCGCTACCTCGGGTTCGCAGGCGCTGAACGAGCTGAGCGCCGCCGCCAACCAGCAGGGCGCCATCGCCGTGACCCCGCCGAACGACGAGATGACCCTGGTGGCCGGCGCGTTCAGCGTGGCCAAGACGAACGTCTACCGGTCGCTGGTCGACCAGCCGCTGCTGGCCCGCAACGTCAACCCGACGCAGGTCGCGATGGATTACTGCCAGAACCTGGTGAACATCCAGCCGGCCCGCAATCAGCTCGACATGGCGGCGGAGCTGAATGTCGGCACCCCGGTCGCGGCCGTCGGCAGCAACCTGGCCACGTTCATGGGCAACCGGCTCAGCATGTCGTTCGTCAACCTCGGCTGCGCCAACTTCGGCCTGGCCAACCCGGTGAACGTCACGCTGGACGGCAACCAGGTGGCCACCGCGGTCGCCTACAACGCCGGGCAGCAGACGGCGAAGCCGCCGGCCGCGGCGACCCCGACCCCGTCCCCCAGCGCGACCGTCGGCACCGGCGGTCCCGGTGGCGGCACCGGCGGCCCGCCGACCCGGCACCACCGGGTGGGGTACAGGTACGACAACCCGTCCCGTATGTAGCTGGCGGCCCCGGCGAGCCAGCCGGCCCGATCCACGTTCCATGGCGCGAGGGGGTCCCGGGAAACCCCGGGGCCCCCTCGCCCGTTAAGGCCGGACCCGCCTATCACGAAGCAATCTCGGTCCACCGCAGTGGCCTCTCACCTGCTACGTAAGAACTTGGCAAGGAATTTCAGAGGTTTGCTGCGCGGTCCGCGCGGTGACCTGAGGAAAAACCTTACGAAACGCATATCTTCGGAATTCACCGATCTGGTACACCTCACAGGGCTAGCGTGATCCCCCGGGAGCGTCACAGCGGACACCCTTACGGAGGTGGATTGAATGCTCAGCGGGCATCGGTCCGCATGGCGCCGGCGCGGAGGTAAATATCGTGCGGCGCGTATTGCGGTCCCCCTCGCCATCCCGATGGCGTTGGGCCTGACTCTCGGGATCGTCATCGCGGTCTCGGGAGGAGGTAACACGACCAAGATTCACCAGTCGGCCGCGGCCGCCGCGCAAGGCGACACCTCATCGGCGGTCAATGCCAACTGCGACATCATTGTCCCGGCGGACCCGCTCAGCGCACGCGGCCTGGCCACGCCTTACCAGCTCACCGGCCCGGCCGGCACCACGCCGCAGGCGTCCGGCTGCGAGATGACCAACTCGGTCAACCTGGGCGCCTTCGTCCAGGCCACCATCTTGAACCCGCGCACCGGCGCGCTGTCGGTCTATAACCCCCTGGTGATCACGGCCGGGACCAAGCCCGCCGCCGCGCCCAAGGTGCCGAAGCTGCCGCGGGACGCGGTGGTCACCGTCGACTTCGGGTTCAACGGCACGTTCCTGTACCAGGTCGGCGCGACGCCCGGTGCGCTGCAAGAAGGTAACTGCGTCGACGGCCTGAACGGATCGGCCTTCGGCCAGGTGTCGTTCTGCAACGGCATCAACTTCTTCCGCACGGCGTTCCAGCTGGAGCGCGAGGGACGGCTGTTCGTTCCTTCGGCCGGGACCTCGGCGAAGATGGTGCCGACGGCGGGCGCGATCGGGACGGGCAGCACCTGCCCGACCGTGCGCAACTTCGACATGGTCGACCAGGACCAGAGCGACAACGTGACCTCCATTTACCTGCTGAACCCGGCCACCGGCCAGACCGCGCAGGACACCACGGCCAACGCGGCCGACATGGCGGGCGCGCAGAAGCTGGTCAACGGGAGCGACAACGCGCTGATCGACGATTTCCTCGACCCGACCCTGGGCTGCACCCCCTTCATGGCGCCCGACCTGGGGAACAACGGGACGATGGCCACCTCGCAGGCCCTCGACGAGCTGCTGGCCGCCAGGAACCAGCCGCGGGTCGCCGCGCTGGTGCCGGAGAGCGACGAGATGACGCTGGACACCACGGGCCAGCTGGACCCGGCCAAGACCAACCTGTACCGGGCCGAGGTCGGGCAGGCGCCGATCGACGCGGAGAACAACCAGTACGACAGCCCGGCGAACTACTGCCAGAACCTGGTCAACATCCAGGCCCCGTTCCTGGCGGCTAACGAGGCTGCGCTCAACACCGACTCCTCACCTGTCCCGACGGTGGGCGAGGACCTGTTCACCTTCATGGCCAACCGGCTCAACATGTCCTTCACCAACCTGAACTGCCAGAACTTCGGTCTCACCAACCCGGTGACGGTCGTCCTCGACGGCGCAGGCGCGGCCACGTCGGCCACCTTCAACACCACCCCGCAGACGGCGTCCAACACCTTCGGCGCCGGCGCTGCCGGCGGCGGGGCAGGCGGCGGGGCCGGGACCGGCACCACTCCGGCCAGCGGCGGGCTTGTGTTCTTCAAGCTGCCGAGCGGGGCCGAGCACGTGGGCCGTGATTCGCACCTGCTGATGGACCCGTCGGGCGAGTGACGCACCCGATGTAGCACGCACAACCCCAGTCAGGCCCGCTGACTAGTCCGCGACACCGTGGCCCCGGGAGATCCTCCCGGGGCCACGGTGCGTCCGCGGGCAGGAAACTACGACAGGCCGGCCGCGCCTGAGTAGTAGTTGCCCGCGGCCGAGGTCTGCAGCGGGGCGGTGGCGGTGTCGGCGGGCAGCGCGGCGGGGCTGACGAACGTGCTGCCCTGCGGGCCGGCCTGGACCGCCTGGCCGAGCGCGCTGCCGTGCAGGTACTGGGACCAGGGCAGGAACCACTCGGTCCAGCCGTCGTCCCAGCGGCCCGCGGCCGTGCTGTTGGTGACGGTGATGGGATCACCGGGGATGGACATGTTGTAGTACGTCGCCGCGTCGGCCGGCGGCAGGTTCACGCAGCCGTGACTGACGTTGGTGGTGCCCTGGTCGATCACCGACCAGGGAGCGGAGTGGTAGTAGTCACCGCTGAAGGTGAACCGGACGGCGTAGTTGACCAGCTCGTCGTAGTATCCGGCGCTGCCGGGCGCGCCGCCGCCGATCATCCGGACCGGGTTGGCCTTCTCCACGCTCACGTAGGTGCCGTCGGGGGTGGGCAGGCTGGCCCGGCCGGTGCTGATCGGCCACTGGTAGATGCGCTTGCCGTTGAGGTAGATCTGGGTGAGGTGCGAGGTCGTGCTGGCCACCGCGATCAGCGACCGGCCGATGGTGAAGGACTGGGTCAAGTCGGCGGCGCCGTAGACGCCTTTGGCGCCCTGGACTCCGTTCAGGTGGCCGTCAAAGCTGACCGTGGTGTTGGCCGGCCAGTAGTCCCGCGGCCGGAAGTTCAGGTGCTCGTCGCCGTCCCAGTACCAGGCGCCGGTCACCGGCTTGGAGGTGGTCAGCTCCAGGGACCGCTCGACCGCGGCCCGGTTGGTGATCGGCTGGCTGAAGATCAGCATGATCGGCATGCCGACCCCGTAGGTCTGGCCGCTGCCCTCGTAGATCTCGGTGGAGAAGGTCTGCGCCGGGGACAGGGTGCGGAA
The DNA here is from genome assembly GCA_050013055.1 of Streptosporangiaceae bacterium. GTDB lineage: Bacteria > Actinomycetota > Actinomycetes > Streptosporangiales > Streptosporangiaceae > Palsa-504. The sequence goes on from JBEKGC010000042.1 coordinate 16,325, forward strand.
CGTGCTTGTCGTGCTGACCTGGTGGCCGCCGACGATGCCGGTCGCGGTGACCGTGTAGCTCCGCGCGGCGTCCAGCGTCCAGGTGCTGTGCCAGGCTTGGCCGCCGCCGGTCAGGCGGCCGGAGACGGGGTCGCCGGTGGACTTGACGGTGACCCCGGTCAGCTTGCCCTGGACCGCGGTGACGCTGATGCCCTGCGAGGGATCGGCGTCGTGGCTGCCGTTCGACGGGGTGATCTTCAGATCCGCCGCGAGCTTCGCGGCCCGCGCGGCCGCGGATGCGGACGCCTGGGCCTTGGCTGGGCCGGTGCTGGCCGGCTGGGCGTGCCCGCCGCACCCGGCGGCGAGCAAGCCGATGACGGCGGCGGCCGCGATGGCGGCCACCGGACGGACCTCCCCGACCGGCCGGACCCCCCGGACCCGCCGGACTGCCCGGACCCTCCGGACCCGTTGGCCCCGCCTGGCTGACCCGCGGACTGTGCCCCGCACGGTGGACCCTTCCACTGGCTGATACCGACCTCGCCCGAAGTAGACGCCGCAGACGTCAAGGAGGTTGCTGTCCTTTAGGCTATATCGTCCGGGTGCGCCCCGCGGCGGGGACGCCGCACCGTCGCCGCCAGCACCGCCCAGGCTAGCGCGAGCATGGTCAGGAAGATGATCAGGAACTCCGGCCCGCTGCCCACCCTGTCCGCCAGCGTCCGGTAGCTGACCAGCGGAACCCGCGCGTCGAGGATGGCCTGCCGCCAGATGCCGGCCTGCGCGATCACCCCGCCGTCCGGCCCGATGATCGTGCTTTCGCCCGTGGTCGAGGCGTACACCACCGCGCGGTCGCTCTCCACGGCCCGGATCCTGGCCATGGCCGTCTGCTGCTGGGTCTCGCCCAGCTGCCCGTCGATCTCGAAGTCCGCGTCGTTGGACTGCACGGCGAGCAGGTTCGCCCCGGCCGTGACCTCGGAGCGCACCAGGTTGTCAAAGCCGACCTCGTAGCAGATCACGTCGCCGAGCCTGATCGGCCCGACATCGAACACCACGGCCGACCGGCCGGGCGTGAAGTTCACCGGCTGCAGCGCCGGGAGCGAGCTGAAGCTGGAGATCAGGCCGCGGAACGGTATGTACTCCCCGAACGGCACGAGCTGGCGCTTGACGTAGAGCGTGGTCGGGCCGCGGCCGGGCAGCCAGAGCTGGCCGACGTTGCGCAACGGGTTCTGCAGCAGCTCGCCGACCAGGACCGGCCGGCCGATGGCGGCCACCGCCGCGGCGATCTCATCGTGGATAAAGGGGTATTCGGTCGGGTCGAGGTCGGTGGAGTTCTCCGGCCAGATCACCACGGCCGGCGCGGCCGCCTGGCCGGCCCTGACCCGCGCGGCCAGGTTCAGGGTGGCCTGAGCGTGGTTCTGCGTGACCTCGCTGTCGTTCAGCTGCTGCGGCAGGTTCCTGGCCCGCGGCACGTCACCCTGGATCGCGGCCACGTCGGTGGTCGGCGCGCCTCCGGTCGGGTCGACCGGCAGCAGCCCGCCGGCCAGCACAAGCCCGGCCGTCACCCCCGCCGCCAGCAGCGCCCGCCAGGGGCCCGCGGCCCGCCAGGCCCCCGCGGCCCGGCCGCGCGGGACACCGCCGGCCAGAACGCTGAGCGCCGCCCGGGCGATCATGGCGCCGGTCAGCGCGACCAGGAAGCTGAGGAACGGCGCCCCGCCGAGGGCGACCCAGCGGACGTCGGGCGCGGCGGACTGGCTCATCGCGAGCCGGCCCCAGGGGAAGGGGAAGGGCCAGCGGTCCCTGACCCCTTCGACGCTCACCCACCAGCCCGCGACCGCGGCCGGCCAGCCCGGCCGGCCCAGCAGCAGCCGCTGGCCGACGGCGAGCGCGACGCAGAACACCCCCTCCGCCACCGCGAGCGCGAACCAGGCGTACCAAGCCTCGTTGACCAGCCAGGACAGCAGCGGCATGAACATGGCCAAGCCGAACGCCAGGCCGCACCCGCCCGCCGCCCGCACGCTCCGCCCGGTCAGCGCGAGCACGAACAGGGCTGGCCCGGCCGCCGCCAGCGGCCAGACGCCGACCGGGGGGAAGGCGGCGTAGGTGGCCAGGCCGCCGGCCACCGAGATGAGCAGCGCCCAGCCGGTGGCGAACCCGCCGAACCCGTCCGGGCCGCTCGTCTTCGCGTCGGCGGCGGCCGCAGCCTGGGCGGATATCACCCTGGCAGCCTAACCGGCCGCCGCGCGCACGTCACGTCGCCGGTTTGCCCCGATTTGGGCGGCCGTATGGTCGCAGTGACGGATAACCGACGTTGTTTAGCGTGAACACGGCATTCCGCTGAGCTATAATACGGAAACGTAACGCCTCAGTGGGGGGGCGTGCACTTGCCGTTTCCGTACCTTTCTTAGGTAGTGCACATGAGTTGGCTGAGCCATGATTAAGATCCGTTATCGCGATCAGAACGAACTGTCCCCTGGATTACATGCGGCGGCCGAATGCCAGGGCCGCGGCACCACCGTCTACCTGCTCTGCGGGCTGACCACGGCGCAGCGCCGGTCGGCGCTGCGCAGGCTGCGGCTGTCCGCCCGGACGGGTCACAGCCCCCGGCTGCCGGCCGTCCAGCTGGTCCTCGCGCTGTGCGCGGACCGGGTCGGGACCGGCGTGGCCCGGGCCTGGGCGGTCGTCCGTTCCCATCCGGCCGGAAGCACCGTGCCGGTCATGGTGGTATCGGCCGGGGCGGTCGTCTTCCTGATGCTGTCCACGGCCTCGCTCCGGGTGCTGCCTCCGCCGCGGGTCACGGACCAGCCGCCGCCCGCTATCCTCACCGCGCCGACCATGACCGGCGTCGGTCCCATCATTGTCACCGGCACCACCCGGTGTGGCCCGGGCGGCCGCGGCCGCCCCAGGTCAGCCCCGGCGCCCGAGGCGATCTTCCCCGGCCTGGCGGCGGGACCCACCGACCGGAGAACGGCCTGGAGGTGTAGCGGCCTAGCGGCTCACTTACGCTGAAGGCCGGGCCGCCGGCGGCCCGGCCGGATCGACGGGAGCGTGGGGTTGAGCAGGCGCGGGTGGCTGCTGTTTGCCGCGATGAGCGTGATCTGGGGCATCCCGTACCTGCTCATCAAGGTGGCCGACGGTGGCGTCTCGGTGCCGGTGCTTGTTTTCACCCGGGTGGCGCTCGGCGCGCTGCTGCTGTGGCCCGCGGCCCTGCGCGGCGGTCAGGCCGGCGCGCTGAAGGGCCACCTGCGGTGGCTGGCCGCGTTCACCGCGGTCGAGATCGTCGGGCCGTTCGCGCTGCTGTCCACGGCCGAGCGCCGGCTGCCCAGCTCCACCAGCGGCCTGCTGATCGCGGCGGTGCCGATCATCAGCGCGCTGCTGGCGCTGGCCACCCGGGGCGGCGACCGGCTCACCCCCCTGCGCTGGACCGGGCTGGCCATCGGGCTGGCCGGGGTGGCCCTGCTGGCGGGACCGGGCGCGGGCCGCGGCGACGCGCTGTCGGTGGCCGAGGTGCTGCTGACCGCGCTCGGGTACGCGACCGGCCCGCTGATCGCCAACCGCAAGCTGGCCGCCCTGCCGCCGGTCGCGGTCAACGCCGCCTGCCTGTCCGCGGCCGCCGTGGTGTACGCGCCGTTCGCCGCGCTGACCTGGCCGCGGACGCTGCCGTCGGTCCAGGTGCTCGGGGCGCTGGCCGGGCTCGGCGTGATCTGCACCGCGGCCGCGTTCCTGGTCTTCTTCCGGCTGATCGCCGAGGTCGGCCCGGCCCGCGCCACCGTCATCACCTACGTCAACCCCGCCGTGGCGGTGGCCCTCGGCGTCGGCGTCCTGGGCGAGCACCTGACCGCGGCGATCGGCGTGTCCTTCGCGGCGATCCTCGGCGGTTCCGTGCTGGCCACCCGGGCGGTCCCGGGCCGGACTGGCGGGGCTGATACCACGGTCCGTTCGGAATAATTCTATGATCCGAACGGACCGTGGTGCGTCCCGGCCGGAAAGGTGGTGAGCGTGACGGTGCCGTCGGACGGGCTGCGGCTGTCGACCGCGGCGGGCCGGTGGGTGGTGACCGCCACCGTGCTCGGTTCGGGCATGGCCGCGCTGGACGCCACCGTGGTCGGCATCGCGCTGCCGGCCATCGGGCGGAATTTCGATGCCGGCGTGGCCAGCGTGCAGTGGGTGGTGGACGCCTACACGCTGACCCTGGCCGGGCTGCTGCTGCTCGGCGGGACGCTGGGGGACAGCTACGGCCGGCGGAAGATGTTCGTGATCGGCACGGTGTGGTTCGCGGTCGCCTCGCTGCTGTGCGGGCTGGCGCTGAACGCTCCGATGCTGATCGCGGCGCGCGCCCTGCAGGGCGTGGGCGGGGCGCTGCTGACCCCCGGCAGCCTGGCCATCTTGCAGGCGTCGTTCGCGCGGGATGACCGGTCGGCCGCGATCGGCGCGTGGTCCGGGCTCGGCGGGGTGGCCACCGCGATCGGCCCGTTCCTGGGCGGCTGGCTGATCGGCGCGGTGTCGTGGCGGCTGGTGTTCTTCATCAACCTGCCGCTGGCGGTGCTGGTGATCGTCATCGCGGCCCGGCACGTGCCGGAGACCAAGTCGCCCGGGCCGGTGCCCCGGCTCGACGTCAAGGGGGCGGTCTGCATCAGCGGCGCGCTGGCCGGGATCACCTACGGGCTGATCGCGGCGTCGGCGGACGGGTGGGGCTCGGTCCAGGTGCTGGTCCCGCTGGCCGTGGGGGTGCTGCTTGGCGGCCTGTTCGTCCTGGTGGAGGCGAGGGAGGCGGAGCCGATGCTGCCGCTTGGGGTGTTCGCGTCCCGGCAGTTCTCCGCGGCCAACGCGGTGACGTTCGTGGTCTACGCCGCGCTTGGCGGGGTGCTGTTCCTTGTCCCCACCGTGCTCCAGGTGACCAGGGGCTACTCACCGATCGAGGCGGGCACCTCGCTGCTGCCGGTGACCGTGATCATGCTGGTGCTGTCCGCGCGTTCCGGCGCGCTGGCGGCCCGGATCGGGCCGCGGCTGCAGATGTCGGCCGGGCCGCTGGTGCTGGCCGGGTCGCTGCTGCTGTTCACCCGGATCGGCGGCTCGGGCGATTACCTGACCTCGGTGCTGCCCGCGGTGGTGGTGTTCGGGCTGGGGGTGGCGATCAACGTGGCGCCGCTGACCGCGACCGCGCTGGCCGCCGCCCCGGCCGACCACGCGGGCGTCGCCTCGGCGGTCAACAACGACGTGGCCAGGGCGGCCGGGCTGATCGCGGTGGCGGTGCTGCCCGCGCTGGCCGGCATCACCGGCGACAGCTACCTGCACCCGGCCGCGCTCGCCCACGGCTTCAAGGTGGCCGCGATGATAGCCGCCGTGTTCTGCGCGGCCGGCGGCCTGCTGGCCGCGCTCACCATCCGCAATCCGGCCCGGACCGTCGGTTCTGCCGGGTCTGCGGGTTCTCCTGGGTCTTCGGGTTCCGGGCCGCGGCGTGAGTCGTCCTGCGGGCTTGAGGCCCCGCCGCTGCGTAGCCTGGAGTCAAGACGAACCACCGAGGTAGGGGACTAAGCGATGACTGCCGACGCGCTCAAGGCGGTGGAGGCGGCCGCGCGGGCCGCCCGCGAGACGGTCGCGGACCTGGCCAGCGTGCCGGACGGGACGCTGGACGACGCGCTGCGGGCGATGGCGGACCGGCTGGCCGCCTCGGCCGGGCCGGTGCTCGCGGCCAACGCCGACGACGTCGCGGCGGCCCAGGCCGACGGCATCAGGGATGCGCTGCTCGACCGGTTGCGGCTGGACCAGGCGCGGATCGAGGCCATCGCCGGGCAGCTGCGCGCGCTGGCCGGGGTGCCGGCCGAGCCGTCGCAGCGGACGATCAGGGAACTGCCTGACGGCCTGCGGCTGACCGAACGACGGCGGCCGGTCGGCGTGATCGGCGCCAACTTCGAGGCCCGGCCGAACGTGGTGGTGGACATCGCGTCCCAGTTCGTCAAGTCCCGCAACGCCGGGGTGCTGCGGACGGGCTCGGCCGCGATCCGTTCGGCTATCGCGCTGGCCGATGAGGTCATCGCGCCCGCGCTGGCCGCCTGCGGACTCGACCCGGCCATGATCCAGCTGGTCCGAGCGCCCGGCCAGGATTCGGCCCGGGCGCTGGTCAGCCAGCCCGGCCTGATCCCGCTTGTGATCCTGCGCGGCAGCGGGGACAGCACCAGGGCGCTGGCCGCCGAGGCGGCCAGGCACGGGGTGCGGACCATGGCCCACGCCGACGGCGGCGCGGTCATGTACCTGGACGCGGCCGCCGACCGGGCGCTGGCCGAACAGCTGGTGTCGGCCAGCCTGGACCGGCTCGGCGTCTGCAACCGGCTCAACCTGCTGCTTGTGCACCCCAGCCGGTGGGCCGAGCTGGTGCCGGCCATCACCGCCCGGCTGGACAAGCTCGGCATCGCCGTCTCGCTGCCACCGCACACCCATCCGCTCGGTCACGAGTGGGCGCTGGACCCGGGCCACGAGCCGACCGTGACGCTCGCGCCCGCCGACGGGCCGCGGGCCGCCGCGCTGTGCGCGAACACCGAGACGTCGGGGCTGGCCGCGGCGATCGTGACCGCGGACCAGGCGGCGGCGGCGGAGTTCCTGGCCGCGTACGCGGGCACCGGCGCGTTCTGGAACGCAAGCACCCGGCTGCTCGACGGGTTCAAGCTGTTTTCTGTGCCCGAGACGGGCATCAACATCGACGCGGTCCCCGGCCCGCGCGGCCCGGTGACCTTCCGCGACCTGTACCTGCGCCAGCTCGTCGTCACCCCCGCCTGATCACGGGGCCTGATCGCGGGGCCTGATCGCGGGGCCTGATCGCGGGGCCTGATCGCGGGGCCCTTGCACCTGATGCTGCTCAGCGCCCCACTCACGAACAGGTCGCGGCGCTTCCGGCCGCGTTTTGCCTGCAGTTTCTGGTGTGATAGCTGCCCCGCGTCCTGTGGCCGTCCATCACGGACGAGCTTCACGCCCTGGCCGCGCGAGCCGAGACCCAGGCCGCCGCGGCGCAGCCGGAACGATAGTCCCTTCGGATGGTCTGAGTCACCGTTCTTCCTCCCCGGCCCGACGGCTGACCGCCGTCCGCGAACCCCGCCCGCCCCATCCTGCACGCCTGTGCGGCCTGGCTCCCGCTCGCCAACCACGACGATGGTCCATCGTTGTTGTTCCGGCAACACCTATGGTCCATCGTCGTGGTTGGGCTCGGCGCCGACGGCGGCTGGAAGCGGGGCAGATGTTACTGGCAAAGGCACTAGCGCCCGAAGTGGCTCGCTAGGGGATCGGGTGGTCCTGCAGGCCGGGCAGCCGATGCTGGACCACAGCGGTGTCGTCAGCCGAGGACGGCGAGCGGGCCGGAGTGCTCGACCCGGTGGTTGACCATGTCCAGGTGCCGCTGGGTGAAGCCGCGCAGTGAGCGGAGCTGGCGCGGGGTGAGCCGGTCGCAGATCCAGTCCCAGTGCAGCGCGACGTCCAGGGTCAGCTTGGCCGCCTCCTGCCTGGGCTCGCCCAGGGTCAGCAGCCGCCCGTCCCAGACCAGCGGCCGGAACTCGACCGTCGCCTGGTCGCCGTGGGTGGCGATGACCCGGCCCCACCGGATCCGGCACCGGTCCAGCACCATCAGGGCGTGCTTGGCCTTGCGGTCGTCGCCAAGCAGGCCCACCCACGGGTAGACGCCGAAGACGTGAAAGCTGTGATGCGGTACCCCGCCGGCGAGCACGCCCTCGGTCAGGAACTGGAACTTGTTGCCGACCCTGGACCGGAACCTGTCCGCCATCGAGTTGCCGATCTCGGTGACGGGAATCTGGTCGAGCAGGTCGTTGCCCACCCAGTAGGCCTCGACCACGCGGCGGTCCAGCGGGTCCTTGATGCCGCACCCGGCCGCGATCAGCTCCAGGTACGGCCAGGCTCCGGCGAACGCCTGGGCCAGCTGGACCAGCCCCCGGTCGACCACGCCGGCCACCGCGTACTCCCGGAAGGCGGTGAAGTCGTCCGGGCCGCAGTAACCGAGCGAGTTCGGCGGGTACGCGTACCTGACGAACATCAGCGGACCGTCGTGGCGCGCCGGGTCCGCCGACCCGCTGGGCCCGGTCATCGGATCTCCCTGACGATCTCCTGGTCCTCGGCCAGCCAGCCTGCGGCTTCCCGGTCTTCGGCTTCCCGGTCTTCGGCGTCGCGTTCGGCGCCGAGCGCGTCGAGCGCGTCCTGGGCTTCGGCCGCCGTCATCGGCTGGAGGGCGAAGCCCATGTGCACAAGGACCCAGTCGCCAGGACCGAGCGGCTCATCGAGCAGGGCCATGTTGATCACCCGCGTGACCCCGCCCATATCGACCCGGGCCAGGTCGGGATGACCCGTCTCGCCTGCCACGAGCTGAGCCGGAATTCCCAGGCACATAGCTACGTCCTCTCGGCGGGTGCCGATGCGTACGTGATCGATTCGAGCATCATCTCCTCGCCGCCGGTGATACCGACGTTGTCCCCGGCGCAGCGCGGACACACCGCTAGCAGGTCGGTGGTCTCGCCGCTGAACCCGCAGTCGCGGCAGGTGACGGTGGCGGGCACCGTGACCAGCTCGACTGTGGCGCCGGCCGCTTCCGTGCCGTCGGCCACGAAACCGAACGCCTGCGCCAGGGACTCCTCGTCTACCGCGTGCCGGACCCCGAACCTGACCCGGATCCCGGCCACCTTGCGGCCGCCAGCGCGCTGGCGCACCGTGTCAAGTACGCCCTCGCACAAGCCGTATTCGTGCATTCCACTCCCAGCTGGTCAGGCCGCCTGGGCGGCGCGGCGGGCGTGCCGCCGCTGGAGAACTTCGTCCATCACGCTGCCGAGCAGGGCCGCCTTGCTGCGGCCCGGCTTCCCGCCTATCCGGTCCAGGGCCGGGGCGGCCGCGGACTCCAGCGCGGCCAGGCCTTCGCCCAGCAAATGCCTGGTCTCTTCCGAGGCCATGATGGCCTGGGCCGAGTCCAGCGCCTTCTGCAGGCCTTCCCGCCCCTGGCGGGTGCCGACAAAGTAACCGATCGCGAAGCCAAGTACTACTTCCACGCCCTATCACATCCTCTCCGGCGCGGGTGGATCACATCTCGCGGAGCTCTAGGTAGCGCTTGATGTCCGGTAGTGATTCGATCACCATGGCCAGCACCGCGGCGACGATAATCGCCTTGATCAACCTGGTCAGCATCACGCGCACCTCCCTTCCCTGTATCGCGGTTTCCCCGGTAAGCTCGCCCCGCTCCCGGCCTCAGGCGCGGCGGTGGCCGCGGCGGCCAGGATCTCCTCGACCGCCCGCGCCGCGTGCGGCACGGCTTCGGCCACCGGCCCGGACAGGCCCATGCCGGCGTTGACGTCGGCTGGCTCGCAGGCCACAAGCAGGGTGCGCCCGGGCCGGCCGCCCAGCGACGCGAGCAGCGCGAAGATGCTGTCCGGCGTCAGGCTGTGCGCGTCGATGACCGGGCCGGTCAGCGAGGCGGGATCGGGCAGCTCCACGTCGACGACGCTGACCGTGCCCGGCGGTTCGCCTCGCGGCGCCGCGTCGATCAGCACGAACAGATCGCAGCCGTTGAGCAGCTCATAGGCCAGGTGGACGCCGCGGATGCCGAAGTCGCGGATTTCCACGCCGTCGCTGCGCGGCTGCTCGCCGAGCAGCCGGACCACCTCGACCCCGAAGGCGTCGTCGCCGAGGAACACGTTGCCCACGCCCGCGACCAGCGTCCGCCCGGTCATGACGCGGGCTCGCACGGCTCGACCTCGTCGACGGTGAAGTACAGGAAGCGGCCGTGCGCGATGCGCAGATCCTGGCCGGGGTCATCGACGAGGGCCACCGCCAGGTACGGCTGGTCGTCCACGTCAAGCAGCACCGCCTGGACTTCGGCGATCCGCCCGATCAGGAACATGTCCTGGGCATCGCTGCGGCGTTTACCCGGCTGCAGCCGCACCGTTGCGCCGCGGCCGATCTGATGGCCGCCGATGGTCACCGTGTCGGTATCCGGCGACACGGACGCGTCCGCGCCCGGGTCCCACCAGGGCACGTCCGGATCGCCGATCCACTCAGGCTCGCCCGCGGCGTTGGTGCGCGCGACCATGGCCGGCCCCGGGCGGATCTCGGGTCCGGCCCCGGCCGGAGCCGGGCGGGGGGAGCGGACCGTGCCGTGCAGCTTCACGATGTCGCCTGGAGCCATCGCCTCGACCCGGTCGATCAGCGCGGCGGCCCGTGGGTCGGTCGCCCTGGCCTGCAGTTTCTCGTCATCGGAGAGCGCCAGGGTGCGCAGCGTGAGGATCTCGTCGATCTCCAGGCCGTCGTAGAGCTCGCCCGGGCTTTCCGGTGCGACCTCGGGGTGGTCGGGCAGGATGATCGGCGAGGACAGCACGATGTCCCGGCCGCCGTCCGGGTCGGCCAGCACCGGCCAGCCGCCCACGTTCTCGCACTCGGCCACGGCCGTCTTGGCCCACTCCGGCGGGTCGGTCATCGAGATGAACTCGCCCCCGCCGGCGGTCATGATCACGTGCGCGGCGATCAGCGCGGTGGGCAGCGCTTCTTCCCTGCGCCGCGGGACGGGATCGGCCGCGGTCCTGTTCTCCACCCGTACCTGCAGCCGCACCGCCCGCCACGGGCCCTGGAGCGGGAACGCCCGCACCGACACGATCCCGGCCAGGGGTTCCCGGCGGCGGATCGCGTACCCGGACCCGGCGCCGCCGGGCTGGCCGGGTAGCGGCTCGCGTTCCTGGCCGGGTAGCGGCTCGCGTTCCTGGCCGCCGTCGACCGCGAAGTCGTGCACGTACCCCGGGCCGAGCAGGTCCGCCGGCCCGACCGTGAACTCGATCTCGCGTTCCACCGCCTCGTCCCAGCTCGGCGCCGCGGCGCCGGCCTCGGCGGTGCTGCGCCGTTGCACCTGCAAGAAACGCACGATGAGCTGGACGGCGGGCTGACCGGAGTGCTCGAGGACGACCTCGGCCTGAGTGAAATCGCGCTCCGACTCCTCCGCGGCCGCGTAGCCGGGCCCCATGACCACGCCCCACTGCCAGCGGCTGCGGTTCTTCTGCGCCGAAGCCCGGTAGGGGTACAAGATGTAGCCCTCATACAGCACCGCGTCCGCGATGCGCCGGACGGCGTCCAGGTTCACGGCTGCCTCGCCTCGCCCGTCGCCGTGGTCTCGCCGGCCAGGCTCTGCGCCGTGGCCAGCAGGGCGCTCAGGGTGGCGTCGAAGGTGGGCAGCGCGTGCTTCGCCTTGTACACCGACAGTGCGTCCAGCGTCTGGCGGCTGCACCGCAGCCAGCCGCTGTTGGGAAAGTGCGCGTCGACGAGCTCTTTCCAGACGGCCACCGGCATCCGGTAGGCGGCTTCGGCGCTCCACGGCACAAGCTCGACGGAGTAGCCCTGCTCGGTGGCGATGAAGACGGTGCCGCTGAACAGCATCAGCAGCGGGATCGTGCCGTCGTCCAGGCCGGCCAGGTACCGCCCGGAGGCCACCTCCAGGTCGTAGCTGCACGGCACAGGCAGCTCGATCTCGGTCACCGCGGTGAAGCTGGGGACCATCGCGGTGACCGTGGCCAGCTGGATCGGCTTGACCGTGTCGGCCCACCGGGATGGGTCTCCGAACAGGTCGTGCAGCCGTTCCGCTTCGATCGCGGAATACCGGCGGCGGTGCGGTTCGATCCGGATCTGGCAGCGCAGCGCGATGGCGTGAATGCGCGCGCCTGAGCGCTCGGTCACGGTCAGCTGGAAGCCAAGCGTCGGGGTTACAGCGTACCGTTCTGCTGTCACACCGGTACAGCCGAAAATCAGGTCGGCCATGTCAGTGGCCCAGCTCGGAGTAGGCGGCCCGCCGGTCAAGCGCGACGGCGCGGTGCCGCAGGCCGGCCAGGAACGCCGCCACCGCGGTGCGGACCTCGGCGCCGCCGTCGAACCCGGTCCAGTACATGCGCAGCTCGCCGACGAGTGAGTAGCACATGTCGATCGGGATCAGGAAGACCTCGTGGCCGAGGTCGGTGCGGTTCACCAAGATGGCCTCGACATCGGGTGACATCGTGGCGAACAGCGGGTGAGCCGCGGCGATCCTGTCCCAGGCCTGCAGGTCGAGCTCGCACTCGGTCGGGCCGGCCGGGCTCGGGTACCCGGCCACCACCCGGCCGATCGCGGAGTTGCGGAAGAAGAACGCCAGCGCGACCGGGATCTGCAGCTCGTTCCAGTCCTCGGCGCTCAGCGGGTGGTCAGGATCGTGATAAACGCGTTCGGGCACCGCACGGTACCGGCCGCCTGCCGCCCCCTCATGAGTAAAGAGCAGATAACATGCGCGGCAGGCACAGGCCAGTGACCGTTTCTCGGTGTCCACCAGATGTCCGTGCCGGTCCTGGAGTACCTCCCGGCACAGCTCACAGTGCTCGACGCCGGCCTGCGCCGGGCCGGCGTCGGTGCTCCGGGTGCCGTTCAGGCCCGGACCGCTTTCCAGGGCGGGCAGCCCGGCCACCAGGGCCGCCAGTCCGTCCAAGGTCCGCTGATCGCCGAGGTCCTGTGGGTGTGGCGGCGGAGCGGCCGCTGCCTTGGGAGCAGTCGGCGCGGGGTTCGCGGGTCCGGCCGGACGCCGGCCTATCTGCAGCAGTGGCAGGTCGGCGGGCGCCTGGACCATCTCGAGGTCGAGGCCGGCTGTCTCGGGGGCGGCGGCGGTGACCGCCTCGGCGACGGCCAGCCGGACCGCGTCAGGCGAGGAGCCGCAACCGTGCCCGGCGGCGGTCTCCAGGCGCAGGTGGATCACGCCCTGGTCGTCGATCCCGCCGAACTCGACCCGGCCCGCGTGCGAGCCGAACTGGGCGAGGACCTGGTCGATGGCGCGCTGCACCCGGGCCCCGACCTCGAGCGGGTGCAGGTCATGGACCAGCAGCAGGCTCTCCACCAGCGGGTCCGCGATCAGGCGGTGCATCAGCCGCGGACCCGCTTCGGCGTCTTCGCCGATCACCTTGACGATCTCGGCCAGCCCGTCACCGTACAGCCCGACCAGGCAGCTCACCAGCTCCGCTGCGGTCTGCGCCAGCTCCGGCCCGGCGTTGGACCTGAGCTCGGCGAGCAGCTTCTCAAGCTTTTCGCCCACGACCTGCGCGTCATGACCCGGGGCCATTCGCCCTCCCATCTGGTGACCGCTGCTGCCAGGCCCCGGCGTCACATCGCCAGGGGGGTTCCCGTCGGGGAGTGCACGGTGTTGAGCGTCTTGCCGTTGCCCAGGTACATGTGCACGCCGCAGGGCAGGCACGGGTCGAAGCTGCGGACCGCGCGCATGATGTCGATGCCCTTGAAGTTGTCCGGCGGGTTCTCCTCGAAGATCGGCGTGTTCTGCACGGCGTCCTCGTACGGTCCGGGTGTGCCATAGCTGTCCCGCACGCTGCCGTTCCACGGGGTGGGCGGGTACGGGTGGTAGTTCGCGATCTTCCCGTCCCTGATCACCATGTGGTGCGAAAGCACGCCGCGGACCGCTTCGGTGAAGCCGCAGCTGTTCGCGTCCATGGGTACGTTGAACGACTCCCACGTCTTGGTCCGCCCGGCCCTGATCTCGGCCAGCGCCTGCTCGACGAAGTACAGCGCGACCCCGGCGGAGTAGGCCTGGAAGTAGGTCCTGGCCCGGTTCCGCTCGATCGCGTTGGACAGCGGCTTGCCCTGCTTGTCGACCGGGATCGTCCACTCGAAGCTCTTCTCCGGCCGGGACATGGTCCTGGGCAGGTTGATCTTCACGCTGTGGCCGGTGGCCTGCACGTAGCCGCAGTCGACCAGGCCGGCCAGCGCGGTCGACCAAAGCCGGGCGATGGGGCCGCCGCCGGTGTCGAGCGGCAGGTGGTCGGTGCCGTCGAACCAGCGCGGCGACATGGTCCAGCTGTACTTGTCGTCGAAGTCGCGCTTTTGCGGCCGCGGGATCGTGTGCTGGTTCCACGGGTGCCGCCGGTCGACCGGGTTGCCGAGCTCGTCGTGGGTGACGAACATTTCCTTGTCTTCCCAGTCCTCGTAGTACGAGTGACCGAGCAGGATCCGGATGCCCAGGTTGATGTCGACCAGGCTGTTGGTGACCAGCTTGCCGTCCACGACCACGCCGGGGGTGACGAACATCTTGCGACCCCAGTCGGCCATGTTCCGGTAGGTGAAGTCGCAGTACTCGGGGTTGTTCAGGCTCCCCCAGCAGCCAAGCAGCACCCGCCGCCTGCCGACCTCTTCGTACCCGGGCAGCGCGTCGTAGAAGAAGTCGAACAGGTCGTCGTGCATCGGCACGACCCGCTTCATGAACTCCACGTAGCGCATCAGCCGGGTCAGGTAGTCGGTGAAAAGCTGCACGGTCGCGACCGTGCCCACCCCGCCGGGGTACAGCGTGGACGGGTGGACGTGGCGGCCCTCCATCAGGCAGAACATCTCCCGGGTGGACCGGCTGACCTGGAGTGCCTCGCGGTAGAACTCGCCCTCCAGCGGGTTCAGCGAGCGCATGATGTCGCCGATGGTCCGGTAGCCGTGCTCGCCCGCGTGCGGCGCCTCGGTGTGGTTGGCCTGCTCGAGCACGCCCGGGTTGGTCTCGGCCACCATCTTCTCGCAGTAGTCGACCCCGACCAGGTTCTCCTGGAAGATGTTGTGGTCGAACATGTACTCCGCGGCCTCGCCCAGGTTGATGATCCACTCGCCCAGGTGCGGCGGCCGGACGCCATAGGCCATGTTCTGTGCGTAGACGGAGCAGGTCGCGTGGTTGTCACCGCAGATACCGCAGATCCGGCTGGTGATGAAGTGCGCGTCCCTGGGGTCCTTGCCCTTCATGAAGATGCTGTAGCCGCGGAAGATCGAGGAGGTGCTGTGGCACTCGGCGACCGTCTTGGCCTTGAAGTCGATTTTGGTGTAGATGCCGAGGCTGCCGACGATCCGGGTGATGGGATCCCAGGCCATCTCGGTGAGCTGGCTCTGGCCGGCGGCCGCGGGGACTTCGTTTTCTACGGTTGTCATCGTGTCACCACGTCTTCTGGTAGCCGGTGCGGAGTTCAGAGCCCTTGGAGCGCCACCTCGGTTCCTTGTCGGCGGTGCGGGCGGTGAAGCCGCGCAGGCTGCGGATCACCGTGCCGTACATGCCGCTGGCGGTCGTCGACATCGTCGAGCCCGGTGGCTTGTCCATGAAGGGCATGAACTTGTCAGGGAATCCGGGCATGGTGCAGGCGATGCAGATACCGCCGACGTTCGGGCAGCCGCCGACGCCGTTGATCCAGCCTCGCTTGGGCACGTTGCACTTGACCACCGGTCCCCAGCAGCCCAGCTTGACCAGGCACTTCGGTGAGCCGTACTCGGAGGCGAAGTCGCCTTCCTCGTAGTACCCGGCCCGGTCGCAGCCCTGGTGGACGGTGGCGTCGAACAGCCAGCGCGGCCGCAGCGCCTCGTCCAGCGGGATCATCGGCGCCTGGCCCGCCACCTGGTAGAGCAGGTACAGGATCGTCTCGGACAGGTTGTCCGGCTGGATCGGGCAGCCGGGCACGCAGACGATCGGCAGCCCCGCCTTGGACTTGTAATCCCAGCCCAGGTAGTCCGGTACGCCCATGGCGCCGGTCGGGTTGCCCGCCATGGCGTGGATGCCGCCGTAGGTGGCGCAGGTACCCACGGCCAGGATGGCGGTGGCCTTGGGGGCCAGCCGGTCGAGCCATTCGTTGGTGGTCATCGGCTGGCCCGTCGCCGGGTTGTTGCCGAAGCCGCACCAGTACCCTTCGGATTTGATGGCCTCGTTCGGGATCGAGCCTTCTACCACGAGCACGAACGGGTCGAGTTCTCCCCGGTCCGCCTTGTGCCACCACTCGATGAAGTTGTCCGCGCCCTGCTCGGGCCCGCATTCGAAGTCGATCAGCGGCCAGTGCACCGCCACCTTGGGCAGTCCCGGCAGGGCGCCGAGCACGATTTCCTCGATGCTCGGCTGGGTCGCGGCCGTCAGCGCCACCGAGTCGCCGTCGCAGCCGAGGCCGCCGTTCATCCAGAGTATGTGGAGGACTGGTTCCTCCGTGGCCTGGGTCATAGCGCCCACCCCTTCGTGGGGCGGCCCGCGTCCGCGGGCGCCCGGGTTAAGGTCACGCGTGCGCGGGACGCGGAAGTGCGAGAAGGCGACCGCGGGCCGCCTGGTCTTTCGGCTGCGTCCTGATCACGCCGTTGCATCGTGTGGCCCTGCCCGGCCTGAGGCCGGCCCATAGCGCGAGGGCCGTGAGGTATTGCTGAGGCCGGGGAGTCCGTTCTCGCCGCGCCACAGTGAAATGTTGACGGCATCCGCCGCCCGGTTGACCGCTCATCCCATGCTCACTAGGCCGGCGCGTGACCGCGGGGCCATCACCGGATTCCCTCACAGTAGACCCGTCGATGACTGAATCTCAAGACAGATGCGTCACCTAAGTGGACACATATGTCTGGGCGTTCCGGCTCGTCGTCAGCCGCATTTTCAACGTACCCTCGTTGTCATACCCGGTGACGGCGCTGCATCGGGCAGTTTTTCGTGATGTGCGAAGCAGAGGGCGGGGATGGACAAGCGAGCCGACATGGTCAGTGAGAACATCGAGGTAGTACCCGTCGTGGTCCTGTCGCAGACGTTCCCCGCCCGGCCCTCTTCCATCCCGGATGTGCGCGATTTCGTCCGCCGCTGCCTGGCCCAGTCGCCCTTGTCCGAGGAGGACAACAGGGAGGTGGGCGAGACCGTCGCCCATGCGCTGCTCGAGGCGGCGGGCCCGACCGGCGCGATCAACATCTCCTTCCGCATTTTCCCCGATCACGTCGAGGTCGACGTGCTGCGCTCCGGGGCCCAGGTCGGCACGGCGGCGGGCCTGGACGCGCTGACCTCGTTGCTCAAGGCCGACGCGATGGCGATGGGGGAGGCCGCCGCCGCCCGGGGAGGAGCACCGGCCGGCTATGACGATTCCGACCAGACCGCGTTCGCCGACTGGATGGCCGGGGTATTGCGCCGTGAGGGCATGACCATGGAAGCGGCCGCGCGCCAGCTCGGGGTTTCTGTGAAGACGGTGAGCCGCTGGGTCGGCGGCACCACCGAGCCGCGGCTGCGCGATCTACGGCGAATCCGGGAACTCTTCGGCGATTTTCCGCTGCCCTGAGAAAAAAATTCACCCAGGAAAATCGTCGCCGGGACGGGCTGGACACAAGTGTCCTGATACATAAGTGGCCATTGGTGGCCGTGTCGCCTAGTTACCGTATTGCCCGATATGGGAATACTTCATCAGCCTCAGCCGGACCTCCAGTAGACCTTTTCCCGTGTGACCCCCTACGGTGGGGCCCGTGACTGCATATACGGGTAGCTTCCGGCTCGGGCCCGACTCGGGCCGTGTCGTCGTCAAGACCGGCCGGGCCGGCCTCGCCGCCAAGGCGGGCCATGACCTGACCATCGAGTTCACCCGATGGTCGGCGCTGGTGGAAGTGCCGGACTCCGACACCGGCGGGGTGACGGCGGCCAAGGTCACGGCCGACCTGGAGTTCGGTTCGCTGGAGGTCAGGGAGGGCGCCGGCGGGGCCAAGCCGCTCAACGACTCGGACCGCAGGGACATCAAGAAGACCATGAGCGGGATCCTGGGTGACGGCTCGGCCAGCTTCACCTCCGCCCGGGTCGTCCGCGTCGGCGCCAGCGGCGGCGCGGTCGAGGGTTCGCTCACCATCGGCGGCCGGACCCAGCCGGTCAGGCTGCAGGTGAATGCGGCAGGCGAAGGCCGGTACCGGGGTTCCGGCACCGTGGCGCAGTCCGCCTTCGGGATCAAGCCGTACAGCGGCTTCTTCGGCGCGCTCAAGCTCAAGGACGAGGTCGTGGTGGAGTTCGAGGTGGACCTCGCCAGGGCCAGGCCCGCGGCCGCCGCGGAATAAGCTGACCTGCGTGAAGTTCCTGGTCATCTGGAAGCTCGACCTGTCGTTGCTATCCCCGCGGGTCGCGTCCGCGGTGGCGCGGATGCCCGCGTACGCCAAGCCGCTCGAGCGGACCGGGCAGGTGGCGGCGCGCTACCACATCGTCGGCGCGCACGGCGGCGCCTGGCTGTACGACGTGGGCTCGAACGAGGAACTCGAGCGGCTGATCGCGCTGATGCCGATCTACAACTTCGCCCACTACACCATCTACCCGCTGGCCGACATGCCCGACTGGGACGAGACCGCCGCGAGCCCAGCCGACCCGCCTCCAGGCCCCTCGTCATGATTGTGGACAGCTCGGGTTGAGTCTGCCGCGTGACCCCTGGGTGTCCTGGGTCAAAAGTGGAGCCGTGGCGGTCTTCCCGCCTACCTGCCGCGCCGCCCCGGACTAGGGCCGGGGCCGCAGGCCAGTTATCGTGGATAATTAGCTCCTTATTTCGACGGTAACGATCCACAATCGTTGGCGGGGCAGGGCGGTGCGGTTCTGGTGAGGTGGGCGGGGTATGCGTGAACGGGGCTACCGGTGGCCGGCCGCCGGACAGCTATGCGACAGCCTTGGTTTGACCCGAAACGCTCACGACGCTCCTGGAATGTTGCTCGCCGTGGTGCTCGATATTTCCCGAATCGCGGATTGCGAGAATCCGTGAATCGGCGAATACTCGAAGAAGCCCCTGGGATACTCACCGGCCGGAGGTGATCGTGGCGGGATACCAGACCGTGGCCCAGCGCAACCTGACCTGCGCCATCCGCATCAGGGAACGTCGCCGCGAACTCGGCCTGACCCAGGCTGACGTGGTGGGACGTGTGGCCAGGGGCGGTTCGCGGCTGTCCAGCCAGGCGCTCAGCGCGATCGAGAACGGCCGCAGGCTGGCGGTGGGACGCCTGCCCGACCTGGCCGAGGCGCTGGACTGTACGGTGACCTACCTGATCGGGCTGGCGGCCGACCCGCGCAGCTGGCACCCCGACGAAAGCCCAGAAGCCGCATTCCCGCCGCGGGCACCGGACGCCGCCGCACAGAAACCGAGCCAACCGAGCCAACCGAGCCAGCCGGCCGCGGCGGCGCGGCGCAGCTGGATTCTCGGCCCCGACGTCCCGGATCTTCGCAGCGAGGGCTACGAATTCGGGTCGGCCCATGCCACCCACTGAGGGAAGCTGCGATGAGGATTTACCGCGCTCTTGTCCCCACTGTGCCGCTCCTGCTCGCCGCCGCCCTGGCCGCCTGCGGGTCCTCTTCCTCGACGGCAGGCACCGCGCCGCCGCCCCGGCTCACCTTGTACACCTCGGTCACGCAGGGCACGGTGTCGGCGGTGATGGCCGGTTTCGCCAAGCTCGAGCCCAACGTGAAAGTCACCGTGTTCCGGGCCACCACCGGCCAGCTCAACGCGCGCATCGCCGCCGACAAGCATTCCGGCGGCCTGCGGGCCGACGTCATCTGGGGTACCGATCCGCTGTCCATGCAGTCCTACGCCCAGCAGGGGCTGTTCCGGGCCTGGCCGCTGCCTGACCTGGCCAGCGTGCCGGCTCAGGACAAGACCACGTACTTCTGGGGTACTCGCGAGCTTTACCTGGTCATCGTGGCACGCAAGGGGCTGACGCCGATGCCGAAGACCTGGGCCGACCTGGCCAGCCCGGCCTACCGGGGCAAGGTGGCCATCCCGGATCCGGCCGCGGCCGGATCCGCGTTCGCGGCCCTCGGCTACTTCGACACCGCGCCCGGGTTCGGCCTGGACTTCTACCACCGGCTCAAGGCCAACGGCGCGGTTCAGGTGAGCACCGTTCCCGAGGTGGTCACCGACGTGGCGCAGGGCCGGTACGCCGTCGGCATCACGCTGGATTCCGAGGTCAGGGCCGCGCTGAAGCAAGGCTCCCCGGTGGTGCTCGACTGGCCGGCCGACGGCGCGATCTCGCTGTACAGCCCGATCGCGGAGACGGTGACCGCAAAGGGGGCCGACAGTGCCGCGGCGCAGGCCCTGCTGCGCTACGTCCTGTCCGCGCCGGGTCAGACGTTGATCGGGAAGACCGGCTACCAGCCGGTGCTGCCCGGCATCGCCGGGCCGGCCCGCCCGGCGGGCAGCACCGAGGTCTATCCCGCCTGGACCACGCTGTTCGGCCGGCAGGACCAGGTGCTTGCGCAGTACCAGGCTATCTTCGGGGTCTAGGCCAGTGCCGTTCTCGGCCGCCCGCGCGGCCGCCGCGGCGCTGCTGGCCGCGGTGATCGCCGCGCTGGTGGTGGTGCCGCTGGTCAGCCTGGCCCGGATCGCGGCCGGCGCCGGGCCTGCCGGGATCTGGCGGGCGCTGAGCGGGCCGGGCAGCCGGGTCGCGATCGGTCACACCGTGGCGGTGGCGGCCACGGTCACGGTCCTGGCCGTGGCCGCGGGCACCGCGCTGGCGCTGGCGATCGAGGGCCGTCCCGGCCCCTCCCGGCTGGGCCCCAGATTGCTGATCGCCGGGCCGCTTGTGATACCTGAGTTCGTTCTGGGATTCGCTTGGAGTCAGGCCTACGGGCCGGCTGGCTTGTCCGACCGGCTGGCCGGGGTGAGCCTGCCCGGCTTGTTCGGCCCGGCCGGCATCGTCGCGGTGCTGACCGTGTACGGGCTGCCGCTGGCGTACCTGGCCGTCACCGCCGGGCTGGCCGCCCGGGCCGATCCCGCCCTGGAGCGGGCGGCCAGGTCGGCCGGCGCGAGCCGCTTGACCGTCCTGCGCACGATCACGCTGCCGCTGCTGCGGGTACCGCTGCTCGGCGCGGCCGCGCTTGTGTTCGTCACGGCGGCGGGCAGTTTCGCCGTGCCCGAGGTGCTCGGCACGCCGGCCGGGTTCGCCATGCTACCGACGCTGGTCTACAACGACCTTTCCCTGTCGGCGGCCCCGGCGGCGTTCACCGAGCTCACCGTGCTGGCGCTGGCCCTGGTGCTGCTCGTGCTTCTGGCGCTCGGCCCGCTCGACGTGTGGCTGGCCCGGCTGCGGCCGAGCGCGCGGCCGGACACCCCGCTGGCGGCGGACCGGCGCGGGACCGCGGCCGACCGGGTCGTCACGGTGATCGTGTGGGCCTACGCCGTGGTCGCGGCGGGGATACCGATGCTGACCTTGGTGCTGACCGCGCTGACCCGCGGCCCCGGCTTGGCTCCGGTCCCGGCGAACTGGACCCTGGCCAACTTCGCGGCCGGCTTTTCCGGCGGCGGCGGCGTCGCCCTGCTGCGCAGCGCCGGCCTGGCGCTGGCCGCCGCGATCGCCGCGCCGCTGCTCGGCGCCGCCGTGGCCGGGCTGGCCCGGGGTCGCTGGCGCGGCCCGCTCGCCACCGTCGTCACGCTGGCGTACGCGATCCCCGGCTCGGCCCTGGCGGTGGGCATCATCATCGGGTACGGCCGGTGGCTGGACGGCTCTGTGACGATCATCGGGCTGGCGTACGTGGCGAAGTTCTGGGTGTTCGGGCACCGTCCGGTGCAGGCCGCGCTGGACCGGCTGCCGCCCGGCCTGACCCGGGCGGCGCGGCTGAGCGGCGCCGGGCCGGCCACGGCGGTGCGCACGGTGCTGCTGCCGCCGGTCACGGTGGCGATGGTCACCGCGGCCGGGCTGGTGTTCGTGCTGGCCTTCCACGAGCTGACCATGTCCACGATCTTGTACGGGCCAGGCACGGAAACGTTCGCGGTGGTGATCATGAACTCCGAGGATCTCGGCGGCGT
Organism: Streptosporangiaceae bacterium; assembly: GCA_050013055.1. Lineage (GTDB taxonomy): Bacteria > Actinomycetota > Actinomycetes > Streptosporangiales > Streptosporangiaceae > Palsa-504. Next base: position 37,849 of record JBEKGC010000042.1, read on the forward strand.
CGGCGCGACCGCGGCGCTGGCCGTGGTGCTGACCGCTCCGGTGGTCCTGGTGGCCTGCGCCGCCGCCCTCGTCCCCAGAATCTCCACATTTTCCGAACGGTCCTTGGCTCGCCCGCCCGGCCCGCCGCCAGCCCGCCCGGCTGACGGCGGACCATGGTTCCCGTGACCACCACCCGTGCGCTGCGCACCCCGGACGCCGTCCGCTGCACGGACCTGTCCGTCGGCCCGCCCCGCCCCGCCCCGTCCCCGCCCCGGCCCGCCCCGCACCGCCCGCACCGACCCGCCCCGCACCTGCCCGCACCGGCCCGCCCGGTGCTGGCCGGCCTTGACCTGACCGTGGCTCCCGGCGAGACGATCGCGCTGCTCGGCTCGTCCGGGTCAGGCAAGACCACCTTGCTGAACGCCATCGCTGGCTTCGTCGCGCCGCTGACGGGGGAGATCTGGCTGGCCGGCCAGGTGGCCTCGGCGCCGGGCCGGTGCGTGCCGCCGGAGCGACGGCGGATCGGCATGGTGTTCCAGGACCACGCCCTGTGGCCGCACCTGTCCGTGCTGGACACCGTGGCCTACCCGCTGCGCCGGGCCGGGGCGTCGAAGGCGGCGGCCCGGCAGGGCGCGCAGGCGATCCTGGCGCAGCTGAACCTGGGCCCGCTGGCGGACCGCCGTCCCGGGCAGCTGTCCGGCGGCGAGCAGCAGCGGGTCGGGCTGGCCCGGGCGCTGGCCTGCCAGCCCGCGGTGTACCTGTTCGACGAGCCGACCGCGCATCTGGACGCGGGCCTGCGCGGGCAGATCCTGCGGGAGGTGGCGCGCCGCCGGGCCAGCGCCGGCGCCGCCGCGATCTACGCCACCCACGACGCCACCGAGGCGCTCGCCATCGCCGACCGGGTGGCGGTGCTGCATTCCGGCCGGCTGGCGCAGCTAGCGGCACCGGCCGCCATCTACGCCGAACCCGACGACCTCACCGTGGCCCGGCTGACCGGCCCCGTCTCCGTCCTGCACGCGCCGGTCAGCGCGGCCGAGCCCGGCACCGGCC
>JBEKGC010000043.1:0-23616 GCA_050013055.1 Streptosporangiaceae bacterium
TTCTTTGAGCTGGGGGGTCATTCGCTGCTGGCGACGCGGCTGGTGGCGCGGGTCCGGTCGGTGCTGGGGGCGGAGATCGCGGTGCGGGCGGTGTTCGAGGCGCCGACGGTGGCGGGGCTGGCCGAGCGGCTCGAGCGGGGCTTGGAGCAGGCAGATGGCTGGGGTGCCTTGGACGTCTTGCTGCCGATACGGCCGAGCGGACGGAAACCCGCGCTGTTCTGCGTCCATCCCGTATCCGGATTGGCCTGGATGTACTTCCGGCTAGCGAAGGACCTTGATCCGGACACGCCCCTGTACGGAATCCAGGCTCGGGGTAATACACGGCCGGACCTGCTACCGAAGCGGGTCGAGGAAATGGCCAGATCTTATGTGCAGGAGATACGCAAGGTCCAGCCTGTGGGGCCGTACCGCTTGCTGGGGTGGTCATTCGGTGGATGCGTGGCCCATGCCATGGCAACCCAGCTTAAAAGCGCCGGCGAAGATGTCGACCTAGTTGCCATTCTGGACGGTTACCCGCTAGATGATCAGCGCAGGTCCATGATAGGCGACCCTGATCTCGAGGCAATAAGAGATATCGTCTCACTCGTCAGGCCGGACAGTAATGGTGATGGTGATGGTGATGCCGAGATGCCGACGATAAGCGATCTGCTGGACGACATAACTGCTCTATTCCCAGACTATATGAATGCGGCCGAAATAAATAGAGAGCAGGCGCAGGGGCTGATAAATTCAGCGATCAATAATAGCCGTATAGGTATAGATTTTACGCCAGCATGCTTCAACGGTGACATGCTCCTGTTCCATACGCCAGACTACGCCGGGTCGGAAGTGTCCGCGCTGTGGGATAACTTCGTGATCGGTTCGATCGCAACCCATGCCGTCAATGGCACACATGCCGAGATGATGGAAGAAAGATGTGTGGTCGAGATAGTAGAGGTCTTGAACGCCAGAATAGCAGCACTAAGTGAAGGAGAAATTACCGACGAGCCCGACGCGCCCGACGCGCCAAACGGGCTTGACGGGTCATTGCCTGCTGATATCGAACCCCAATCTTAGCAGGCAGCCACGTGACCATAACCAACATGTTCAGCTCGCTCGCCTGAGATGGATAGCGAGATAAGTGAACGCGCGGCAGGAGAGCGAAAGATGACATATGAAGAGGCGGTTAGGCTGGCAACCAAGATAATCTGCCGGCTGCGAAATATCGAGCCGTCGCAAGTTATGGAGGACACCGATCTCGCCCAAGCCTTCGGCTTCGACTCTCTCGATGCAGCTGAGCTGCTGGCGTCAATTCATAAAGAGACAGGGACCGAGCTGGGTATCGAGTCGGTAGAAGAGCTCAGCACAGTCGCGGGCATTGCCCGTCGGCTGACTACGGAAGAGGCGAAACTGTGACCGAAGTCGAAAAGAACAGGATCGAGGAGCTGGACCCACTGTGGCTGCTCAATCAGTATCGCGTCGCGGAGCTACGCGGAGCCGGAGCCATTATGCGTATGGGTCGTCTCGCCGATGACCTTACCCTGACTACGGACCTCAGCCGACATCTGCGGGACGAATCGGTACACGCCTGGCTGTGGACTAAAGTAATCCGCGACATGGGCGGTCAGCTTGTAGAAATGGACGAGCCGTACCAGACAAGACTCGCTCTGAACTTCGGAATTCCCCGCTCGCTCACAGACCTGCTTGCGCTCACCTGGGTATCGGAGAGGCGCGGCGTCAAGCAGTATAAAGAGCACCTGGACGTGGCGGAAGCGTCTCCGCTGATTAAGCGTACGCTTCGTGGAATTCTCAAGGACGAGCAGTGGCACGTCGAGTACATCAGCAAAGAGCTGCAGCGCAGGGTACATGCTGACGCCAGGGTTCAGCAGACGATCGACAAGGCCCTGGAAGCCGACCTGACGTCGGTAGACGCTCTTCGCGCGATGCCTGAACTAGACAAAGTTGCAGCTCATGACGCTGGACAGCCCTTGTGAGGCCGCCCGGCGTGGCCATTAGCCGGCGCGTACAGATCAAGGGAGACGCTGCGCGCGCCGGTGACCGTTCGATCGACGAGATCATACGCCCGTTCGGGGTCGCGGATCGGGGAATTACATTTCTCGATAACGACAAGAGAACACGGCTCTCCTATGGGGACCTGGCAGAGCAGGTCCAGCTAGTCGCGGCTAATATACGGCGCGAGGGAGTAGCTCCTGCAGAGCGTATCGCGATGACGCTGACCAACGACCTTCAGTCTGTAGTCGTCCTGCTCGCGGCCTGGGCGGCCGGCTGTACCGTGGTTTCACTACCGCCGCAAAGCCGTGGTAGCAGGGACTGGTACGCAGAGCGGTTTGGTTCGGTGCTGGAACGAATGGACTGCGAAGCTGTAGTCGACGCGAGTGACACAGAAACCAGCTATCTTCCTCGCTGCAGTGCACGTGTCCTGACGCGAGAGAATCTGCTGGCGACCCGTTCCGGATCTCCCAAGCCTCCCGGAGCAGAGGTGCCGAAGATTGCTCTGGTCCAATTTACTTCCGGAAGCGTCGCCGCGCCCAAGGGAGTGGCTATCGCGGCTGACGTCCTGGCCCGGCATATGACGTCCCTCGCCCAGACCGCGGAGATCGACCCTTCTCGGGATAAGTTCGTGTCCTGGCTGCCTCTTTACCATGACATGGGCCTCGTAGCCATGTTCCTGAATGCTCTCGCGTCACGCAGTGAGCAGGTGCTCATGCCGCACCGCACGTTCGCCTTGCAGCCTGCACGCTGGCTGGCCACTCTCGCCCGAGAGCGAGGCACGGTGACGGCGGCTCCGAACTTCGCGTATCGCATGGCGTCCGCTGTCCCGTATGCGGCGGAAACTGACTTGTCGTCTGTCCGCGTGTCCATCAACGCCGGGGAGCGCGTCGACTGGGACGTCTTGATGGGCTTCCATGAGGTCACCGGCCCGCTGGGATTCGATTGGGGGGCGGTGGTGCCGTGTTACGGACTCGCCGAGGGCGTCGTGGGAACAACCTATACGAAGCCGGGGCGCGGCGCCCGTCGACATGCGTCCGGATCTGTGTCGGTCGGACGCCCGATGCCTGGAATGCTGGTAGAAGGACCACTTGGACCTCCGGCAGGGCCGATCTCCATTTCGGGCCCGTGCCTGTTTGATGGGTATAATACCGTAGCCGGATTTGTGCCTCAGCTTGTGGATTCCTGGTTTGACACCGGTGATGCTGGATTCATTGACGAGGGCGAACTCCATGTTATGGGGCGTCGGGCGGAGACAGTATCCGTGGCAGGTCACAACGTCTTCGCGGAAGACATCGAAGCCGTCGTTCATGAGAAAGGCAGGCCTTCCGTTCGCGCCTGCGCCGCTTTCCGGCTTAAGGAGTCGGACCAGAAATTTGGCCTGATGATCGAGATCAATCCGAGAGCTATCGGCAGTACCACAGATATCGCGAGCTTTGCTGCGGACTTGCGCGCTACTGTAATTGCGGCACTCGGCGTGCGGGTAACTGTGCTGTTGATAGTCCGATTGGGAACAATCCCGCGTACCACATCCGGGAAAGTGCAGCGTGCGGAGTGCCGGGAGCTGCTATCTTCTGCAGTTATTTCGCGACGGATTATTATTAGTCTTGGGCAGGGAGACAAAGGTATCAGCGTCAATTAGATAACACCTAGCGGTATAAATGGGAGAGGAGCAGTCGAATGGCGGGAAAGCTAGTCTGGGTCGATGGGGAAATGGTAGATTGGGCCGATGCCACGTTCCATGTTTCCAGTTTCGGCCTCCACTATGGCATCGGGTTTTTCGAGGGAATCCGATGCCATGAGACACCCGACGGCCCGGCGATCTTCAGGCTCGACGACCATGTACGGCGGCTCGAGCGCTCCGCGGCTATCTATGGAGTTTCTCTACCTTATGATAGCGCAGTTATAGCAGAGGCATGCAAGAAGGTAGTTCGCGAAAATGATCTTACCGACTGCTATGTTCGCCCGGTGGCATTCCTGGGAGAGGGCCGCAATCCACTCGTGGCGCCCTTCCATGTCGCCGTAATGGCATCGGAGGACGGCCCTCTGATCGGCCCGCCGAAGACGGCGGGGGTAAATGCGCGCATATCGAGTTTCGAGCGTTTTACGCCAAACTCTATACCAAACGCTGCGAAGGCGACAGGACAGTATCTAAACTCATTCCTCGCGGAGGTAGAGGCGCTGAGGACAGGCAGCGACGAAGCCCTGCTGATGAATGCGAGCGGGCAAGTCGCTGATGGCTGGGCACATAACGTTTTCATCGTCTCTGATGGGACCGTGCTCACCCCTCCCACATCTTCGGGCGCGCTGCCTGGTATTACCAGGGACAGCATTATGGTACTAGGTCATGAGGGCGGCTTGCGCGTCGCGGAAAAGATCTTGGTTAGGTCAGATCTTTACGTGGCCGAGGAATGCTTCCTGACCGGTACAGCGGCTGGCGTGGTCCCGGTCGTGTCGGTAGACGGCCGTCAGATCGGCACCGGGCAGTCCGGCGCCGTCACGAATCGTCTGAGCGACCTGCTCGATGCTGTGACTAGCGGCAAAGTGGCGGACCACGCTGAGTGGAGAAGCTATATCCAATGATGCTATCGGATGCCGGAAGTCCTGGCCTGCGGGCCGCGGATGTCTGTGATTATCGGCAGGTCGTGCGGAAGGCGCTCGTCCCGTTTGACACGGCGACCGTCTCTCGCTGGGAGAGTGCTCGCCATGTGCCGACTTCTGCTATTGCATGCCTGGCCAGGGCAGGTGTTTTCAGGGCGCGCTGGGAAAACGGCGCGGAGCGGGGACTGCCGCACCTTGTAGTCTTCTCAGAAGAGATGTTCCGCTGCAGTAGCGGTCTGGCTGAGTGTGCCATGGGGCATAGCGAGATGTTTACTGGAGCGCTGACCTGGCTGGCCTCAGATCCTTGGCATCATGAATTGCTCGAGATGTCCCTGGACGGGCGTGCCGTGGGTTGCTTTGCGGCTACGGAACTGCACGGCGGGTCGGATCTTGCCGCTATAAAAACGAAGGCGGAGCGGAGTAGCGCGGGCTGGCGCATCGACGGGTCAAAGCGATATATTACAAATATTGGCAGTGCCACTCACGTGCTTGTGCTAGCACGCGACTCGAAGTCATCCGCCGCGAATGATCTCAGCTTGTTCATCGTGCCCACCGATGTGCCGGGCGTGAGCATTGACGGATTCTTTGATATGGTGGGCCTTCAGGAGTGCGACGTGGGGCAGGCGAGCTTTCATGTGGATCTCCCAGGTTCAGCCTTGCTCGGTAGGCGCGGTCTTGGTTTGCTATATGTGACCCACCTGCTTCAGTTCGAGAGACTCTCGATTTGTGCCCAGCTTATCGCGGCGGCGGAGAGTGCCCTGGACCTTGCCGTCGCCTATGCCCGTGGCCGTGAGACCGCCGGGGTCCGTATTATGGACAGGCAGACTATTCGGCATAGGCTGGCATTCTGCCAGGCCGAGCTTTGGAACCTTGAGAGCAGAATCTCTGATTTGGTGGAGCGCGCGTCTAGGACTGGACACATGCCAGCGCATGAGATTGCCGCGCTTAAACTCACCGCCGGAGATGGAGTCGGGCGAATAGTAGACATTTGCATGCAAGTATTCGGCGCGCGCGGAAGTAGCCGCAACTTTCCACTTGAGAAGCTGTGGCGTGATGCGAGGCTTGCTCGGCTCGGAGGCGGTGCGGATGAAGTCCTGGCGGACATGGTTGGTTCGTATCTCGACCGCCCTGACGAGGATATTAACAGGATTCTGCAGAGAGCGATCGCGCATGACGATCCGTGCTGAACAGGTTTCGCCGCGGCGTGATTCGCGACGTCAGGCTCCGCGTTTCGTCCGAGCTGACATAGTGTTGGCCACGGCTGGCCGGGAGGTATGCAGATGCAGGCACACGAGCTCGGCAGATCAAGCACGCGACACACCCGGATTATGGGCATCGGAGCCTACCGCCCGCAGCGGATTGTCTCGAACGAGGAGGTCTGCCGGCGGGTCGACTCCTCAGATGAGTGGATCAGGCGGCGCACCGGCATCCGAACTAGGCGGTTCGCGGATTCGAGCGAGACATTGCCCGTGATGGCGGCGTCCGCCGCGACCAAGGCACTCGCCCAGGCTGGGCTGACGAACGCCGACGTGGACTGCGTCGTCGCCGCCACCATGTCCTATCTGTACCAGGCCCCCCCGCTTGCGCCGCAGATCGTCGGTTTGCTTGGCAGTACACCCGCGGCGGCGTTCGACGTCTCGGCTGCCTGCTCTGGATTCTGTCTCGCCCTCTCCCTCGCCAACGACATCGTGTCAATGGGAACAGCCCGGCATGTCGTCGTGGTGGGCGTGGAACGGATGTCCGACATCATCGACCCGGCAGATCGCTCTACCGCGTTCATCTTCGGCGACGGGGCGGGCGCCGTGGTGGTCGGAGAGGCCGACCGGCCGGGAATCGGCAGGACTGTCTGGGGCAGCGACCCGGCGGGGCAGCACGCCATCGAGCAGGAATTCTCCTGGCGCGGCCTGCGCGTAAGCGATGGCGCCCAGTGGCCCTATCTGCGGATGTCGGGACCCGAGGTTTACCGATGGGTGATCCGCACGATTCCCGAGGTCGCCCGGCGTACGCTCGCTGCCTCTGGTCTGAAGATCGATGATCTGGCGGCGGTCATACCGCATCAGGCGAACCTGCGGATATGTGATGCCATTGCCACGTCCCTCGGACTGCCCGACCATGTCCGGATCGCGCGGGACATCGTGGACATGGGCAATACCTCGGCCGCATCCATTCCGCTCGCCATGGAACGGATGCTGGCCAGCGGTGAGGTGGCAAGCGGCGGATTGGCGCTGCTGATCGGATTCGGTTCCGGACTCGGGTACGCGGCGCAGGTGATTGAGCTGCCGTAGCCGCTTGCGGCGGCGCGGCCAAGCCGGCGCGTCGGCCACTGGAACGACCCCTGGCGCCAGTGCCAGCGCCCGCACGCGTGGCGCCGTCAGCACAGGCACTCCCCTAACTGAGCAGCTACCCGTTATCATGCGCATATCCGTCGCTCTTCCACGAGTGCAGCACATAAGCTATTATCGACAACTGGCCGCTCTTAGCGTTTATTAAGAGGCCAGAGGAGCCAGGCTATGGAGTTCCGTATTCTCGGCAATCTGGAAATAGTATCGAGTGGCCGGACAATCGAGCTCAATGGAAACAAGCTGCGTGCTTTCACTGCCGGTGTACTCATTCATGCCTGCAAGCCAGTCACCCATCGTAAGCTGTCATTGTATATCTGGGACGAGCCGCCAAGTTCGGCGGCTGCCAACCTGCGCACTTACGCCACGGCACTTCGGCGTAAGCTCGCCGCGGCCGAGAGTGGTGCCGATCAGTGGCTGAAGACAACTTCCGGTACCTATCAATTTCAATTTGACCCGGCCATGGTGGATGCAGCCATATTCAATTCGCTCGTCACGGAAAGCGAACAGGACTTCGAAGGGGGCAATGTCGCTGGCGGTATCGCCAAACTTGACCGGGCGTTGAAGCTATGGCGTGGCAGGCCCATGCAGAATGTGCAGGGTAGCTGGCTCCTATCCGCCGAGATAGCCTTTCTTGAGGAGCAGTACCTGGCCGCGGCCGAGCGCCGCGCAGATCTTTTCTTCGCGTCCCGAAGCTACGGTGATTCGATCCGTTACCTACGCCATCTGGTAAGCGAGTTTCCGTTGAATGAGCGACTGTGGGGCAGGTTGATGAAGGCATTGAATCATTCCGGCAGAAGAGCAGATGCGCTAGCGGCTTATCATTACGCACGGGGGCAGATTACGTATGTCACGGGGATGGAGCCCGGGGCAGAACTGAAGAGTATACACGGCGCAATTCTCAAGGGTGATCCGATTTGACGTCCTAGGTTTTTCGCTGGACAGGGCCGGGGCCAGGGGTGTTGCGGCGGCGTCTGGGACGCCTCCCCTCCGCGTAGGCCGACCACGTGCGCAGTGATGATCTTGGCGGTGGTGCGATCTCGGGCCCTCGGGATCCTGGTTCCTTACCTGGCCGGCTCGGCACCTGGTCGGCTCGGCCGTCGAGGAGGTGTCCGCGTCTGGGAGGTCGGGCGTGGGCCGGCCCTAGAGCCACTTTCTTGTGACGCCGTTAGCTCTGAGAGCGAGCATTCCAATGTCGGTTTGCCTGGTCGTGGACGTGTAGAATGCCTGCATGCTGGCTCTTCTGCGAAAGCGGTGGACCATGCTTCCGTCGTGGGCGAAATGGGTTCTTGCGGTATACATAATCGGGTTCGCCGACGGCACCGGCGCCCACGTAGAAGACCTAGTCCGCGGTGGCATTCATACCTATTCCTCATACTCCCAGGTCCCGATTCAAGTATTCTTCGTAAGCCTGGTTGCCCTTGATCCGCTAGTAGCGGTGCTGGTGGCCTTCGTGCGTCGGGAAGGCGTCTGGCTGGCGAGAGGCGTGATGGTGGCGGATGTGGCCGCGAATTGGATCGGCAACTGGCCTGAGCTGCGCAGTGATCCGCTGCGCATGATAGGGCTCATACCGGTCTTCGGACTGTTCGTACTCGTTTCTTCATTTCCCTTGCTCCGCATCATCGGGCCTTGAGAGCGGGCGGCTCGTCCCGGCCGGAGATCCATGTCGGCGTCCAGATCAGATCACTAGTTCCGTAGCCGTACTGCGGCGGCGAGGTGAGAAGGGTCTACCTGGACCCCCGCTCAGCCGACATTTGATTGGTACCCGCACGTGTGCCATAGTCGTGCTTGGCAATGTCATAGTCGTGCAAGCCAGGTCCTGGCGGGCGTTTCTTGAATGAGGGAGCGCGGAGATGAGTAGTGAACCGAGATTCCTCCGGCCGGACGTAATTGTCGAGCCCTTGATCGACAGGTTCTATGCGTGGTCGCATACAGTTGCGCCGGTACAGGCGGCGATGAATCTCACGTTCATGCAGCTGCCGCTTCTAGAATCGTATCTGCAGTCGCCGCTGGCTCACATTAATGCGAGCAAGAACCCGAGGCTACGCGGTGGGTTTTTCGTCGGCATTGAGCAGAGCCGGAGCGGCGAGGTCCGCGATCTGGTCAACTCGATTAAGCGTGACCGGGCGGACCTGCTGCGATTCGCTGCGGCCGTGGCCGAGGCCGAGGAGATTGTCCGGCAGGGTGCGACCGGGTTCGATCTGACACCGCTGTACCCAAAGCTCCCGACTGAGCTATCAGGACTGGTGGAGTTGGCATATGACACCAGTAACCACCCGTCCGTTCGGTTCATCGAGCCACTGGTGTACGAGAGCGGTCTTTACGCTGAGGACCGGCAGTCCGTTCAGCTCTCCCTGGAGCCCGGGACCGAGCGGCCGTTCATCCTGAGCACGCCACGGCTAACGTCACCCGATGTCCTGGAGCTGCGGATCCCGTTCCGGCATCCGGGGCTGGAGGAGCTGTTCAAGGCCAAGGTGGAAGCCACCACGCTGGATAGGCTGCGCGAAGCGCTGGAGCTTGGCGATGCTGAGTCCGCGCAGCTGGATGGTCTGCTCGTAGCTGAGCCCAACCTGGCCAGCGACCGGCACATCGACAGCGGTGGCCGGATCCGCTATTGCGGGCACGCTTGCCTTGTGCTGCAGACGCCGCAGGCGGCCATCATCACCGATCCCTGGATCAGCGCGGATACCTCGGCGACCGGCCGGTATACCTACCCTGACTTGCCAGATCACATCGACTTGGCGCTGATTACGCACGGGCATCAGGACCACATCGTGCTGGAGACGCTGCTGCAGCTTCGCGGTCGGGTCGGCGCGGTCGTGGTTCCGCGCTCCTCGCGGGGCAGCATGAGCGACCCGTCGCTAGCGCTCTTGCTGTCACACGTTGGCCTACCCGTGGTGGAGGTGGACGACTTCACCGAGGTGGCGTTCCCCGGCGGGAAGGTGACCGCCATGCCGTTCCTGGGCGAGCACGCAGACCTGGATATCCGGGCGAAGTCGACATACTGCGTGGAACTCGCCGGCCGGCGCGTGTTCGTGGGCGCGGACTCCTCGGGTATCGACCCTGGGCTGTACCGGTACATGCGTAATCATGTCGGGCCCGTAGACATGGCCTTCCTGGGCATGGAGTGCGCGGGGGCGCCACTGACCTGGCTGTACGGGGCGCTGCTGACCATGCCGGTGACCAAGAAGATGAGCGACTCGCGAACGCTGTCCGGGTCGAACGCCGCGCAGGCCAGTGCGATCTTGACTGAGCTGGGCGCCAAGGAAGCGTACGTATACGCGATGGGAGAGGAGAGCTGGCTGGTGGGCCACGTCATGGCGACCAGCTACACGGACGACTCTTACCAGCTTAAGCAGGTGGAGGAGTTCATGACCTGGTGCAGCAACCGCGGTATCCCGTCGAGTCATCTGTACGGCCAGCACGAGTGGCGCTGGCAGTGAGCCGTAAACGGCCGGCTCTTGAGTCGGTGCTTCGAAGTCCCGATTGGTGTTCAACTGCCACCGTACACAGTTGAACGTGCGGCAGGATGACTCTTCGCGGAAGGAGGACCTGTGTCTATCGCCACGGTCAACGGAATTAAGCTCAGCTTCGAAGAATATGGCTCGCGGGACGGGGACCCTGTCGTCCTCATAACCGGGAGCGGCGGTAGAGGCAGAATGTGGACGCCGTATCAGGTCCCGGCGCTGACTGCGGCGGGTTATCGGGTAATAACGCTCGACAACCGGGGCGTGCCACCGTCCGATACTGGCCCCGCGGGGTTCACCATCGAGGACATGGCGGCTGATACCGCTGGGCTGATCAAGTACCTCGGGCTCAATGCGTGCCGGGTCGTGGGCTTCTCGATGGGTGGGATCATTGTCCTAGAGCTCCTACTTGCATATCCAGATCTCGTCACGCAAGCGGTGCTGATGGCGGCCAGGGGACGGACGGACACGTTTGCCGCTGCCTTTGTAGCTGCCGGATCGGAGCTTCTCGATAGTGGTATAACATTGCCCCCGCGGTATGCCGCAGTCGTGCAAGCCATGCAATACCTCTCGCCTCGCACATTGACCAACGAGCAACGGGTCCGGGACTGGCTGGATATCTTTGAAATGTCACCCGAGGATTCTTCAATTAGCCGGGCTCAGCGAGATCTCGACCTGATCGATAACCGGCTTGAGGAGTGTCGTAAGATCAAGTCCCGGTGCCTCGTCGTCGGTTTCCAAGATGATCTGGTGGTCTCGCCGCAGCTGTGCCGGGAGATCTCGGCCAGTATTCCTGATTGTAAGTACGAGGAGATTCCCGGCTGCGGGCATTACGGCTACCTCGAAGAGCCGGAGGCGGTAAATTCTGCCATCCTTAAATTCTTTCAGGGCGCCTGAGGATCTTCGTAGACGCGCAGCAGGGCCGACTCTGCCACGCTCCCAAGGAGCGGCCCGATCTGCCGAGGACTATTCCTCTGTAACGGGTTCGCGCAGGTTCACCGCAGGGTGATAGGCAGGGACGGGCTGGGCGCCCGCCCCCTCACGCGGGAGATGCCGAGCTGCTATCTGCCGGTTCCTTACCATTCTGTGTGGCCTGAGACGTGTGATTCTCGGTGTCCCCGCCCTGGTCATTATGTTCGGCGGCATTATTCGCCATGGCTGCGATCAGGCTCTTCGGCCGCATGTCCTGCCACGACTCTTCGATGAAATCGAGGCAATCCTGGCGGCCTGCTTTACCGAAGATTATCTCCCAGCCGTCAGGCACTGCGGCAAATACTGGCCATAGCGAATGCTGCCCTTCGTCGTTGATCAGGACGAAGAAGCTGGCATCTGGATCATCAAACGGGTTCACTGCTATTTGTTCCTCTCCTGGTAGTTGACTCGCGTGTCGAGTAGATCACTTCGCGGCGTGCTTCAATGATCGTCTAGGTCGTGCCATCCGACACTATAACAAAGCACCATAGCATTCGCTAGCTCGCCGTTGGCGGAAGCTGGCAAAGTCAGGCTGGGGGGAGTTGACATTAATTATTGTTCGCCCGCGGGCACCCCGGATAGCATGGTTCTCGCGGTGGCCCTAGCGAATCGGAATCGGTGCCTCACCGGCGATCATGTTTGCATTGGCCTATAGCGCGGACCCCTGAGGAGGCAGTTGGCCATGGCAATCAGCGAACAGGAGATCTTCGCGGGCTTTGCCGAGATCATCGAGGAAGTTGTGGGAGTGCCCGCGGCCGAGGTGACACCGGACGCGAGCCTGGCTGACGATCTGGATATCGACTCGCTGTCGATGGTTGAGATCGTCGTTACCGCAGAGGGCAAGTTCGACGTCGAGATACCGGATGCTGAACTCGAGGGCCTCACGACAGTGTACGACGTTGTCAACTATCTGTTGCAACTGCGCGTATCGGCCTGAGCTGCCGCCCTCCAGCCCATCGAGCCGGCCGCGATGAGCACCGACCGCACCCAGGTGGTCGTGACTGGGCTCTGCGCTATCACGCCACTAGGCGGTGACGTGGCTTCGACCTGGGCCGCGATGCTGGCTGGGACGTCAGGCGTGCGCCGGCTGAGTGACGATTGGGCACCGGAGCCTCCGGTTCGGATCGCCGCCCCGGCCGCGGTAGATCCGGCGCCGATGCTCCGTCGTACGGAGCTTCGGCACTTGGACCGGTGTCAGCAGCTGGCGTTGGTTGCGGCCGGGCAAGCATGGCGGGATGCCGGCTCGCCGCCAGTGGAGCCGGAACGACTCGGTGTCTCGGTGGCCACCGGCATCGGTGGTCTCGGCAGCACGATCGAGGCCTATGAGACGCTCTGCCTGAAGGGCTGGCAGCGGCTATCACCGTTCACCGTGCCGATACTCATGCCGAACGGCGCAGCCGCCTGGATCGCCGTCGAGTTCGGCGCGCGGGCTGGCACCCACACGCCGGTCAGCGCGTGCGCGGGCGTGGTGGTGCTTGAGTCCGCGAGCCACGCAACCCGGCGTGGAACGGCCGTCCACGCGGTCGCGGCTGGAGTGGGTTACTCGGCAGACGCGTTTCACCCCACCCAGCCGAACCCGGACGGTTCCGGGGCGGCTGGAGTGGGCCACCAAGTCGATGACCGCCTGAGGGAGAACACAGACACAGCCCGGTCGTCCCCGCCGGATCTCCTCCGTGACCACGGAGCGGAGCCATCGACGAGTTCGCGGCGGCGGTGCCGCGCTGGCCTGCCGCCCCTCGCCCCGCTCGCCGAGATCCTCAACCGGACCATAAGGGCGGGCCGGAAGAGTATCGAAGGTTGTATGGGACCGTGCCGCTGCGCATAGTTAGATGTCGCAAGGAGAAGCCGTGCGTAACTTTAGGTGGAGTCGCCTTGCAATGCGCTAAGACGCAAGTTTAGTCTCCAATTATTATGACGACAGAGACTTACGCTGAGCTGGCCTGCGGAGCAGTGGATGATGAGTCAGGCGTGTACGACGGTCACATCGACTCAGCGAGCACTATTATTGAACGGCTGCCAGAAGTGGAAGTATCTGTAGGTTCGCTAGCAGCTGGACCTTATCTGCGTCAGGCTGGTACTAACGCTGCTCATATTAACATGCTAGCAGAAGTTGCCGATTTTGCGAAGCTTCCGCCAATTCTAGTGCAAAAAAGCGGTGCCCGCGTAATTGATGGAATGCACCGGCTCGAGGCTGCCAAGCTGCGTCAGCGAGCGTGCATAAGTGCACGCATCATCGAATGTTCCGATGAAGAGGCCCTTTTGCTCGCTATTAAGTCAAATACGCTGCATGGCCTGCCGCTTTCGCGGCAAGACAGGCTATCCGGGGCAAGGCGTATTCTGGCTGCACATCCAGACTGGTCGGACCGGGCGGTAGCGGAGGTCGCTGGGCTAAGCGCCAAGACAATCGGCGTCGTCAGGAAACGTTCGGCGTGTGCTATTCCGCCGTTTGAAAAGCGGTTGGGCCGCGATGGAAAACGGCGACCCGCGGCGGGCGGTGAAGGCAGGAAGCGTGCTGTCGACTACATTTACGCTCACCCGGACGCCTCACTGCGGCAGATCGCCAGGGAAGCCGATGTTTCGATCGGCACGGTGCAAGACGTGCGGGAGCGAATCCGCAACGGAACGGATCCCGTGTCGAAGCGATACGAGGCGCTGCCGGAACAAATCCCCGAGCGATCCATGAAAGTTGCCGCGCAGGACTCGTCATCGGCCAACGCCAGCGCGAATATGCGATCAATGAAGCCGGCTACTCAGCAGGTATCGTGGTCGGCCGTGTCGGCCAAGCTAGCTAACGACCCCACGCTGCGCTATACAGAAAGTGGCCGGGCCTTTCTCCGGTGGATGGCTCTGCACGCTGTGAATGCGGAGGAGTGGAGTCAGTTCATCGAGGTAATTCCGGTGCATTGGCTCCGAGAAGTTGGCCAGATAGCTGACAGTATAGGCATGGAGTGGGTTAGGTTCGCGGAGCGGGTCCGAGCGCGAGAGCAGTCAGCTTACTAAAAGGCATGACGCATTTCGAGAAGTGACCTGCCTGGGGCAGGAATCAGTGGACTGGCTTCCCGGCTTGGCGTCTAGCGAAGCCCCTCCGCAGTCCGGGGTGATTGCCGGATGGCCCGACCCGTGAGCTCGCGCAAATTGTGAACTGCGTAAGCGGCAATGAACGCCCGGAAGAACTATACTGCCGGTAGCCGATCGCTGTGTTGACGCTAACACTAGCGCTTTGATTGCTCGCTAGCGTCAAGTCGGGAGTGCCAGTCGAGAACTGTCGCGTGGCATGAGTCCGCACCGGCCTCCTGATGCAGGACACCTATTAGCTGAGAGCAGTACCGTGAGAAAGTAAAGAGATGCGTAATGCATGTGCGAAGTCTTGGTCCGGCAGGTCTGGTGTCGTCGGCAGTCGGCTTGGGCACGGGAGCGTTTACCGGAGCATACGGCCCGGTCACTAAGCACGAGTGCGTGAGGGTAATAAGGCTGGCCGTCGACATGGGTGTGACGATGATCGACACCGCCGACTTCTATGCGCGCGGTGAGATAGAACGACTCCTGGGCGAGTCGCTAGCTAGGCGGCACGGCGATGCGTTGATCGCTACTCACGGGGGCGTGCGGGCCGCACCTCGGGGAGAACCGCTCGTCATCGACGGTAGCCCGGCCTACCTCGCCAAGGCGTGTGAGGCGTCCCTGCGGCGGCTAAGAACTGACTGCATCGACCTCTTCTACCTCTCCCGCGTCGATCCGCACATTCCCGTCGAGGAGAGTGTGGGGAAGCTAGCCGAGCTAGTGGCCGCCGGAAAGATCCAGTACGTCGGGTTGTGTGAGGCGTCGGCGGAGGACCTGCGCCGGGCCCAGACGGTCCATCCCATCAGCGTGCTCGCGGTCGAGTATTCACTTCGGCAACGCTCTGCTGAAAGAATGACGCTGGCGGCAGCGGCCGACCTGGGCGTGGGCGTGGTGGCGTACTGTCCGCTCGCCCGCGGTCTGCTCACTGGCAGTGCCAGCTATGCCGTCTCGGCACGCGAACAGAGTGCGTTGCGCGCGGTGGGAGACCGCGCCGCTGAATTGGACGTGGGGATTACGCGGCTTGCCCTGGCTTGGCTGCTTGAGTGGCGCAGCGATGTTGTGCCGGTGCCCGGTACGCGCAGTCTTGCTCACCTGGAGATGAATGCCTCGGTATCGGACATCTGCCTGCCGCCGGAAATCTGCAGCCGCCTAGCGGAACTTTTCCCGACGTGAAGGGGCCGAGGCCTGACATCGCAGCTATGGTTGATTAACATCGCTGGTCCGGACCGGTTCCGGACCAGTTCCGGATCGGCAATGGTCCGGAACCGGAGCTATCTGGCTACCATAGCGCGGCCTTGTTGACCGCATCAATTCGGGAGACGGCCCCGAGCTTGACGAATATGTTTCGCAGATGCCGCTTCACCGTAGCCTCCGTGAGAGAAAGCCGAGCTGCGATCTGACCATTGCTGAGCGCATCGCCGACGAGTGAGAGTATTTCCTGCTCGCGCGGCGAGAGTGATGCCATCGGTGGTCCCTGATGGACCTTGCTGAGGCTTTGCCGGGAAACTCCGAGTATTACGCGGTCGTTATCCGCCATGACTGTTCGTATCGCCAGCACGAGTTCCTGCCATTGAGTGCTCTTGAGTAGATAGCCACGGATGCCCGCCATCAGCAAGGCCTGGACCAGCTGAGGGCCCTCGTACATGCTCAAGATGATCACTCGCGACCGAGGCGAGCAAACCTGAATCTGGTGGACTGTGGTGGTAGCCTCACCGCCAGGAATTTCGACGTCGAGGAGGACTATGTCCGGTTGCTCATCAGCAGCCAACGCCACGGTGCTCGCGCTGTCGCCGGCCTGCCCGACAATACGGATGTCGCCTTGTGCCTCGAGGATTCGGCACAACCCTTCTCGGACAAGTGCATGGTCGTCGACGACCAGGACAGTTGTGGTATCAGGCTGGTTGTTCATCACGGTGTTTCGGCAGATCGATGACAAGCTCGACGTGAGTGCCCTGACCCGGAACGCTCGATATTGTCAGCGTTCCTCCTAGCAAGGCTGCTCTTTCCCGCATCGAGGCGAGGCCAGCAGTACCGTCGAAGACGGAGCCCTGGTCCAGCGCGGGCACAAAGCCGCAGCCGTTGTCCTCCACCCATGCGCGCAACTCGTGCGGGGCAATGTCGACGCCGATCAGCACTACCTGCGGAGCGCCATGCTTGAGCGCGTTGCGGATTGCCTCCCGAATGATCAGGTAGGTTTCGTCGATGACGGTGGGTGATGCCCAGGTGTCGTCTCCGCTAACCCGGAGCCGCACATCCACATCAGTGGCGACGGAGTCCAGGTAGCGAATGAGTGCCTTCTCGAGGCTCGTCA
The DNA here is from genome assembly GCA_050013055.1 of Streptosporangiaceae bacterium. Classification (GTDB taxonomy): domain Bacteria; phylum Actinomycetota; class Actinomycetes; order Streptosporangiales; family Streptosporangiaceae; genus Palsa-504. Next base: position 16,737 of record JBEKGC010000043.1, read on the forward strand.
CCGGATCCTGCCGCAGATCCGAGATCACCAGACGGAGCCTGCGCATGGTCTCCCCGAGCGCCTCCTTGCCGGGCATCGTCTGGGGTTCCGAATCGTGCGGGTCGTGCGGACTGGTGACCTCATGCAGCTCGAGCTGGCGGAGGGCAACGCTCAGCCCCTCGCCCAGCCGGTCGTGGAGTTCTCGCGCGATACGGCGCCGCTCGTCCAGGTGGGCATGATGAATGCGGTTGAGTAGGCATCCGGTATAGGCGAGGGTGGCCTCCCTGATCCTGACGGTGGCGCTTTCGTTGAGGGCCAGAGTCGCAATCGTCAAGCACGACAAGAGTTCGGGATCGTCCCTGACGTGTTGGATGAGAGCGGACACGGCGACATTAAAATACACCACGGCGGCGCGTAGCGAATCCGCAGGGGTGAGATGGCTCCTAGCCTGGGCCTCCCCGAGGGTCCATGCGGCCAGCTTGTAACGATCATCGATCCGGACGCTACCGTGTAGTACGCTTTCCGCAATGTCGGTGATGATTTCGGAGCCAATTGCCATCACCTCGCTTCGGGAGCACGGATCGCGAATGAGGGGATTGTCCGACGCCTCCATGCGCTCCTGAAAGGACATCAAGATCGCAGCGCGGTCCGCCCTGACGAGAGCAGCGAAACGCTCACTGGGCAGCCGAGCCGGGCGCTCGGAGTCTTGAGCCGATTTTTCGGCCATAGGTTCTCCTATACGACGGGGACATAACTACCCCTCCCGTTGCGCACAAAGACAGCGGATGCCGATCGGCCACCCGTCACTCCTGGCTCCCGTCCGTTCTCCCCGCCAAGCTGGTGACGCCCCCCGGCGCACGGACCAGCCCATACATCCCGACTACACTCTGTTTACGATGCGATCGTCAGGTAATGGTGCCCATGTGCCTGTGACTGCCATCGCCCCCCACCAGACTACTCGCCACATTTTCGCCTATATCCGCTCAAAAGGTCAATACTGACCCGCTGTCCAATGTAATGGTGACTATCGATCTCTGCTGGTCGGACGACTTTGCGCCGTCTTGTCATCGTCCCACCACTCGCCGTGTTGCCGCCGGGGCCGCAGGCTAGGGATGCCGGTATATGAACGCGTCGCTCTTCGTCTCGCGTTGCCGAGGGCCGGCCGCGGCCCCGTACATAATATCTATTTTTTGTGTATCGCAGGCACGAGGTAATAGCGCCTGGCCAGGCGCGCAGTATGACGCGCTCCCGCCACTCCAGGGCCGTCGCTCCGTGGTCCCGCGGCTGAACGACCTTGGATCCGCGGAGTCGCGGCAGCCCCGCGCGGTTGATCGCATGTCCCTGCCCGCGCAAGCGTGGTCCGGGTCCGCGTCCACCTCATGTCGCCAGTTTCATCGCCCGGCGATGTCCCGGCCATGAAGAAATGGTGACAGTTTTCCCGCAGATTCTGAAACTCGTGAGGTCAGTGAAACGCGAGTTGTTTCGCTACCGCCCGTGGCCGGTCGCTGACCCTGGGGTTAGACGTTCCCGCGATTCCTCCGCGCCCCGGCATCCTCGGCGACCGCCGGTTCGATGACCTATTCGCGGGCCACGAGGCGCCAGCGGGCCACGAGGCGCCAGCGGGCCACGAGGCGCCAGCGGGCCACGAGGCGCCAGCGGGCCACGAGGCGCCAGCGGGCCACGAGGCGCCAGCGGGTCCGCGGGCCGGGCCAAGGGCGGTGGCGGCCAGCCTGACAAAGCTGAGGACAGCCTGATCCGGGAGACGCCGGCGCAGTCGGCGGCAACATGCGGCTGCTGTTCCTTATGCTCTTGGACTAGAGGTTTCAGCAGTCAGCCTCGGGCCTGTCACGTACCCAGCGGCCACTAGACGAGATGGTGTCTTGATCAACGTGAACACCATGAACGCCAGGCAAGTCCAGAGCCTGGGTGAATTCCTGGCCGGCCTGCGCAGGCTGGCGGGCAAGACCCAGGAAGAACTGGCCGAAGACTCTGGCCTGAGTGCCAGGTCGATCAGTGATCTCGAGAGGGACAGAGTTTCCCAACCGCGCCGCCGCTCGCTCGAGCTCTTGGCGGCCGCCCTGAACCTCGACCCAGTGCATACGAAAGCGCTGGTCGCGGTGGCCAGGCGGCCGCCAGGCGCGCGCCGGACCCTGGCCGAGAAACTCGGCGTCGAGCGGGGAGCCGAGCTGAGCGAGCTCTACCAGCGGATACTCGCCGTCCATGCCGACCTCGCGGCTGGCCAGACGCCGGCCAACGGGACCGCCCCTGCGCAATCCGTTCCCCGCCAGCTGCCGGCCACGACGAGGCATTTCGTCGGCCGGGCGGACGACCTGGCCGCGCTTGACGAGTTGCGGGCTGAGGCCTGGCGCGAGACCCAGGGCACGTTGCTGATCAGCGCGGTCGGCGGGACGGCCGGGGTGGGCAAGACCGCCCTGGCGCTCCATTGGGCCCACCAGGTAGCGCACCTGTTCGGTGACGGACAGCTGTACGTGAACCTGCGCGGCTTCGACCCCACGGGCAGCCCGGTAACCCCCGAGGATGCCATCCGCGGATTCCTTGACGCGTTCGGCGTGCCGGCCCAGCGGATTCCCGCGGACCTAGCCGCCAGCGCCGCCCTTTACCGCAGCCTGCTCGCCGACCGGCGGGTGCTGGTGGTGCTGGACAACGCCCGCGACGAGCAGCAGGTACGGCCGCTGCTGCCGGCCGGCCGCGGCTGCCTGGTGATCGTCACCAGCCGCACCCAGCTAGCGGGCCTGGTCACCGCGGAGGGTGCCCACATGCTGATGCTGGACGTCCTCAGCCCCGCCGAAGCCCGCCATCTGCTCGGCGCCCGGCTAGGTGACCGCGCCGCCGCCGAGCAGGACGCGGTAGATGAGATGGCGCGGCTGTGCGCCAGGCTGCCGCTTGCCCTGGCGATAGCCGCCGCCCACGCCGCCGCCCGCCCCCGCCTCGCCCTCGCCGACCTAGCCGGTGTGCTCGGCGACGAGCGCATGCGCCTCGATGCCCTGGACAGCAGTGACCCTGCCTTGAACATCCGCGCCGTGTTCTCCTGGTCGGTCCGGGGACTCAGCTCTGAGGCGGCACGGATGTTCCGCCTCCTGGGACTGCATCCCGGTCCGGACTTCACCGAGCTGTCCGCCGCTAGCCTGGCCGCGCTCGCGCCGGTGACGGCGGCACGGGCGCTGCGGGAGCTCGCGGCAGCGAGCCTGCTGACCGAGCGCTCGCCCGGCCGGTTCTCCTTTCACGACCTGCTGCGTGCCTACGCCAGCGAGCACGCCGGGGCCATGGACGACGAGGCGCGCCGCGCGGCCGTCGGCCGGATCCTGGACCACTACCTGCGCACCGCCCGCTCCGCCGCCCTCCTGCTCAATCCCGGGCGTGAGCAGGTCAGCCCGCCCCCGGCCGCGCCTGGTGTCACGTCAGAGACCCTCGTTGATCATCGCCAGGCGCTGGCCTGGTTCGAGGCCGAACGGGAGGCCCTGGTCGCGGCGGTCACACTGGCGGCGGACAACGGTTTCCTTGAGCATGCCTGGCACCTGCCGCTGGCGCTGAAGACGTACCTGAGCTGGAGCGGATTCTGGCAAGACGAGCAAGCGGTCCTGGTGGCAGGCCTGTCCGCGGTCCGTCAGCTCGGCGATCAGGCGGGAGAGATCAGTATTTACCGGTCTCTGGACCACCTTTATGCACGGCTAGGCGATTACGCCCGGGCCAGGGAGCATATCCGGCTCGCCCGCGGCCTCTGCCAGCGCATGAACGACTTGACTGCCGAGGCTTACACCCATGCGAGCGAGGCCTGGGTGTTCGGCGCGGAGTCCAGGTACGACGAGGCATTGGCGAGTTCGCTGGAATCCCTCAGCCTGTTCCAGAAGTCGGGTCACCTGCTAGGACAGGCAAGCGCGTTGAATAGCGTCGGCTGGTTCTACGCGCAGACCGGCGATTACGAAAGTGGCCGGCAGCATTGCGGCCGTGCCCTTGACCTGAGCGTGGAACTCGGGAACATGCACGGACAGGCGAACGCTCTCAACAGCCTGGGATACATCGAGTACCGGCGGGAGAACCATATCGGCGCCATCGAGCTGCTCCGTGAAGCGCTCGATAAAGTGCGTGACCTCGGCGACCGCTCCGCTATCGCGGAAACACTCGATATCCTGGGTGACTCCTATCTCGCGGCCGGGGATGACCCGGCCGCCGCCGACACGTGGCTTGAGGCCGTTGACATGCTGGAAAACGTCCATGACGAACGGTCCCAGCGGATACTGGCCAAACTGCGATCTGTTATGGGTCCCGGAAAGCCCGGACGCGAGAGCCCTGCGCCGTAGTCGTCCCACAACCAGCGCGCGATGCTAGCGCCGCGGCAGGTAATCTTCGCTCCGCTGCAGCCGCTCCGCGGGGGCAGAACCCGGGAATCTGACCACAACGATGGACCATCGGTGTTGCTCCAACGACCTCAAAGGACCATCGTTGTGCCTCGAGAGCGGGAGCAGCCCTGTCGGTGCCGATTATTCGTCCGTTCTGGTCAGGCGGCATGCCGGTACTCGTGGAGGGTGCCGCCGAGCCGGTCTCGTCTGCGGATATCGGGGTGCGTGATCTGCTCGGAATCGGTTATCGGTCCGGGTAGCGGGCGCAGGGGTGCGGCAGCCCGGAGTGTCCGGTGGGGACGGTGCTCGTTGCAGAAGTACTCGAACTCGCGGAGTGAGTGCAGGAGGTGGCGCTGGTTCCAGATGAGCGTGCGGTCCAGGAGCTCGTGCCGCAGGTCTGCCCCATCGCTCCATGATCGAGTTCATTCTGGGCATCTGGACCCCGCTGAGCACGACCTTGACACCCGCGTCCGTGAGCACATCGCCGAACAAGGCGGGGAACTTGCCGTCCCGGTCCCGGATCGGGAACCGCGCCCGGCTCCCGGTATCTTCAAGGTCCGTTGGGGTGCGCTGGCCGGGGTCGCGGCAGCTGACCCTGACCGCGGGGAAGCGATCGCGCGGTCGGTCGAGCGTAAGGGCTGGCGTTGGGGTGCGCTGGCCGGGGTTGCCGCGGCGGTGGTGGTGGCTGATCTTAAGCGCGGGGAGGCGGTCGCCCGGTCAATCGAGGATCCATCCGCACGCTCACGGGCGCTGGCCGACATTGCGCGCTTGCTTGCTCAGCAGCCGGACTCATGACGAGGCCGATTCGAATCCTGCGCCGTCACCACTGGTCTCGGCTAGCGCCCTAACCTGCTTCTACCGAAGGTTCCGCCGCCCCGCCGAATTCTGGTCCCAGGCGTCCACGACCCGCTGCGCTGCCGAAGGCCACGGACCTCCCGGCGCTGCGCCCCTGACCGCTACCGAGGGGGACTGAAATGCTCAGCTGGATTGACGTCACCGGCCGTGCCGCCTCGCTTCTGGTAGCCGCCTGGGGCGATGGTTGCCCAGAACGGCTGGCGTCCCGCATGTGGGTGGCTGAGGTCACGTACTTGACCGCCGTGGATACGAGAGCCCATCCCGGGGGCCAACGAAGCAGCGTTCAAGGGACCGGTGCGCGGCGGCGGGCACTGGGCCGGCGCTGCCATGGCGGGTGAAGGCGAACGTCGGCTGCCGACCCTGGAGATGCTGGCCGTGTCCATTCCGGGGTCGCTCGTTCGATGCACTGGTGAGAGCGGCCACGCGAGCCGGCCGCGCGAACCATGGAGAACCGTCATGCACACCACTGCTTCACGCGACGGCACCACCATTGCTTACGACCGCGAAGGCGAGGGTGACCCGCTGATTCTGGTTCCCGGCGCGTTCGGTTACCGTCGCTATCCCGGCCAGGTTAAGCTCGCCGGGCTGCTGGCGGCGCGCTTTACCGTGTATAGCTACGACCGCCGGGGCCGCGGCGACAGCGGTGACACCAAGCCGTATGCCGTCCAGCGCGAGATCGAGGATCTCGCCGCGGTGATCAACGCGGCCGGCGGGCACGCGCACGTCTGGGGCCTGTCCTCTGGTGCGGTCCTGGCCTTGGAGGCGGCCGCGGCCGGGCTGCCCATTCGCCGGCTGGCGGTGCACGAGCCACCGCTCGTGGTGGACCCGGGGGACCGGCAGCCGCCGGCCGGCCAGCTCAAGCAGCTCACCGCCCTGATCGACGCGAGCCAGCGCGGCGCGGCGGTCCGCTACTTCATGGTGGACGTCATGGGTGCGCCCGCCTTCGTCCCCACGATGCTGCGCCTGATGCCGAAGGCATGGAAGGCGCTCACGGCCGTCGCGCACACTCTGCCGTATGACGCCGCGATCATGCGCGGCTACATGGAGGGGCGGCCGCTGCCGGCCGGCCAGTGGGGGTCGGTCACCATGCCGGCGCTCGTCATGTGCGGCGCGAGCAAGGAGACACCGGCCTTCTTCGTGCACGCGGCGCAGGCGCTCGTCGCCGCGCTTCCCGACGCCCGCCTCGTGCAACGCCGCGGCCTGGGCCATACCAAGGCACTCAACGCCCCGGTGATCGCGGCCACGCTCACCGAATTCCTCACCAGCCCGAACAACACCGCAAAGACAGGAGACCACCATGGCTGAGCGCGTCACGGGGCCAGCCCTCGGAAGGGACTGATCCGGCATGAGGAAGATCATCGCCGGGATGTTCATCACGCTGGATGGCGTGGTGGAAGCGCCGGAAAAGTGGAACCCGCCGTACTACGACGACGAGCTGAACCAGGCCGTGATGCCGCGGATCGCGACCGCCGGCGCCCACCTGTACGGGCGGCGGTCCTACGAACTGTTCCGCGGCGTCTTCACCGGCCCGGCCGCCCCTCCGCACGCGCCGCTGATGACGAACGTTCCGAAGTTCGTCGTCTCGACCACGGTGGACAACCCTGACTGGGGGCCGACGACGGTGATCAGCCGCGACGTGAGCGCCACCCTGGCCAGGCTGAAGGAGCAGCCGGGCGGGGACATCATGG
>JBEKGC010000044.1:0-23389 GCA_050013055.1 Streptosporangiaceae bacterium
GCCTCGAGAACGTCGCTGACCTTGCCCCCGCCGGCCGGGGCGACCAGCAGGCTGACCTGGTTCCAGCCGCCCGGCACCGCGCGAACCTTGCCGACACCCTGGAAACTCAGGGCGAGCGCCTCGTAGTCGTCCGCGGTGACCGCCCGGCGCAGTGACCGGAAGACGGCCGGGGCCTGCTGGACGGCGTGCGCGATGCTCTCCCGGTCCGCGCCCCCGGTGGCGGCGGCGGGGTTGGTGATGGCGGCGCCGAGCAGCGCCAGTTGCGGCGCGCCGATGATGGTCGCGATGACCCCGGCCGGGACGTTGCCTGCCGCGCCGCCGCCGGTCCGGTAGGTGGCGGCGATCTGGGCCCCGCTGGCCGGGGCCGCGCCGAAGTTGCCGTCCCCGAAGACGACGGTCGCCTGGTCGTTCTCGTCGATCTCGACCGCGAAGTCATACTGTCCGCCCTGGCTGAACGCCAGCGTGTCGCGCAGGGTCCAGGCCTGGACGGCGGCGCCGAAAGTGGTGGTGAGCAGCACGTCAGCGGCTGGCACGGCCGATCCTGGTGGCCGCAGGATCAGGCCGGGGTGGGCCAGCGGATAGCGCTGATCGGCCGACCCGTTGCCGGTGCCGATGGGTTCGGCCTGGAACAGCCTGCCTTCCTCCACCCCGATGCCGACCGTCTTTTTCCCTGTCCCTGGATCGGCCGTGATCGAGCCGAAGTTGATGACCAGGGGAGTGGGGCTGGTGTACTCAAAGCGCAGGCTCGGCTGGGTCTTGCTGCTCTTGGTCGCGAAGGCGTCGCCCTGGTTGACGGTGACCGTGTCGGTGACCGTGCCAGGGACGGTCAGGTTGAGGCTGGCGGCCGCGGGGGCGGCCGTGCCGAGCTGGTAGCCGATCAGCCGCAGGTGCTGGATCACGCTTCGGCGGCTCTGGGCCGTGCCCAGGAAGCTTTCGTTGGCCACCCGGTCCTGGTAGTAGCTCAGGATGTCGCCCATCTGCGCGAAAAGCTCGAGCAGGACGTTGCCGAGGTCGGCCTCGTTGGCGTAGTCGAGCCATTCGGGCATCTTCTGCGGGATCAGCTGACGCATCGCCTGGAGCAGGCTCTGGTAGTCCCGGGCCTGATAGTCGATCACTGGGTTGCCGTCTTGCTGCGTCAGCTCGGTCATGGCGGGCTCTTTAGGAGAAGTGGACTTGCAGGGACTGGCGGGTAAGGTCGCTGCGCCGCTGGTAGACCACCTCGACGGTCAGCTGTTCCCCTTCCGCGGCAACGTCTACGCTGGTCACGGCGATCTGATCACCGAGCCAGCGGGTCAGCGCCTGGCCCATGGTGAACTCGACCGCGGCGGCGAGCACCGTATTGTTGGGGTCGAAGACCAGGCTGAACAGGCCGCAGCCGAAGTCAGGTACGTTGACCCGTTCCCCGGGCGCGGTGAACAGCACCTGGATGATCTTCCCGCTGAGGTCGGTGTCCTGGTCGGGGGCCAGCTCGATCCCCCCGGCCGACGAGACCCCGAACGGAAATCCTGACCCGGTAGCCATCATGACCTCCTCACGACACCAGCCCGGTGCCGTTGTTGTTCTGCACGTACGTGACACCGGCCTGCGCCGCGAGGCTGACCTGATGCTGGTGCGCGCTCGGCTGCGCCGGGCCCGTTTGCCCGTCGACCGGTGCGTTGAGCGTCCCCGAGGTCTGCACGCCGTGGATCTCCAGGTTGGAGATCAGGTGGTCGATGACTCCCGTGGCGATGCAGAACGACAGCTTGCGCCAGCCGTCCCTGGCCGCGTCCAGTGCCTGCTGCGCCCCCGCCTTGGCGTCACCGGTGGCCTGATCGACGGCTTTTTGCAGCGGCGGCGAGAGCAATGGATCGATTTGGTCGTAGATGGCCATGGCCATCCCGGAATCGGCGGCCACGGAGCCTGGCACCAGGGCCATGATCCCCTCCTACTCCACCATGTTCTTGGCCGACAGCAGTGCGGGGGTGAAGGGGACGACGGGCGGGCTGGTCGGCGCGCCGAGGTTCCCCAGATGGGTATGCGTATTCAGCGCGAGTACGAGGCTTTGGCCGAGCACGAGCGGCTCGGCCGCGCTGGCGCTGCCGATGCTGACCCCCACGGTCCCGATGACCACCGCGCCGCCGGGGCCGTTGACGGTGATACCTGAGGAGTCCATCACCAGCTTGTTGCCGGAGTTCACCCCGTCGGTCAGCGTCACCCCCGAGTCGTTCAGCAAGACCTTGTGCCCTCGCTTGCCGTCCGTGACCTGGATCCCGTCGCCGTCCATCACCAGCAGCAGTTCTCCCGTCGCGTTGTAGAGAAGTACGGATTCCTGGCCGTCGGCGTCCTCGAATTGCAAGGTGTGTCCCTTGCTCGTCTTGATGATCTTGCAGGTGGGCGGGTCCTGCGGCTGGGACAGTTCGGCCCCGTCGGGACCGTTCGGTTTGGGCAGCTCGGTCCCCGCGTCCGGCTTGCTCCAGAAGGTGCCGACCCAGATGGGAAACTCCAGGTCGCCCTCTTCGAACTCGACCCAGACGCCGGCGCCGGGATCGGGGATGAACAGGAATCCCTGGTCCGCGGCACCACCGAACGGCACGCACGCGCTCGCCCAGCCCGTTACCACCTCGTTGCCGAGCACGCTGGGCACCCGCAGCCTCAGCCGGCCAAGCTGGGCTGGATCCTTGTTGTCCACCACGAAACCGCGGTACTTGCCGTAGTACCGCTGCTCTATCCGTTCGGCGAGCCTGGCCACGACACGCTCCAGCGTCATCAGCACTCCCTCTCCTATACCGGGCTCCCGGGCAGCAGCCCGGTGCCGACGGCGAAGTTTTCCGATCCGGTGGGGGCCAGGGCGTTCCGTTTCACCGTGAACCGCTGGGTGTAGCCGTCGGCGGTGAAGGAATGGGTGACGTGTGAGAGGTAGTACATCCCGCTGTGGGTCTCGCCGACGCCCTTGATCAGCACGATGCCGCGCGGTTTGAGGACGTTGCCGTAGCCGTTGGCGTCCACCTCGCCCTCGCCGGTGACGAACCAGTTGCTCCGGTCGTACAGTTCCTGGCAGAGCACGGTCATCTCCGGCAGGCCGGTGGTCACCGCCTGCCCGAGGTAGACCTGCCCGGGTGTCATGTCGCCGGCCAGGAAACTGCTTATCGGCTTCGCGCCGAGCTGCCGTAGCGCGAGGGAGTCCGCGCTCGCGTCGAGTACCTGCTTGTTCAGCCGGTCGACCTGGAACATGGTGACGTTGGAGGGCGCGAGCGCGTTGACCTCCAGGGCGAACCGGGTGACGGTCGTCTGGTCGCCGAACTGCACCGCCAGCACCGGCTGAGGGGATCCGTCCACGGCGGGCGGCTGGAAGTAGCCGGTGGCGCCGTCGACGAAGCACTCGTACCCGTTGCGCAGGGCCAGCCGCCGGAGGAACCGGATGTCCGTCTCACGCTGGATGATGGTGGAGACGGCCTCGTCGTGGATCACTCCGGTGTCGGTCACCTGCGGGGTCAGGCGGTATGACTGGAAGACCTCCTGGGCAATGTCGCTGTCCTTCTTGTTGGGCCAGTCCCGCAGTACGTCGTCGCGGTCCATCAGGACGCTCGCGTCCATGCCCCAGATTTCCAGCTGGCACTGGTCGAGCCCGTCGGTGAAGCAGGGGCGCAGGTGGGTGATGTAGCCGGACAGCAACTGCTCGGTGTCGGACGCCAGTCCGGCCGTGATGACCACCGGTTGCCACGGCACGAGCCGGTCGTCGTCCAGGTAGCTCCATGACCCGTCGGCGTGCAGTTGCAGCGCGAGGGTCAGCCGGAACATGCCGGCCAGTTCTTCGTCAAGTTCCACCTCGAGGCTGAGCAGATCGGGATAGATGTCCGCCGCCTCGGTCCCGGCGATAGCTATCTGGAGGCTGTCGTAGGCCATCTGCGCCTCTCAGCCCGTCAGGGCGGGCGGGATGATGATCTGCTGCCCCAGCTGCCCGATTTGTTGGCTGGCCCCGGGCTGGAATCCGGCCGCGGTGATCGCGTCGTTGATCGCGCCGGGCGAGGTGATCAGGCGGTTGAATGTCACCAGGACCGCGCTCACCGGGCGCTCGACGGTCACCGTGACTTCCTGCCCGCCGACTTGCTGAGCTTGGGCCACATACTGAACCTCGTCCTCGATCTCGGCCTGCTCAACCCCGGCCACGGCGCCCAGCCCGCGGAGCAGGCCGGCCCAGGACGGGGTACCGCTGGCGACGGTGACGGGCAGCCGGAGGGTGGTCACCGGCTCATCGCCGAGCAAGGCCAGCGGCGACAGGATGCCGGGATTGGCATCGCTGATGTGCCACCAGTCCAGCGGCTGGCCGTAGTAGGTATAGGCGAGCTGGTCCAGCCGGTCCCCCTGGCTCACCAGATGCTGGAAGGTGCCGGTCACGGTGGGCAGCAGCCGGATGTCCTTGGCGGGCAGCACCCGGCCCAGGGAGTCCGGCACGGTTATATCCGGCACGGCCCAGTAGCGGGAGGTCTTGCTGAACATGGCGTCACCCCGGGAGCACGACGTTGCCGATATCGGTGATGTTGGCCAGGTTCAGCGTGGACATCGCCTCGGTCATGGCCTTGGAGTACAGGTAGGGAACGCTCTTTCCCTCGATCACGGTGAGGCTGACGGCGATGCTGGCCCGGATGGGATTCAGGTCGGCGCTGAACTCCGTCTCGGTGATGTTCATCGACGTGATGTTCACCGGCAGCACCCGCTTGCGGCCGAAGATGAACAGGATCAGCGGAGGGTTCGCGCTGCGCGTGAAGCTGAAGCCGGCCGACTTGCCCAGCAGCGTACTCAGCACGCCGGCCAGCACGCTCTCGTCCTTCGGATACACCATCAGCTCGAGCGTGGCGATCTGCGGCGCGATACCGAACTGCTCGGTGACCTGGTCGCCATCATCGAGCTTGTCGCTGGCGTCGAGCCTGATATCGAACCCGATGGTCTGCTCCTGCACGGTCACCAGCTGTTGCTTCTGCAGGTCGAGCAGGTTGGAGAACTGGCCGTGAAACTCCCGCAGCGTCCGCTGCGGCGCGGCGGGCTGGCCGGCCTGCCCGGGCACCGGGTTCTGGGTGTTGGGAGCGGTGAAGGTCAGGCTCCGGTTGCGGGTCAGCTGCAGCGGATTGAACTGGAACACCACCACCAGCGGCGGCAGGCTCAGACCGAATTCGACGAACGCTCCGCGAAGGATCCGCGGCTTGTTGGGAAAACCGTCGCTCATATCACGTTCCCCTGCCTGGTGGCGTGACGCCGGTGTCACTGCCGGTCCACATCTTGCCGACCTTGTCGAACTCACGCCTGGTGCCGTGCAGCAGGTGCCGGAGGCCGATGGTGCCGCCATCGGCCGCGGCCAGGAAGGCCGCGTTCAGCACGACGTTCTTGATGTTGCCGCCGGCCAGCGGGAATTCCCTGGCGAGCGCGGCGAAATCGACATCCGGTGAGAGGGGTGCGCGCGGCGGGACGAGCGCCCGCCAGATTCGCAGCCGGTGAGCCTCGTCCGGGAAGCTGAAGTCGATTCCGAACCGCAGGCGGCGGGTGAAGGCGTCGTCGAGGTTCTGCCGCATGTTCGTGGCCAGGAGGACGGTGCCGGTGTACGCGTCGAGTCGCTGCAGCAGGTAGCTGGTCTCGATGTTCGCGTACCGGTCATGTGAGTCGGTGACCTGAGTCCGCTTGCCGAACAATGCGTCCGCCTCGTCGAACAGCAGGATCGCGTTACTCGCCTGCGCTTCGTCGAAGATCCTGGCGAGGTTCTTCTCGGTCTCCCCGATGTACTTGCTCACCACGCCGGACAAGTCCACCGCGTACAGGTCGAGTCCGACGTCCCCGGCGATCACCTCGGCCGCCATCGTCTTGCCCGTGCCCGGCGGCCCGCTGAACAATGCGGTCACGCCACTGCCCTGACCGAGCGCGCGGCGAAAACCCCACGTGTCGTGGACCAGGTGCTGGAACCGGATCTGGCCGCACAGCTCGTGCAGCTGGCTCAGGGTGGCATCGGGCAGCACCAGATCAGCCCAGCCACGAACCTGCTCGATCTTGACCGCGAGCTCGCCGAGGCGGTGGCTGGACTGGCGGCGGCACGCTGCCATCAGGTCCTCCAGGGTCAGGCTTCCGCGGCCGGGATGCATCATCCGGTCGGCGTCCGCCTCCTCCGCGGCCGCCCGGATCCGGCCCGGAGTCAGCTGGAACCTGGTGGCCAGCGGCTCCGCCCAGTCCGGCGGTCCCAGGTCGCGCCGGGCCAGCTGCTGCTGCCAGGCCGCCCTCCGGACCGGGACGCCTGGGGCCGGTAGTTCGACCGAGGCGACCAGGGCGCCGCCCAGCCCGGTCTCGGCCAGGTCGGCCAAATCGCCGCTGAGAAAGACCAGCCAGCCGAAATCGGCGATCGCGCCGTCGAGCGCCGCCCGCAGCTCACGGCCGCCCGGGCCGGCCAGCAGCTCCGCGTGGCGCAGGTAAACAGCCGATTGCAGCAGCAGCCCGTCCCGGAACGCGAACCGGATGAGCTCCGCGGCCGTGGGCGCTCCGGCTAGCCCGGCCACGTCGGCGCTCAGCACCGGGATCGGCAGCTGGCTGCAGGCGCGCACGGCCAGCTCACGCCGGCCCGACCCGGTCGGCCCGGACAGGCGCACGACCAGCGGCCGCCGCTGGTCCTGCCCCCGGGCCAGATGGCTCTTGACGAGGTCTGCGACCGCCCCGATGATCGCGGCATCGAGGTGCGGCTCGGTCGCCGGGTCGGGCTCTGGTTCGATCCGCGCGTGCCCGCCCAGCCGCGGGTCTACCCAGTTATCTCCCAGCACGAACCCGCGGATCCGCGGGTCGAGCCTGAGGACTCGCGCCAGTCCCGTGGATCCGGACGGACTGTACGGGTCGTCCAGCGTCTCGAGCAGCCCGGCCCGGATCAGGCCTGAGCCTTCGGCGAGCAGGCGCTGTGCCTGCCAGCGCTCAGTCTCACTGTCACATAGCAGGTCAAGGACGAGATCGACACTCGGCCGCTTACGGGTGATGTCATCCTGCAGATAGGCGTAGAGCCGGTCGTATCGTCGGCGCAGTTCCGGGGCCAGGCAGATGACGATCGCCTGAAGCTCCCAGGGGGACAGGCCGAAGAGCTGGCCGAGCCGCGGCAGCGGGAGCACGACTCCCGCCTGCCGGGTCCGCTCGACCCGCTCGGCGATCTCGGCCGACAGTGCCGTGAGCGCGCGGTGATCTGGCGCGGTAGCTGGCGTGCTGGCCGGCTCGTGCGCCGGGCGGAGCAGCCAGTCGACCTCTTCGCCGGTGATGAAGGCGGTCCGCGCGAGCTGGGAGTCCGGCTGCGGGTCACCGTAGCGGGGCAGCATCGTGGCGCGCAGCCTGATCAGCAGGTCCAGCCGCCTCAGCTCGTCCTGCAGGTGCTCGAGGTGATCTGCATAAGGCTGCGCCGTGGCACTCATGGCGTCACCTCGAACAGGAACGTGCGGCGGAAAAGGCCGGACACGTCGACCGTGACGTCATAGAAGCCCGGGCCCAAGCCGGCCGGGACGACGGCCACGATCGTGTCCGCGGTCAGCTCCAGGGCGTCAACCACCAGCTGATCCAAGATCAGCACGCTGGCCTGCCATCCAGCCAGGTGGACACCGGTAAAGGTGACGGAGCTGCCCGCGGCCCCGCTGCCGGGCGACATGGCCAGCACCTGTGGCAGGTCCGGGGGCTGCCGGACGCCGGGCACGCCGACGCGCCTCACCCGCTGGGGGATGGGGCTCTGACTGGCCGGCAGCATATCCAGCTGCACGGTTGAGACCTGGTACAGCACGGAGAGGCGGAACGGCTGGGTGAACGTGGTCCACAGGCGGCCGAGCTCCTCGGGGTCGAGAGAGGCATGGATGATCCGGAGCTGCTCCCGGGCTGCGGTGAGCCCCGGGTCGAGGTAGGTCGGGCCGATGATCGGGTTCTCGTAGAAGACCCGCATCGCCTCGCCGAGGACCTGGTGGGCCGTCGCGTTCCCGTTGACCGCGTCATTGGGGGCGTAGGGCGTCAACAGGTAGGAGAGGATGAGTGACAGCGGCGGTGGTACGAGGGTGCCTGGGTTACCTGGCAGCGCCGTGGGCTCCTCGTTCTTCAGGAACGGGTTCTCCTCCACCCGGTAGAGGAACAGGTTGACCCGCTGGTTGCTGCCCTGCTCGTCGGGGGCGAGCACGGTCACGTCGACGGCGAGGCTCAGCTTCATCTCGCCGGCCAGCAGGTTGCGCAGCGACGTGCTGACCATGCCGATGGCGGTCGAGGCGCTCATCGCAGCGGCCTCGACCACAGGCGGCCCAGGCGGCGTCGCTCCCAGAAGGCCGCCGGCGCCGTCGGCGTACGCGGCGGCAGCATCACGACGAGCTGAGGTGCCGGTGCCGGTGCCGGTGCCGCTACCGGTATCGCGGCGGGCGGCGTGGCCGGAGGCTGTTCCACCCGGCTGGGGTGGCCCGCCGCGGGCGCTGGCCGCCGGGGCGGCGGAGTATCCGCCTGGCCGGCCGGCCCGCTAGCGGTCTGACGGCCGGGCCCGGCCGGCCGCTGGACGCGGAGCGGGGTGGCCTGACCGCCCGGGATCACGGTTCCGCCGTCACGCTTTCTGGCCGTCGCGCCCAAGGGGGGCGGAGGTATCCGCGCTACCGTGCGATCCCGATCCGGCAGGCTGTGGGCACCGGAACTTTCCGTGGCGGCCGGCTCCCGGCCGGTAATCCCGGTCGGCTCGGCGGCTGAGCGGCGGAGCGGGCCGCCCGGCGGCCTCGTGCTCACCGGCCTGGTCAGGCCGGACGGAGCCGGCCAGGCGCCGGCTTCTTCCGATCCGGTCATGACGGAGGAACGGACGGTCCGCCCGGGGATCAGCAGCTCTCGCGAGCCGCCGGCGGACGCCGTGGGCTCCGGTCCTCGCCGCGCGGGAGCGGTCGTCGGCCCGGCCAGTCCGGGCCCCGCAGCCGTCCGGCGACCCGTATGCGGTCCCGGGGGCCGGGCCGGGCCGACGACCGGAGTCTGCGTCAGCTCGGCGGCCATGTGCTGCGCCGGCTCAGTGATCTGGGGCTGGGCTGCATGGGCCGATCCGGCCGGCCTGACGGGCGCTGGTCCGGGCACTGCCGCGGGACTGACTTCCATGACGGCGCTCGATCTGGCGGCGGCTCCGGGCTGCGGGCCCGCTTCCGCAGTGACCGCGGGCCGCGGGAGCGCAGGCGGATGACCGGCAGCCGGTTCGGGGATCTCGTCCGGCGTGCCGCGGCTCATGCCGCCAGTCGCGGTGCCACGGTCCCGGTGGCCGCGGTCCCGGTGGCCGCGGTCCCGGTGGCCGCGGGGACGATCGTTTCCGGCGGGCCAGTCCAGGGGGTCCCTGGCCACCGTGCGGATATCGTCGGGCAGTTCAACCTCGCCCAGCCAGGCCGATCGCGGGTAGCTGAACTGAGGCTGCGGAGCTGGCGGAGTCGCTCGCAGCAAGCCCGGGCCTTCGGGCTCCCCGAGCAGGGTGCGAACACTGCCCCGGTACCGGAAGGGCAACGCGCCGTCGGCGAGCACCCGGCGCAGGTGGCCATCAGCTGGCACCGTTCATCCTCTCGATCTCGCCGGAAAGCACGCCGAGGTAGAGGGCGCGCTTGGTCCGGGGCATCGTCATGATCTCCGCTTCGCTCCAGTGGTAGTGGTAGGCCAGGTAGTGCACCTCCTGGTAGAGCAGCTCGTTGTTGGTCCGCAGCTCGCCGAAGAAGAACCGGTGCAGGTCGACGGGCGTGGCGAAGGTACGGCGGCACTCGGCGCAGGCGGTCTCGATCTCGCGCTCCAACATGGGCGCGGCCCGCAGCATTTCCGCTTCGATCTCGGCCCGGGCGAGCCCGGACAGCCCCGCCACCACATCGGCGCCCGGAGTTATCATGGCGCCGAGCCGCTCGACGCACCGGGCCAGCAGCAGGGTCAGGGCACGCGCTTCGTCGCTGGCCAGCAGGCCGGAAAGCTCTTCTTGGTCGGCGCCAGTCGGCAACCGGAAGGCGACCTCGCCGCCGCCCAGGTCCCCGGCGCCCGCGCTGCCTGCCAGCGCCCTCGGGGACAGGGTCATCTCATAAACGGGCCCCTTGCGGACAGATTCCCGCACCGGCAGCTCGTCGATGGAGAAATCAACTGATATCCGTTCGCCGCAGCCCGCCCACGGGCAGAACAAGTCCGCCCGTATCCGGTCCCCGAATGTGGCCTGCCGCAGTCGCAGCAGCAGGTAGTCGCGGTCGGCCACAAGAAGCTGGCGGACGACGCCGGCGGGCACGGGGCTCAGATCGCCGAGCCGTCGCACACACCGGCTGAGCACCTGCGTCACGAGCGATGCCGTTTCCTGCCGCCCCAGCTGAGAGAGCTGCTCCTCGTCGCGACCGGTCAGCACGGTCAGGACAGCATCACGCTGCAGTCGCCCGGCTGGATCCCACCAGCCGCCAGGGAGCCGGACCGATGTCTGGTCCATCGCCGGACCTTCAGGTCTCCTTGAGCTCGGCGACCGAGGCATCCCGGACCCAGCCCTCGTTCTCCAGCTTGATCGAGCTGATCATCACGGCACTCGCGCTTGCATCGAGTTGCGGGAGCGCCTGGTACTCCGACACCCAGCACCGGTACACATTGTAGGCTAGGACCTTCTGTCCCTCCGGGTTGTAGACCTCGATGGTGATGTCCTTGCGGAACGTAGCCAGCGACATGGCCGCGTCGCCCTGGAAGTTGTTGACCTTGTTCGCCCAGTCCTCGAACGCGGTATCGTGCGTGATACCGGCTTCCATGGTGATCGGGTCATACTTCGTCTTGCCGGGGATCTGGTGCGGCCCGCTCGAGTCACCGCCCTCGTACCACGGCGTGACCTCCGTTGTCTTTTTCAGCGCGCCGCACTTGTTAAGCCCCGCTACGTACTGGCCATCCCATTTGACCTTGAACCTGAAGCCCAGGTAGGGGTCGAATCGCGTACTGTTGACCGAGAACCTTGCCATCCGTCTGCTCCTCTCCGATCCCGGCTACCCCTGACCAGCGCTCTGGCTGATCTTGACGACCACGAACTCAGCCGGCCTCAGCGGGGCGAAACCGACCAGCACGTTGACCACGCCCGCATCGATATCCGCCTGAGTGGTCGTCTCCGAATCGCACTTCACGAAGAAGGCCTGCGATGGCGTGGAGCCGGCGAACGCGCCCTGGCGGAACAGCGTGGTCATGAATGACCCGATGTTCAGTCTCAGCTGGGCCCACAATGGCTCGTCGTTCGGCTCGAACACGGCCCACTGGATGCCGTAGTAGATGCTGACCCGCAGCATGATCGCGGTCCGCCGGATGGGTACATACAGCCATTCGGGATCCGAGGTCACGGTCCGGGCGCCGAACGCGACTATGCCGGCCCCGGAGAAGCGGCGGATGACATCCACGCCGATCGGGTTGAGCGTGCCATGTTCGACGTCGTTGAGCTCGACGGTGAGGCCCACGGCGCCGTTGAGGCTCGCCTCGACACCGGCGGGCGCTTTCCATACACCCCGGCTGGCATCTATCCGGGCGTACAGCCCGGCCAGGTATCCCGACGGGGGCAGGGGCACTGGCGACGGCGACTGGCCGGTCGGATCCAGGGCCATCACCCACGGGAAATAGACCGCGCCGTAAGAGTTCGCGGTGGTGAGACTGTTCCGGAAGCTCGTGGCCTCGGCCGGGGTGTCGTCATGCGAGGCCATCTCGCCGATGTAGAAGACATCCTGGAGCGGGCGGTTGGCGCAGTAGGCCATGCCCAGGTCCATCATGGCGGTGGTGCCCTCACCAGGCACCGCCAGCAGGCTGAAATCGGTGATCCTGTCCAGGCGGGAAAAGGCATTACTGAACGTGGTCTCGGTGACCGCGTTCGTCCCATCGGCACCTGCCACCACTGCCGTCACAGGGGCTGCCACCGCCGAGTCGCCAACCTGGACGACGTCCGCCAGGGCAGGTCGCTGCACGGCCAGGCCGTTTTCCGATATTCCGCCGTTACCTGGCCCAAGTTGCAGCAGTCCGGTCGCGTCATTGGCAGATGCGGGGGCAGGCGCGATCAGGACCGACGAGGTGGCACTGGTCGTTCCCGAGGTCAGGACCAGGCGCGGCTGCCCACTCGAGGAGTCGACCACGCAGGTGAAGCCCGTGAACGCCGTCGCGTCGGTTGACGTCTTCAGCTTGGTCAGGGCCTGGACCGCTGTTTGGATGGCCGATGCCACGCCGGCGAGGACGGCGGTCCCGGCGGCGGATGGCAGCGTGACGATCTGGGGGCCGTCGCCGTCCAGGTTAATCGAGAAACTGAGGTCGTCCTGCAGCGGGACGGTCGGGTTGAATCCCCCGAAGTGCACGCCGTGCTGAAGGCTGGTATTGGCAGCCGACGTGACGGCCTGGATCAGGTTGGACTGAGCCTGGAGCACGGTCACCACGTAGTTGGGCGCGGCGGGATCCGGGCTGAGGTTGTCAAAGACTTCAAGGGGCGTGATGCTCTGCCAGTTCGGCGGGATCACGGCGGGATCGTCCTGCTGTCGGACGCTGATGCGGAACTCATTTCCCGGGTCGAGTGAGCCGTCCTCGATCTGCAGGTAGAGAGAGTTGCCCCAGGCCCCCTTGCTGCTGGCGCTGATCGTCAGGCCGTCTACGGGTACGGAGGCCCGGTTCTGGACGGTGACACTGGCCGCCTGGGCGTCGCCGCGTACGACCCGGACGATGTAGCACAGCTGACCGCCGTTGTTGAAGTACTGGAACACGCTGTGAGCTAGATAGCCGTCGGGGATGAACGTGCCGTAATAGCGCTGGAATTCGGTCCAGCTGGTGACCTGGAGGACGGCATCGTCCGGCCCCATCTGGGCCAGGCCGACAAAAGCCGCTGTCGAGGTACTCGCGATCTGCAGCGGGCGTACTCCGCTGGAGACCTCCTGCACGTACACGCCTGGGTAAGTGAGAGTCGGCACGGATTGTCCTCCTTCGCAACCGCCTGGCAGTTACTCCTTGCCGGATGTCTCCGGTGCGTCCTTCTTGCGGCTGCCCGAACGAGGCTCCGTGAGCACATCAAGGAGGCCCTGCCGACGGAGCTTGTCGACTTTGGGATTGTTCTCGGCCTCCCGGTCGGGCAGCTTCCCTGAGCTGCCACCCGGAGGCAGCCTCAGCGTCTTACCGTTGCTCAGCGGTACGAGCAGCGGGCGCGAGGTGGAGCGGTTGACGATGGTGACCGGCATGCTCTCCCCCATCTAACGTGGTTCGGCACCCGGACGCCGTTGCCGCGATCGCGCCCGGACTTCAGTGCGCAGGTGCCACCCCAGTCGACACCGCCGACCGTCGCGGGCGCCATCAGGGAATTCCCCCGAGCGCGGGGCAGCCGCACGGGAAACCCGATGGCCAGAGTCAGTCGGTCATGCCGTGAGCGACCAGCATCCGGGTCAGCTCGGTGCGCGAGCGGACGGAAAGTTTGCGGTAAACGCGGGTGAGGTGGGTTTCGACCGTCTTGCGCGATAGGAACATGGCGGCGGCTACCTCAGCGTTGTTCCTGCCGTCCGCGACCAGTCGCGCGATCTGGAGTTCTTGCGGCGTCAGGGCATCCAGCAGGGCAGCTCTGGGTTTGGACGGGCTGGCGCTTCCCGTGGCGGCCAGCTCGTAGGCCGCCCGTTCGGCCCAAGGCCTGGCGCCCAGGCCCTCGAATAGCCGGTGCGCCTCGCGCAGCACCGAACGGGCGGCGGTCGGACGCCGGAAGCGGCGCAGGACCTCACCCTCGCAGAGCAGGGTGCGTCCCAGTTCAAACGGCGCTGATCGCAGGCTGTGGGCCTGCCGGGCGGCCGCGAACGCGGCTACCGCCTGCTCGGCGTTGTCGGCGAGCAGGCCACGGCAGCGTTCCGCCGCGGCGGCGGGATGGCTCAGGCCGGTCGCCAGGGCGCGCTCGTCGAGCGATGCCAGCAGCGCGCGGGCCCGCGGCAGGTTTCTGCACCGCAGGTGCGCCTCGATCAGATCGGGCTCGAACCGCGTGATGTTAGGGTTGCCCAGGCCGTTGGCCTGGGCGAAGCGCCAGGCCGCTTCCAGGTGCTCGACCGCGATGACCGGCTCGCCGTCGGTAAGCGCAGCGAAGCCCAGGATCGCCTGCTCAACCAGCTGCATCCAGCCGATACTGTTCGGGCCGACGGCTCGCCGGGACTGATCAACCCGTGCTTCACAACGCTCGCGGTCACCGCGGGCAGCATCGATCCAGGCCATTGTCATCAGGCAATTCCCGATCACGCCAGCCTGGTTCAGCTCCTCGGCCCAGTGCAGCGACTCGCACGTGTCCGCATAGGCGGCCGCCCACCGGCCGGCCCAGCAGTCAATGTCGCTGCGGACCGCGAGCGCGAAGGAGAGGATGGCGGGAGCACCGTGCCGCCGGGCGCCGTCGAGGGCGGAACTGATCAGCTGGCGGGCGACCTCGGTGTCCTCCGCCCAGGCCCGGCCGAGAGCCATATGGGCCAGCGCTTGCTGGTCCACCACCAGGTCGACATCCCCGAGCATGGCAGCGGCGGCATCGAGCCGAGCCCGGCCCTCCGCTACATCTCCCCTGAGCAGGTGGGATTTGGCCACCATGACCAGCGTCCGGAAAGTTAGCGTGACCCCGGCCGCGGCCGCGGCCTCGCACGCCCGGGCCGCACTCGCGGCGGCATGGATGTCACCGGTCATCACCGCGGGCACGATCGCCTCGGCGAAAAGCTCCGCCGCCAGGCCAGGACGGCATGACTCGACCTCCGACGCCACCCGGGTCAGCACCTCGTAGCCGTTCCCCGGCTCGCCGGCCCAGGCCAGGGCACGCCCGCGGATCAACGTCGCGACAGCAGTGAATTCCGGGTCGGCCCGGAGCCCGAGGGCCTCCTCGCACCAGTCGGCTGCGGACCGCGTGTCGCCGGCGAGTTGGGCATCAACCGCGGCGGTGATCAGCCGGTCGGCTCGGGCACTGTCCTCAGCGGTCAGCTCAGCCGCACGCTTGGACAAGCGCTTGGCCGTGCCGTAGCCGCTGCGGCGACGGGCGCTTTCGGCCGCCGCCACCAGGCGGTCCGCTACTTCCCGATCCGGTCCCACCGTGGCCTGGGACAGATACCAGGCACTGAGGTCCGGCGTCGCCAGGCTCGCCAGAGCCTGGTAGGTGACCACGCGGACGGCCAGCGGGGTGCCGTCGATGAGCACACAGCGCAGCAGCGGATGGCGCAGCCCCACCTGATCGCCAGCCACGTGGACCAGACCCTGCCGCTCGGCCGGCTCAAGATCCTCCAAGCCCAGATGCACCACGTCCAGGATCGCGGGCAGGGTGGGCAACCCTGGTCCCCGGCTGACCGCGACCACGAACAACGCGTGCTGGACCCTGGGCGGCAGCCGGGACAGGACGCCACGCCACGCGCGCTCCGCGGACAGTCCCACGGCCACGTCCGGCTCGCCTGCGGCGGTCAGGGACGCACCCTGGGTCACGGTCTCCAGGACGGCAAGCGGGTTGCCGCCGGTGGCCCGCACAATAGACCCGAGGACGTCGCGCGAGACCGCCAGTCCCCGGAGCCGGGCCAGCGACTCGCACTCCTCGAGTTCGAGCCCGCTCAGCCGAAGGGCAGGCAGGCCGCCCTCCGGATGCGGTACGCCCGGCTCGTCCCGGGACGCGAACAGCATGACGACACGCTCGGTGGCGAGCCTGCGGGCAACGAAGATCATCAACTGCCGCGATTCCTGATCTATCCACTGCAGGTCGTCCACGAGTACCACGAGCGGCTGCTCGTCGCCCACCGCGGCCAGCGCTCCCAGCGCTCCCGTGCAAACGGCCAGCGGGCTGGGCGGCGGACCGTCGGCCAGCGCCAGCGCCACCTCTAGCGCTTGACGCTGCGTGCAGGGAAGGTTACCGAACACCGCCCGGAACGGCGTCAGCAGGTCGGCTGCCGCGGCGAAGGGCAACATAGCCTCTGATTCGTCACCGCGCACCCATCTGACCTGGTGCGCAGTAGTGCGGGCAACATCGCGCAGCAGCGCTGTCTTGCCGATCCCCGGCTCGCCAAGCACGATTCCGGCAGCACCGCCGCCGACGACCGAACCGACCAGGGCCTGCAGTAGCCGCCGTTCCCTGGATCGCCCGACTAGGGTATCGCCCGGCGGTTCTGCGACAAGACGGTCGGCGTAACGTTCGGCCACCGCGGACATTGCCATGGCCATCTCCCCTAGCGATAGAGGCCCTGCGCGGCTGGTCGACGACCACCGCCCCTTGCGCAAGCAATTGTCCCTACCTATTAGAGCGGAGTCCCTGATGCCTGACCAGGTACATCGGAGGCACTGTTTTCTGGGGTGATTTTCCCGAAAGGGGGCAGCCGTGACGGCGGCGGAACGCCTCGACGGCGTGCACCTGCGCATCGGAATCCCGGATGCGGACACGGCACGCCTAGCCGCCAGCCTGGGGCTCGGCCGGGCCGGGGCCATCGAGCGCGAGGTCTACCTGCTCGAGGACCTCTCACGCAGGCCCGGCCTGCTGTCCGCGGCAGGCGCCACGGTGCGGCTGATGCAGATCCCCGGTGGGCACGAAGTCGTCGTCCAGCTGCGGCCAGTGCGCCGGGCCCAGCTCGGTCCCGGTTGGCTGGGTTTCTACTCGGACACCAGGCACCGCCTGCGGATCTCGCAGGAGTGGACCAGCGATCAGCGCATCTTGACCGCCTCGCTCACGGCAAGGCTCGACGGGGCTGTCCCGGCGCTGGCCGCCACGGCAGATCCGGACGGAACCCGGTCAGCCAGGGGACTGCTATCCGCCAGGCAACGGGACTTCCTGGCTACATGCGCCGGACTGGTGGTTAACGACGGCAGGCTCAGCCTGCTTGGCCCGATCCTGGAACATATCTGGAGGCTGCGGCGGTACCACCTTGACTTCCTGGTCCGCCGCTGGACCGCACACCGACTAGGCCGTGGTGCCGACCTAGACCTGATCGACCTGGAGCGGGGAAGTGTTGAAGCGGACGCACCGTTTCTGTTTCCCGCGTTGCTCTCGCTGGCCCGCCAGCAGGGAGTCGACCCCGGTGAGGACGTCGACCCGATAACGATGCGGGCAGTGTCGTGGCTTTCGGGCCGCCGGCGCTGACTTCCGGCAGGACGAGGGATTTCCCCTATGGCTGACGGCGACCCCGGCACGACCAGCCTCACTCGCCAGGACACCGGAAGCTGAAGCGCCACTCGGCCGTCCGCACCTTCTCCGCAGCCTCCGGGTGGCCGATGTCGGTGAAGCGGAGAACGGTCTCGTAGACGGTTAGCTGGTAAGACCCTTCCTCGGGGTAACCCAGTTCCATCCTCACCAGAGCAAGCCACTGGTCATTTGCCGCCATCGGGCCATCGAAGTCACGGACCTCAAGGTTCACGTCGAAGCCATGGCGATCGCGCCGGCTCCCGCTCGCCATCACCTGGTCCGGCGTGTCGAGCACCCCCGTCGAAATGATGGCGACGGTCCGCTGCCCCAGCTGGCAGCCGGAGGATTTGCGGCTGAACCGCTCGAACAACTCAGCTGTGCTAGCTTCGTGTTCGGCAGAGCCGACGACAAGGCCCGGGCCGGGCTCCAGGCCCGAGCCGGCGGGGACACGCGTGACACTGATGGTGAGCGGCTCAGTCACGTATCGGTGTCCTTGAAGTTGTCGTTGATGATGGGGCCGCCGTGCATGGGTATGAACGCGACGTCCACCCCGGGGATCATCGGGCTCCGGTTGATTCCGCCTCCGTTCAGCGTCACGCGGCCGCCGATGGCAGCAGCGGTGTCGAAGGTGCCGTCCACACCGAAGTTCCAGTGCACATGGTTGAGATGACGGAACGCCGCGGCACCGGCGCCGTCAGGAATGTGACGGGCACTGAGGGTAGAGACGAACCCGAAGCCGTAATTGAACCAGCCGCGGGTGCCGACCCGGCCTGCTATCGGATTCGCCCACGGTATGTTTCCCGTAGACGGCGTATCGCGCATGACCGGGCTCCTGGTTTGGCCATTAGCCGTGAAGCCCTGCGCCCGCCAGTCTGAGTACCAGGTGTTGCCTGCCGCCGTGGCGTCCCGCATCGGCAGCCCTCCGACTATCTCGCGGCTGCGGTGCGTGCGGTTTGCGTCGGTACCCCACCACACGTTGAACCAAAAGCCCTTTCCGACCTGATGGTGGGAGGTCTCCCAGTCCGCGAACGCGTCGCCGGCATTCCCGTGAATGATCACATCGGGCGTCCATTCGAATGTACCGACAGGCGAAGTCAGGACAAAGCCCGCCGCATCCTCATGAGCCTCGATGTTGTGCGGCGCGAAGGTCCCCGTATCGGTTTCGAAGGTGATGGCACGCTGAATCATCGCGACGCCTACGGCGTCGGCAGGCATGGTCTCGCGCGCCGCCACGGGCATGCTGCCTGGCTCGCCGTCGTTTGCCGCAGTCTTGCCGCGGAAGCGCGCGACTGAGTGAGCCGCCGCTTCCGCCTGCCGCTCGTGCCCTTCATGGGGAGAGCGCACAGCCAGCGACTCTCGTCCCGGCACCGCCGCACCGCGCTGCTGAACAGTGTGGAATAGCTCGTGGAAAATCAGTTCACGGCCCGGCCCGCTGAGTGGGCTGTATGTTCTGTCGCCGAAGAAAATCCGCTGGCCGACCGTGAATGCACGAGCGCCCACCGACGCCGCGGCCTCATGCGCCTGAGCGTCGTTCATGATCTGGACACCGCCGACACCGTGCCCTGTCGCCGCTTCAAACTGGTACCGCACCTCGGCAGGCACCGGATCGCCGGCCTTGGTCGACTGGACTGCGGCCTCGACGCCCCGTGACCGCTCCACCGGGCGTATCAGGCCCGGCAATCCAGGATCGGCGGCAAGCATTTGGAGGACGAACTGGTTGCCCCTGGTGACCTGCAGACCGCGTATGGTCTGCCGCGCTCCGCTGTCGCCGAACGCGCCATGAATGTCTCGCAGGTGCCTTGCTGCCATGCCTGGACCGCCAGGCTTGAGCTCGATTTCGGCTACCCTGCCGTCAGGCGTGATCTCAGGTGTCTTGCCTCGCGCGTAGACGTCGGCACTCTTGCGCAGGACATTCATGTCGGCCGAGTGCGGCCGCATCACTGTGCGAATCTCATGCATTTCCTGCCACCTCCGGCTTCCAGCCGATCCGCTGCGCGATTGCCGTCCTGCCGAGCCGCCGGGTTCCCGTAGGCTTCCCGCAGTAGCATTTCACCATCCACTGCCGTGGTCAGGAGCGTGCAGGTGATCGGTACGCTGCTCTTGGGCGCACATGTACCACTGCGCGCTCATCAGCACCTGTCAAGGATACTTCCCCTGTGATCAGGGGCGGAAAACCAGCACTGGCGGTATGCGTTAGCGAAGTGGTGAGGAGTACTACGACGGCTGCAACTCCGGCGACGCAGATCAGCGACACCCTGTGCGTGGCCGGGGAGACCACCATGACCCACATCAAGCGCATCCTGTCCAAGCTGGGCCTGCGTGACCGCGCGCAGGCCGTCGTAATCGCCTACGAGACCGGCCTCGTCACACCCGGCGGATAAGGTCAAGGCTCTGTCCTCGGACCTGGGGACCGGTTGCCCGGCTTGTCTTCCGGGCGGCGTTTGTGATCGTATGATCGCTCGTTGTCGTACCGGCGGTGCCCTAGGACGGTGAGCGTGGTGGCAGAGGTCGCGGTAGAGCGCGCCGCTTACCGCGACGTGTTTGCTGTCGCGGAGTTCCGGGCGCTGTGGCTGGCGCAGCTGCTGTCGGTGGCCGGGGATCAGCTCGCCCGGGTCGCGCTGACCGTCCTGGTCTATGACCGGACCCGTTCGGCGCTGGCCGCCGCGGTGACCTACGCGGCCACGATCATCCCGGTGTTCGCCGGCGGGATCTTGCTATCCGGGCTGGCCGACCGGCTTCCCCGCCGCACGGTGATGATCGGCTGCGATGCGGCCCGCGCGGTCCTGGTGCTGGTGATGGTGATACCAGGGATCCCGCTGCCCGCGCTGGTGGCGCTGCTGTTCGCGGTCACGCTGTTCACCGCGCCGTTCACCTCGGCCCGCGCGGCGCTTTACCCCGACATCCTGACCGGTGACCAGTACGTGCTCGGCACCGCGATTACCATGACCACCTTCCAGGCCGCGCAGGTGGCCGGGTTCGCGGCCGGCGGCGCCCTGACCGGCCTGCTGGGTGCCCGCCCGTGCCTGCTGGCCGACGCGGTGACTTTCGCCGCCTCCGCGCTGCTGGTCTTCTCCGGCGTCCGTTCCCGCCCGGCCGCCGTAGCCGCACCGGGGCGGCTGTTCGCGCCGCTGGCCGACGCGGTGTCCGGGATCCGGCTGGTGTTCACCCGGCCCGCGCTGCGGACCCCGATGCTGTTCGGCTGGCTCGCCGCGTTCGCGGTGGTCCCGGAGGGGCTGGCCGCGCCGCTGGCCCGCTGGCTGCACGGCGGGGACGTGCTGACGGGCCTGATCCTGGCGGCCACGGCGCTGGGCATCGCGGCCGGATCGGTGGCCTTCTCCCGGCTGGTGCGCCCGGCCCGCCGGGCCCCCTGGATGGGGCCGCTGGCGGTGGCATGCTGCCTGCTGCTGGCGGTCCTCGCGGTACGCCCGGCGGCCGTGCCGGTGCTGCTTGTGCTGTTCGCGAGCGGCGCCTGCGGATGTTTCCAGCTGGCCGCCAACGCGGCGTTCGTCCTCGCGGCGCCGCCGCAGCAGCGCAGCCAGGCGTTCGGCCTGGCGCAGGCCGGCATCTACCTGGGGCAAGGCGGCGCCGTCATCGTGGCCGGCGCCGCCGCAGCCCGCTACTCTCCCCCGCTCGTGATCGCCGCCAGCGGCGCTGCCGGCGCGGCGGCCGCGCTGGCCCTGGCGATCTACCATCATCAGATGAGCTGAAATCAGCCCCAGCCGTGCTCGCGCATTCTCGCCGCCTCCCTCCGCTGCTGAACTGCCCTGACGGCATACGGGACCGCGCTGCCGGCGCGGCGGCCCGCGCTAGCCGTGGCGATCTATCACCATCAGATGAGCCGGAATCAGCCCCAGCCGTGCTCGCGCATACTCCCCGCCTCCCTCCGCTGCTGAACTGCCGTGACGGCACGCGGGATCGTGCTGCCGCCGCCAGGGTACGAGGCTTTTGCCTGGATTATCCCCACGGCGACCCGGCCCACGCGCAACCCCGGCGTACCCGGCCTGGCCTGCGGACTTTCTGTCTTCCTACCATGTGTCCCGGCCTGTCCGGCGTATCCAGGCCTGACCCTTGACATTGCCGCCGGGGACTGGGTCACAATGTGATGCGCTTCCCCTTACCGGTCGCTCAGCCGATAGCTGCCCGGAGGGCGAGAGGATGGAACCGGAGGATTCATGAGCGTCCGGCCCGAACCGTGTCACGGTTCGCGGGCTGCCCGGATACGGGGCTGGCCGGTGTGGGGACTGCCTCGCAGGCTGGCCGTCTTCGTCGCCGCGGTCATCACAGCCTATGCCGCCGCCCTCGGCGCCGCGACCTCCAAGACTGCGTTCAGCCTGCATGACCTGGCGCTGTTCGCGCTGCTGCTCGGGTTCGGGGCGGTCTCGATCGAGCTGACCCGCCGCTCCGGCGAGCCGGCCGGGCTGATCATGGACGTCTACGGGATCTGGCAGCTCCCCATCGCGCTGTTCCTGCCGCCGGTGTACGCGCTGATCGCCCCGGTGTCCAAGCTGGCGTTCACCCAGTGGCGCACCCGCCAGACCGTCCTGCACCGCAGGATCTTCACAGCCGCAGCGGTCGGGCTGGCCTACGGGGCCGCGTCCTGGGCCTTCCACGCGGCCACCTCGGGGCTCCCCGGCCTGACCCCGGGACCCGGGGACCGCTGGCTCGCCTGGATCGCTGTCGCGGGCCTGTGCGCGATACTGCGCTGGGCCATCGAGGCCGGCCTGGTGCTGACCGCGGTCAAAGGCTCAGATTCCTCCGCCAGCATCCGCCAGATGCAGTTCACCAGGGAACCGATGTACAACGATGCCGCCGAGCTGAGCATCGGCCTGGCCGGGGCCGTCCTGATCGCTGATAACTGGTTCCTGATCGCCCTGTTCCTGCCCGCCGTGACCCTGCTGCAGCGCTCGCTGCGGCACGCCCAGCTGCAAAGCGCCGCCCGGGTGGACGCTAAGACCGGCCTGCTCAACGCCGTCACCTGGCAGCGCGAAGCCCAGGTCGAGATCAGCCGCGCCGCCCGCACCGGTACCCCCTTGGCCGTCGCGATGCTCGACATCGACCACTTCAAGCGGGTCAACGACACCTACGGCCACCTCGCCGGCGACGCCGTGCTGGCCGCGCTGTCAGCCACCCTGCGCGGGCTGCTGCGCGACTACGACATCACTGGCCGGTTCGGCGGCGAGGAATTCGCCATCCTCCTGCCGCACACCGACACCGCCACCGCCGCGCAGATCACCGAACGGATCCGCGCCAAGCTCGCCGACATCACCGTTACCGCCGGGAAGGGCAGCGGCGAGGAGGTACCGCTGCGGGTCACCGTGTCGATCGGCGTAGCCACGCTGGCAGGCTCCCACCGCGACCTCGACGAGCTGATCGCCGCCGCCGACGCCGCGCTGTACCGCGCCAAAGCCCAGGGACGCAACCAGGTCTGCCTGCTACCCGACAGGGCAGCCTGAACAAAGACCGCGAGTCACCTGACCTGATGCCACCTTGGAACCGCCGGAACTGGCGCGGCGTGCTTTCCCGCGATCCTCGGACTCCCCCGCTGGTGGCTCAACGAGCAGGCAAGCACCTACATCTCCGGCGGCTGGAGCGGATCTCGCGGGGTCCTCATCCCGGCCCGGTGAAGAAATCGCGTGCCAGCGGCCAGCACAGCCTGAGCGCCCCGCCAGGCCGCACCGCCAGCCAGCGTTGCTCTAGGTCCCGGACGCCCCGGATGGCCACGGTGATCGTCTGGTCATCGACCCGGGCCAGCAGGTCCTGCAGTGACGGGTCGTTTTGACGGGCGACCCGGTCGCGGACCCCGGTCGCGGTGTCCGGGCCATCACCCCACCGGTTGGCCACGCCGTTTGTGAGTGTCTTGGCCCGGCGGTGCCCAGGGGTGAGCCACTCGCCAGTCCGGGCACCGGTTGCTGCCCCGGAGACGATCCGCCCCCGCTTCTGGCGTTTCGGGCGGCGGGCCGTGGCCGCCTGGCCGACCGCCGCGTGATCTCCGGCGGCCAGTTCTGCCCACAGCCCGTCATCGATGCCGAACAGGGACTCCACGGCCAGATGAGGAAGGTCATGGACGACGTGAACGGGCCCGCGCCGGGTGACCCCGGCAACCGTCAGCCAGGCCCGGTCGCGGTCGCCCGGCCCGGCCGCCTTGACCAGGGCTACCCCCATCACCGGCGGGCTCATCCGGGCACAACAGGGCAATGACAGGACCGGCGTGCAATCGCAGCCAGGCGCTCAGTAACTGGTGATGATGGTCGTGATCGGCAATCCGAACCGGCGCTGCGCCTGATGTGGCAAGTCGGCCTTCAGCCAGCGCGAGAC
>JBEKGC010000045.1:0-23361 GCA_050013055.1 Streptosporangiaceae bacterium
GGCCGGGTGGAGAAGATCAGTCCCGCGTTCACGAGCCAGCGGTGCTCGGCGTGCGGGCGGGTGGACCGGGGCTCGCGTGAGAGCCAAGCCGTGTTCCGGTGCACTGCCTGCGGTTTCGCCGGCCATGCTGATGTGAACGCGGCCATCAACATCGCGGCGGGGCACGCCGTGACTGCACGGGGAGGCGACGGGGTTACCCGGCCTGTGAACCGCGAACCTCACCTGCTGCTCCACTCGGGGTAGTAGCTGGAATCCTTCGCCTTTAGGCGAGGGAGGATGTCAACTTCACGCCCTTACCGCTGCGGCGGTCGCTCGCGGCAGCACCAGGGACCTCAACGTGTAATCGGTCATATCTATTAGAACAATACACTATTGAGAACACCAGGACCGGCCGGACCCAGGGCCGCTGAGCGGGTGCACGTCAGTTTCGTAGGGGTCCTGGATCGGTGCAGGCTGGCGCGGTAATCTGGAAGTGATCACACTTCCAGATGGGGAGCTAGGATGCCTGAGCCGCTTGACGAGCTTGGACGCCAGCGCGACCGGCTGTATGAGCAGCTGGCCGGGACCGGGGATTTCCGCCCGGGCAGCGTCAGCGAGACCTACCGGCGCTGCGGCAAGCCGAACTGCGCGTGCGCGGCCCCAGATCATCCCGGGCACGGGCCGCGGTACCTATGGACGCGGTCGGAGGGCGGGCGGACGCGAACCAGGCAGCTGACCGCCGCGGAGCTGGGCAAGGTGCGCCGCGAGACGGACGCCTACAAGCAGTTCGTGGCGGTGACCGAACAGATCGTGCAGGTGAACGAGGCGATCTGCGAGGCCCGCCCGGCGCCGCCCGGCGCGGCCGCCGGTAGTTCACCTGTCCCGCCGGGAGGGGAAAAAGGGGGCTCCGGGACGCGCTCGCGGCGCAGGCGTCCGCCGGGCTAGCGCGGCTGGCCGCGGAGGCGGCCAGGGCCATCGGCTGCGGCAGCATGGAGTCCGCTGAGGCGGTTATCCGGGCCGGGATGCTCAAGCTCGGCGCCGGCATGCCCGGGGAGCTGCTGCCGGCCGGCCGGGGCTACCGCGGCCCGCGGCTGCCGTGCGGGCAGGGGCATCAGGCGGAATTCGCCGCCTGCCGGGACAAGACCCT
Organism: Streptosporangiaceae bacterium; assembly: GCA_050013055.1. GTDB lineage: Bacteria > Actinomycetota > Actinomycetes > Streptosporangiales > Streptosporangiaceae > Palsa-504. The sequence continues at coordinate 1,127 of JBEKGC010000045.1, forward strand.
CGACACCGTCCTCGGCCCGGTCACCCTCGACCGGGCCTGGTATCACTGCCGGGAATGCAAGCACGGCTTCGCGCCCAGGGACGCCGATCTGGGGATGGCCGGAGCGTCTATGTCACCAGGGCTCCAGGCGATGAACGACCGGGCCGCCGCGACCGCGCCGTTCGCCAAGGCCGCCGGGCTGCTGGAAGACCCGGCCGGGGTGCACCTGACCGTCAAGCGCGTGCAGCGGGCCGCCGAGGCCAGCGGCACCGCCAAGGCCAGCAGCAGCCAGGACCGGGCGGCTTTCATCATCGCCCGGAAACTGGTGCCGCTGGCCCCGTCGCCGCTGCCGGGCAAGCTCTACGGGGCGGTCGACGGCACCGGGGTCTGCATGCGGGCCACCGAGACCGCCGGACGCGAGGGCAAGGGCGAGGACGGCCGGGCCCGGACCCGCGAGGTCAAACTCGCCGTCTTCTTCACCCAGGACCAGCTCGACGACCGGGGATACCCCGTCCGGGACCCCGGCTCGTCCAGCTACATCGCCACCTTTGAGCCCGTGCACGTATTCGCGGACCTAGTCCAGGCCGAAGGCACCGCCCGCGGCGCGGACCACGTCCGCCAGCTCACCATCCTCGGCGACGGCGCCGCCTGGATCTGGACTACCGTCGCCGCCAGATTCCCCGGGGCCACCCAGATCGTGGACCTCTACCACGCCCGCGAGCACCTGCATGACCTGGCCAGGAGCCTGGAGTTGTCGCCGCGTGGGCAACGGCCCGCGGTCATGCCCCGGTGTCAGATCCATGCTCATGAGACGGACGGGTCAAGGCGGTGTGCACTCACCCGGGAACAGCCTCTCGCCACTTCGAGATCATCCCCCGTTGCGGCTTTGTCTCACCTTGGCTAGACCCCTAGGCGGAGGCTGTGGCCGTCTGGGTTGGTGAGGGTTAGTGTGCCGGCCTGGATGGTGTAGCCGACGCTGCCTCGCAATGTGTTTCGTATGGCAGCGTCCACGGCGGCGGCTTGGGGCGCGCACGTGCCCTTGGCGGGGGCGAGAGAGGAGACGGTTATCGTAGTGCTGCCGATGTGGGCTGTTCCCGTGATGGGCGCGCAGCCGGTCGACCCGCTGATGTGGCCGGCGCTGTCGAATGTCAGGTAGGCGCCTGTGCCATGCGGTACGGAAGCCACGGTGCCGCCTGTGGTGATGGCGTCGATCACCCACCGAGTCCCGGTGAGCCCGTGATCGGGGCTGGTGACACTGCGGTCGGTAAGCGTCAGCAGCACCGTGTCGCTGGCGAGCTGCAGCTGATCGCCGGCCAGGTTCCAGGCGGGCTTCGCTGTCAGGAAGCGGGCCAGCCATTCGTCCTGGTTCATCCGGCCGGGTTCGCAGCCTAGCTGGGTCTGCCGTATGTCGCCGATGATCAGCCGGCCGCCGGAGACCCGGCCGGTTCCAGACAGGTTATTGCAGCCAGCGTAAGCGCTGACCGAACCATCGGGGCGGAACGTCAGAGCGACATGGGTACCTGCCGCCAGTGTGTATCCGGTCAGCGTTGCGGACACGAACGTGCGGCCAGCGGGCCAGCCGCCGGCGCCAGTCGCGGTCAGCGGCGCTGCCGGCGGTCCTGCGCACGCTGCCGCCGCTCCGGCCAGGACGGCCAGCTCGAGAGCCAAAGCGAGGAGTCTCATGAGGCTATGACGCGCCGATGTCCGCTGCGGTTCCGGGAATGCGGGCTGCTGGAGCGATGCCGTCACCAGCTTCCCCGGCGTTATGCCGTCTCGCCGAAGCGGCCCGCGAGGGCGAAGCGGCCGCCTCGGCTGTGACCGTGGCATGAGGTGGGCACGCCGAAGGGTGCCCACCTCGCCGGTTTCCCGGTTGCAATCACTCAGCAGCTTGATGCGCCGAAGCAGCGCACCGTGTTGGACAGGGTGTCCTGATACGGCGAGTACATGGCCAGGGGCTGGCTGCCGTACTTGTAGTCGTTGTGGCCGTCGATGTAGCCGGGGTTGCTTGTGGTCCAGTCGATGTTCCAGGCGCCGCCGCTCGAGCCTCCGGTCATCGGGTTACCGATGCCTATCGGCTTGGTGGCGTCCGCGCCGCTGATGCCGGTGTCCTGCGTTCCGGTCGGGGCGCTGTCCTGGTACATGGTCAGGCCGTTGTAGGGAGATGCTGCCGGGTACCCGAAGGCGGTGAAGTTCTCCGTGACCGGGTAGTTCCAGGCGAAGCCGTCCCACCCGACCGCCTGACCGAGGGTCCTGCCGGTGGTGCTGGAGTTACCGACGGTCATCGCTGCTTCGTCCTCGGTGAGGTCCGAGCTGTTGAGCCAGGCGCTGGTGGTTTCCGCCCCGCCGGTCCAGGTGAACTCGCCGAACGGGTCGACGTTCGACACGGTCCCGTTGTAGGCGGGAATGAAGACGGCGGAGCTGTCCCAGACATGGGTCCCCGCTGTGTTCGCCGCGCAGTGCCCGGCGGTCCAGATCTCGTTTTCGTCGCTGGTGCCGCTCGCAGAGCCGACGGAGGTGGCCGAGCAGACGTAGTTCCCCCCGGCGTTGCTGAAGAAGAGCTTGCCGTTCAAGTCCCAGGGATACTTCGTGTAAGAGCTCGCGGGGACTTGGGAGATGGTGTAGGGGAAGGGGTAACTGTAGTTGTTATGTAGCGCGGGAGTCAGGGCCGCCGCCGGGTGCGCAGCGGCAGCCGCGCCGCTGCCCGCCGGGACTCCTCCTGGGACGCTACCGGGCTTTCCGGCCGGGCTGGCGGGGGCCTGCGGTGCGCTGGCGTTCGAGCCGGCGGTAATGATGTTGGCCGGCTTGGCTGCGCGCAGCCGGGCCGGAGTCCAGTAGGCCAGTGTCGCCTTCGGGCTCATCGCCGTTACATGTGCGCTGACCAGCAGGCTAGAGCTGGCCGGGGTAGTGTGCGCGGAGGCGGCGGCCAGGGACGACGTGCCGGCCAGGATGCCGGCGGCGGCGAACACCACCAAAACGGCGCGATGAATGGTGATTTTACCAAATGACATGATCATTCCCCCTCGGATTCGATCAGAAGCCTACGCGCCGTTGAGAATGCCTGCAATATGTCTCAGAAGTAACCTCAATGTCACTAAATACGGATAGCAGAGGATTAAGAGCAAGGGGATATCGCTGGGACTGCAGTTTCAGGAACTCTCGGTCCAGATTGGCTCCCGGTAGTAGTCCTGGGAACTCGGTTAGATATTCCTGACCTGCGATAACGTAGGTTCGGCGGATATGCGCCGGTAATTGTCGCTACGGTCCGCGCCGACCTCCGAGGTAATGCCCGATGCCGCCAGCCGCCCGCGAGGCTGATGCCGATGACCAGCGGTTCTCGCGCGGTCTCGACGACTTCCCGGCTCATTACGCTCAGTCCGTTGATCTCCATCATGCAAGTGGTCTGGGCGAAGAAGAGCCGCTGAGGGCGGAGGCTCCATCGCCAGCGCCTCGGTGCTCGTCGACGACCAGGAGCGGCAGCAGTCCGGCTCGGTACCGTTCGGGAAAGTTGCGCATGCGGGTCGCTGGGACAGGAGATATCGGGCCGCAAGCTACTGGTTGTGCTGCCTCGCGCTGTCGCCGGGTTAGCGGTATCAGTGACGGGATGGCCTTATTCGTCTGGGCCGGGCTGCAGCTTCCGGATGTTTCGCCCTGCTGCCGTTGTGCATGGCTTTGCGGCCGCGTGCTGTCGTGCCATTGTCTTCTTGTACGACGGCCCGCTGGACGATGACATGGGGTCCGAGTAGCGAGCGGGAAATTTTGGTCGGATATCGCTTGTCGCCTGGCGTCACGCCGACGGCGCGGGACGCGGCGGCCGGACCAGCAACAACGGCGTGGCGGCGGTCTGCGAGTGCGGCCGCCGGATCCGGGTTGCCCTCTCGGTCCTCGAGGCGGGCCCGATCACATGCGGGCTGTGCGGCGGCGGCTTCGAGGCCGCCCCGCCGGAAGGCCCGTGATCGCTGCCCCGGCAGCCGCCCCAGGGCCTGCTGGCCGTGCTTACGGCGACCGGACGCCGCTGGCCTCAGGAGAGAAGTTCCACTACCGTGGCCGTGGCGCGGTCGCCCAGGACGATCTTGGCCGACTCGGCCAGGTGCTTGCGCCACAGCTCCTCCGCCTCGTCGCCGCTGCGCTTGCGGATGAGCTCGACGAGCCGGGTGTGCGCGCGGACCGCGATCTTGGCGAGTTCCTCCTCGTGCTGCCAGTCATGGCTGTCCGCGTAGGAACGGTCGCCCTCCCGGATGATGCTGGACAGCATGCCGGCCAGGATCTGAAGCGTCTCGTTGCCGGACAGTTCCATGACCAGCTGGTGGAACTCGGCGTCGGCGGCGAAGGCGCTACCTGGGTCATCTATCGACTCGCGGTGCCGGTCCACCACTTCCTGCAGCCGGGCGAGATCGGCCGACGTACGCCGCCTGGCCACCATCCGGGCCGCGGCAGGCTCCAGGACGGCGCGGACCTCGTAGACGTCGGAGAGCAGCGCTCCCCGGTACTGCAGCAGCAGGCCGATATGGCGGGCGGCCACGCTGATGTCGGGCACCTGCACCCTCGCCCCGCCGCGCACGCCGCGCCGCACGTTGATGGCGCCCTCGGCTTCCAGGATGCGGAACGCCTCCCGCAGCGTGGGCCGCGAGACGCCGAACTGCTCCATCAGCACGCTTTCTGAGGGCAGCTGGTCGCCTTCCTTTAGCTCGCCGAGCACGATCTGGCGGCGGAGCTGCGCGGCCACCATTTCCCCGGCCTTCGGCACCCGGACGGTTGAGTTTTTCGTGACCGCGTTCAAGCTTTCCCCTCGGGCCGGCGGGCCTGGTCCAGTCGCTTGTGGAAGCTGACCTGACTCCTCATGCAATAAGCATACGAGGTTAACTTCCTTTACCGCTCCACGATGGTCGCCGGGCCGGGTGCGCCGCCTGGCTAAGGCCTGCGCCGCGCGGCGGGGACGGCGGGCCAGCAGCGGGAGGAGAAATAACGCCGGCCCGGCGGGGGCGGGGGTCCCAGCGACTTGAGCAGCCGGGCCAGCCACTGGCTGGTCCTGGAAGGTTTCTTTCTCACGAGGCCTGGCCCGGCGCCTGGTAGCCGCGGCCGCGGATCAGCCGGACGGGGGTGTAGATCAGCAGGTCCTCACCTTGGGCGTTGCGGACGGTGTTCCTGGTGGTCACCACGCCCCGCTGGCCGGAGCTCGCGGCCCGCGCCTGGGTCACCTCGACGACCACGTGAATGGTGTCGCCGACGTAGGCGGGCCGCTTGATCGTCAGGTCCATGGACATGAACGCCAGGCCGGTCCCGTTGATCACGTTGGTCTGGATGACCAGCCCCTCGCCGAGGCAGTAGACCAGGGCGCCGGGAACCAGCCGGCCGGTGTACCCGCCCGCGGCCGCGTGCGAGGCGTCAAGGAACAGCGCCTCATTGAAGCCGCTCCAGGTGATGAAGGTGATCAGGTCGGTCTCTGTGATGGTCCGGGCCGCGGTGCGGAAGACGCTGCCGACGGTCATCTGTTCCCACGTCTGGCCCTGGACCAGCAGCGGCGGGTAGGTACGGTCGGGGTAGGTGGTCATGTTCGTGCTCCTGTCTGGACCTGCGCCGCGCGGAAGTCGGGCGGCCGTTTCTCCTTCAGGGCCGCGAGTCCCTCGCGGGCCTCGGGCAGGCCGAAGCCGAAGAACTCGTACCCGAGCGACGCGTCGAACAGCGGCCCGGCCTGGCGGTACCAGTTGTTCAGCGAGTACTTGGTCCACTGCACCGCGCTGGCCGGCAGATCGGCCAGGTCGTGCGCGATGGCCACGGCCCGTTCGGCCACTTCCTCGTCGTCTACGCACAGCGACACCAGGCCGATCCGCTCAGCTTCCTCGCCGGTCAGCGCGGCGCAGGAGAGCAGGTAGTACTTAGCCTTGGCCATGCCGCACAGCAGCGGCCAGCAGATCGCCGCGTGATCCCCGGCCGCGACGCCTAGCCGGGTGTGGCCGTCCACGATCTTGGCGGAGCGCCCGGCCACCGAGACGTCGGCCAGCAGCGCGACCACCAGGCCGGCCCCGACCGCCGGGCCGCAGATGGCCGAGACCACCGGCTTGGCGCAGTTGATCACCCCGTAGACCAGGTCGCGCGCTTCGCGCATGACCCGGGCCCGGACGCCGGGGTCCCTGGTCATGTCCTCGATCATGGCGAAGGAGCCGCCGGCCGAGAACGCCGCGCCCGCACCCCGGACGACGACCGCCCGGACGTCGTCGTCGCGGTCCACCGCGGCCCAGACGCCGGCGAGGTCCCGGTGCATCTGCGGGCCCACCGCGTTCAGCCGCGGCGCGTCCAGCACGATCTGCAGCACTCCGCCGCCCAGCGTTTCGCAGTGCAGGCTCGGGAAATCCGCGTAACGGTCACTCATCGGCCACGCACCTTCTGTCTGGTCGCACGGTCTGGTCGCGGATGGCTCACGGAGATAGTATAACTAGTTGTATGATTTTACTGTACTGATCCTGGAGGCAGGATGAACTTCCTCTTCACGGACGAGCAGCTGGAGCTGCGGGCCGCGGTGCGCGACTTCCTGGCGGACAAGTCGGCTCTGGAGTCCGTGCGGCGGCTGATGGCTACGGCGGCCGGCTACGACCCCGCGGTCTGGAAGCAGCTGAGCGACCAGCTCGGGCTCACTGGCCTGGCCGTTCCCGAGGAGTACGGAGGGGCCGGGTTCGGCTACCTCGAGCTCGGCATCGTCTTGGAGGAAATGGGCCGGGCGCTGCTGTGCGCGCCGTTCCTTTCCAGCGTGGCCCTGGCCACCGAGGCCCTGCTGCGCTGCACCGACGAGACGGCCAGGAAGGACCTGCTGCCCGGCCTGGCCGCCGGCCAGGTCATCGGCACGCTGGCCTGGCTGGAGCAGCCTGGCCGCTGGGACGAGGCGGGCGTGCGGCTGCGGGCCCGCCGCGGTTCCGGCGGATGGGTGCTGGACGGCGGCAAGCGGCACGTGCTTGACGGCCACGTCGCCGATCTCATCATGGTCGGCGCGCGCACGCCGGCCGGCGTCGGCCTGTTCGCGGTGGACGGCGCCGCGCCGGGGCTAACGCGGACACCCGTGCCCACCCTGGACCAGACCCGCAAGCAGGCGCACCTGGCGTTCGCGGGCACCCCGGCCCGGCTGATCGGGGACGAGGCCGACGGCGGGCCTGTGCTCCGCCGGGTGCTGCACACCGCCGCCATCCTGCTGGCCGCCGAGCAGGCCGGCGGCGCGGCCCGGGCCGTGGAGATCGCGGCTGAGTATGCGGGGATGCGGGTGCAGTTCGGGCGGCCGATCGGCTCGTTCCAGGCCGTCAAGCACCTGTGCGCGGACATGCTGACCGAGGCGGAGGCGGCCCGATCGGCGGCGTATTACGGGCTGTGGGCGCTGGCTGCGGCGGGCGAGGAGGTGCCGCTGGCGGCGAGCGTGGCCAAGGTGTACTGCTCGGCGGCCTACGCCAAGATCGCGGGCGACCTCATCCAGGTGCACGGGGGCATCGGGTTCACCTGGGAACATCCCGCGCACCTGTACTTCAAGCGGGCCAAGTCGAGCGAGGCGATGTTCGGCACGCCCGGGTATCACCGGGGCCTGATCGCGGCCCGGCTGGGACTGTCTGCTGTGGGGGCATGATGGATATTGAGATCCGGGCGGAAGACCAGGGGTTCGCCGACGAGGTACGGGGCTGGCTGGACGAGCACCTGACCGGCGAGTTCGCGGCGTACCGCGGCGTGGGCGGGCCGGACGACTCCGCGGCCTGGGACGTGCGGCTGCGCTGGGAAAAAGAGCTCTCGGCGGGCCGCTGGCTCGGGCTGACCTGGCCGCCGGAGTACGGGGGGCGGGGAGCGACGCTGGCGCAGGCGATCATCTTCGAGTACCTCTACGCTCGCGCCCAGGCGCCCTACCGCGTCGGTGTGCAGGGACAGGATCTGTTCGGGCCGACGCTGCTGATGTTCGGCACGGCGGAGCAGAAGGCCAGGTTCCTGCCCAAGATCCTGGCCGCGGAGGAGTTCTGGGGGCAGGGTTTCAGTGAGCCGGACGCCGGGTCCGACCTCGCCTCGGTGCGCACCAGGGCCGTTCTGGACGGCTCGGAGTGGGTGATCGACGGGCAGAAGATCTGGATGACGTTCGGCGCGTCCGCGGACTGGCTGTACGTGCTGTGCCGGACCGAGGCGGAGTCGTCAAGGCACCGCGGGCTCTCGCTGCTGCTTGTGCCCGCTCACCAGCCCGGAGTCCAGATCCGGCCGATCACCAACATGGTCGGCGACGGGGAGTTCTGCGAGGTCTTCTTCGACGGCGCGCGGACCTCCGCTGACCTGGTCGTCGGCGCCCAGGGTGACGGCTGGAAGGTGGCGATGGCGGCGCTCGGGGTGGAGCGCGGCACCCTGCTCATGCCTCAGCAGCTCGGCTTCGAACGGGAGGCGGAGCACGTGCTGGCGCTGGCCAGGGAGCGGACCGGCGTGGGCGGGCTCAGCCACCGGCTGGTGGATGCCTGGATCGCGGTGCGGCTGATGCGGGTCACCGCGCTGCGCACGATCGGGGAACTGGTGGCGGGCCGGACGCCGGGGGCGCAGGCGGCCACGGCCAAGCTGTACGCCTCGGTCCAGCACCAGCGGCTGCTCGAGCTGGCGACCGAGCTACTGGCCGAGGAGGCGACCGTGACCGGCGACGGCTACGGGCTCGAACCGCTGCAGCGGGCGTTCCTGCTGTCCCGGGCCGAGACGATCTACGGCGGCAGCAGCCAGATCCAGCGGAACATCATCGGCGAGCGAGTCCTTGGCCTGCCCAAGGAGCCGCGGCCGGCGAGCTAGGGCGCTCAGTTGCGCATGTAGGCGCCGCCGGCCACGTTGAGCACTTCGCCGGTGATGAAGGCGGCCCGGTCGGAGGCGAGGAAGGCCACCGCCTCGGCGATGTCAGCGGTGCCCGGCAGGTCACCGAGCGGGCCGGTGGTGCCCGGCATCCGGGCCAGCAGCTCGGCGTTGTCCTGCGCGAACTTGGTGCCCTTGACCACGCCCATGGACAGGTAGACGGCGCGGATCCGGTGCGGGCCGCCCTCGTGGGCGAGCCCTCGGGTCAGCGCGGACAGGCCGCCCTTGGACGCCGCGTACGGCGCTTCGATGCCGCCGCCGCCGACGTCGGGGGCGTAGCTGCCCACGTTCACGATCACGCCGCCGCCCGCGTCGCGCATCAGCGGCATCGTGCGGCGGCACAGGTACCAGGCGCCGGTGAGGTTGACCCGGACCACCCGGTCCCAGTCGGCCGGGTCATAGCCGAAGATGCTGCCGACGACGTTCAGCGCCGCGTTGTTGACCAGGATCCGGACCGGGCCAAGCGACGCGGTGACCGCGTCCACGACCGCGTCGATCTGGTCCCGGTCGCCTGCGTCCAGCGGGTAGCCGACCACGGTCGCCGCCGGGTAGTCGGCGGCGATCGCCGCGGTGACCTTCTCGGTGCGGCCTGGGTGGATGTCGGTCACCACCACGTGCGCGCCGCCGGCCGCCAGCCGGCGGGCCACCGCCTGGCCGATGCCGCGGCCCGCGGCCGCCGTCACCAGCGCGACCCGGCCGGCGAACTCGTCGGGGCTCACTGGCGTCTCTCCTTCGGCAGGCCGAGCACCGTCTCGGCGAGGATGTTGCGCTGCACCTGCGACGTGCCGGCGTAGATCGTCCCGGCCCGGGCGTTCAGGAAGGCACCCAGCCAGGAGCCGGAGGAGTTGGGCGCCCCTGGGTCGTCGGTGCGCACCGCGCGCAGCGGGCCACGTCCCTGTGGCACCAGCCCGTCCAGGCCACCGATGTCGAGGGCGAGCTCGGTCGCGGCCACGTGGTATTCACTCCAGTACAGTTTCGCGACCGAAGCGGCCGCGCCGAGCCCGGTGCCGTTCTGCACCTGGGTGAGGATCCGGTAGCCGAGGTAGCGCATGATCTCCACCCGGGCGTAGCACCAGGCCAGCCGCTGCCGGATGAGGGGGTCGCGATCCCGGCCGCGCTCGGCGGCCAGCGCGAGCAGCCGGTCGAGTTCGGCGCGGAACAAGATCGGGTTAGTGGCGGCTTCGGAACCACGCTCGTGCCCGAGCAGGGTCATGGCCACCTGCCAGCCCTCCCCTGGAGCGCCGATTACCAGGTCAGCGGTGGTCCGGGCGCCGGTGAAGAACACCTCGTTGAAGTCGCTGTCCCCGGTGAGCGCTCTGATCGGCCTGATCTCGATGCCGGGCTGGTGGAGCGGGCAGAGCAGGAACGAGAGCCCGGCGTGGCCGCGGGCCTGCGGGTCGGTGCGGGCCAGCAGGAAGATCCAGTTGGCGCGGTGCGCCACCGAGGTCCAGACCTTCTGCCCGTCGATCACCCATTCGCCGCGGTCCAGAGTGGCCCGGCTGGCCAGCGAGGCGAGGTCCGAGCCCGCCCCCGGCTCGGAGAAACCCTGGCACCATCGGTCCGCGCCGGACAGGATGCGCGGCAGGAACCTGGCCTTCTGCTCTGGCGTGCCCCAGCGGAGCAGCGTGCTGCCGAGCATCTTGATGCCGAACAGATCCGTGTGCTCACCGTAGGGGACGCCGGCCCGGGCCAGTTCCTCCATCAGCACCACCTGGTGCAGCCGGGACAGCCCGCGCCCGCCGTACTGTTCGGGCCAGGTGATGCCGAGCAGGTTCCGGCGGTACAGCGCCTGCCGCCACTGCGCCGCGAACCGCTCCGCGTCGTCGCGTTCGGCGATGGCCCCGATGCCCGGCCAGCCCGGCGGCAGTTCGGTAGCCAGCACCGTCCGCACCTCGGTCCTGAAGGATTCCGCCTCGGCGGGATAGCTGACGTCCACGCAGGCTCCCTGGGGTCGGCGATGCTGTGCGGCTGCCCGTCGGACCGGCTGTGACCAGATCGTCCGGCGGAAAGACTGGCGCTTGAAATAGTATAACAGGTAAACTGTTTCTACTTAATCCGGCCAACTTGTGAGGAGTGCCATGGGAGGCCTGGTCGGCTACGGCGCCTACGTCCCGTACTACCAGCTGGAGCGGAGCCGGATTGCGGGGGTGCTGGGCAGCGGCGCAGGCCGCGGCACCCGCTCGGTGGCCGCGTATGACGAGGACACCACGTCGATGGCGGTCGCGGCGGGCCGCGCCGCCCTGGCCGGCCTGACTCATGGGGGTGTGCCCGGCGGGCCGCCGGGCCGCGGGTCCGTGCGGCAGCTTTTCTTTGCCACCACCGTCCCCGCCTATGCGGACAAGACCAACGCCACGGCGGTGCACGCCGCCTTGCGGCTGCCGGCCGACGCGCTGGCGGTCGACATGGCCGGCGCCGTGCGTTCGGGCGTGGGCGCGCTGGTCACAGCCGCCCAGTCGGGGGTGCCGGCCATGGCGGTGCTCGCCGATATCCGCACCGGGCTGCCGGGCGGCGCGGACGAGCGGGCCGGCGGCGACGGCGCGGCCGCCTTCGTGTTCGGCGGGGCGGACGGCGGCCTGCCGGTGCTGGCCGAGATCATCGGGCAGGGCTGCGCCACCGCCGAGTTCCTGGACCGGTGGCGGGCGCCAGGCGCCGTCGCCTCGCGGGTGTGGGAGGAGCGGTTCGGCGAGCAGGTGTACGGCCCGCTGGCCGAGGCGGCGATGGCCGACGCCCTGAAACAGGCCGGGCTCACCCCCGGGCAGGTGGATCATCTCATCGTGGCCGGGCTGCCGGCCCGCGCGGTGAACCGCACCGTCCGCGCCGCGGGAGTGCCGGCCGAGGCCATCGCCGACAGCCACGCCGCCAGCATCGGCAACGCCGGCACCGCGCAGCCCGGCATCATGCTGGCCGACGTCCTGGACCGGGCCGGAGCCGGCCAGACCGTGCTGCTTGTGGTGCTGGCCGACGGCGCCAGTGCTCTTGCCCTGCGCACCACGCAGGCGCTGGCCAGCCATCGCCAGCCGCAGCCGGTCGCCGCGCAGATCGCGGCGGGCAGCACCGCGCTTGAGTACGCGACCTTCCTGTCCTGGCGCGGGTTCCTGGACCGTGAGCCGCCCCGGCGGCCGGACCCGGACCCGGTCGCGGCACCCCCCGCGCAGCGCCGGGCGGACTGGAAGTTCGGTCTTGTCGCGGCGACATGCACCCGCTGCGGCACGCGCAGCCTGCCGCCGGACCGGGTCTGCCAGCAATGCCACGCGGTGGATGAGATGGCCCCCGAGCCGCTCGCCGACGTACCCGCGACCGTGACCACCTTCACCGTGGACCGGCTGGCCTACACGCCGAGCCCGCCGGTGCTCATGGTGGTGCTCGACTTCGACGGTGGCGGCCGGATGCGCTGCCAGCTCACCGACGCCGCCACCCACGAGGTCCGCATCGGGCTGCGGGTCGAGATGACCTTCCGGCGGCTGGTCACCGCGGCCGGCGTGCACAACTACTTCTGGAAAGCGCGGCCGATCCGATCCGCGGGGAAGGACGGGTAATGGGATCACACGGCATCAGGGACCAGGTCGCCATCGTGGGCATGGGCTGTACCGCTTTCGGCGAGCACTGGGATTCCTCCACCGACGACCTGCTGGTCGAGGCGGCCACGGCGGCGTCTGCGTCGGCCGGCGTCGGGCTGGCTGACATCGACGCCTTCTGGCTCGGGACGATGGGCTCCGGCGTGTCCGGGCTCACCCTCTCCCGGCCCCTGCGGCTGCCGTTCAAGCCGGTGACCAGGCTGGAGAACATGTGCGCGACCGGGTCTGAGTCGCTGCGCAACGCCTGTTACGCGGTGGCCAGCGGCGCCTACGACCGTGCCATGGCGATCGGCGTCGAGAAGCTGAAGGACTCCGGTTTCTCCGGCCTGGCCGGCTCCAACGCGCCCGGCGCCGGCGACGACGGGAAAGCCGACACCACCGCCCCGGCAAACTTCAGCCTGCTCGCCCCGGCCTACGCGGCCAAGTACGGCGTCGATCCGGCCGAGCTCAAAGACGTGCTGACCAGGATCGCCTGGAAGAACCACCAGAACGGGGCGAAGAACCCGCGGGCCCAGTTCCGCAAGGAAGTGCCGAAGGAAACGATCTCCTCCTCGCCGCTGGTCGCCGGGATGCTCGGCATCTTCGACTGCTCCGGGGTATCGGACGGCTCGGCGGCGGCCATCGTGGTCCGGGCGCAGGACGCGCACCGCTACACCGACCGGCCGCTGTACGTGAAGGCGCTGTCCCTGGTGGCCGGCCCGGCGGACGGCCTGTCCGGCACCGGCTACGACTTCACCACGTTCCCCGAGGTGGTGGCCTCCGCCCAGGACGCTTACCGGCAGGCGGGAATCACCGACCCGCGCGCGGAACTCGCACTCGCCGAGGTACACGACTGCTTTACTCCGACGGAGCTGGTGCTGATGGAGGACCTCGGGTTCGCCGAACGCGGGCAGGGCTGGAAAGACGTGCTGTCCGGCCGCTTCGATCTCGACGGCGACCTGCCGGTGAACCCGGACGGCGGGCTGAAGGCGTTCGGCCACCCGATCGGCGCGTCCGGCCTGCGGATGATGTTCGAAGCCTGGCTGCAGCTCCGCGGTGAGGCACCGGAGCAGCGTGCGGTGCGGACCGTCTCGGCGGGACGCTCACTGGCGCTGACCCACAACCTCGGCGGCGGACCGGGCGAGTGCGTGTCGTTCGTGTCCGTGGTCGGCACCGAATGGTCGAGCACCGAGCGGGGAGCGTGAGGATGGCCGCGCGACGCTTTCCTGTCGAAGCCGGGCACGTGCTGACCTTCGCCCGGGCGCTGGGCGCCGCTGACCCTGCGAGCGGACTTCCGGCCGTCGGCGACGCCGCGCCGCCCACCTTCGCCATCGCCAGCGCGCAGTTCGACCCGGACTACCCGCTGCGGCCGCGGCCGGGTGCGCCGTGGCACGGCTCGGGCGGCGACCCGGGGCTGGTCACGGAAGGGGCCGGCGGGCTGCACGCGGAGCAGCACTTCACCTATCACCGGCCGGTCCGGGTCGGCGACGTCCTGGCCGGCGCCACCCGGCCGGGCCGGGAGTGGGAGAAGCACGGGCGTTCCGGACGGCTGCGGTTCCGGGAGCAGATCACCGAGTTCCGCGATGAGGTGGGTGAGCTCGTGGTGACCGCCCGCAGCGTGAGCGTGCAGCGGGAGGCGCGATGAAGGCGCTACAGGCCAGGGATCTAGCGGTCGGCCAGGCGTTCGAGACGGTCGTCGTAGCGGACCTCAAGCGAACCCGGATCGTGCAGTACGCGGGCGCCAGCGGCGACTACAACCCGCTGCACACGGACGAGATCTACGCCACCAAGATCGCCGGGTACCCGTCCGTGTTCGCGCACGGCATGCTGACCATGGGCCTGACCGGGCAGGCGGTCGCCGGGCTGGTCGGCACGGAGAGCCTGCTGCGGTTCGGGGTGCGGTTCACCGCGCAGGTGTGGCCGGGCGACACGCTGACGGTCCGCACCTCGGTGGCCCGGATCGCCGCGGACGAGGACGGCCAGGTGGCCGAGCTCACGGTGTCCACGGTGAACGCTGAAGGCCGGGAAGTCATGTCCGGATACGCTCACGCCCGGCTGGCCGGCTGACATGGACTTCGCGTTCAGCCCGGAGCAGGAGGAACTGCGGCGCACGGTGCGCCAGTTCCTGGACAAGACGTCGCCGGAAACCGAAGTGCGCCGCCTGATGGCCACCGAGCGCGGTTACGACGCAGATACCTGGCACCGGATGGCCGATGAGCTGGGGCTGCTCGGCATGGCGATCCCGGAGGAGTACGGCGGCGCCGGGGCCGGGTTCACCGAACTCGGCATCGTGGCCCAGGAGATGGGCCGGGCGTTGTTCTGCGGCCCCTTCCTCGGGACCGCGGTGCTCGCGGCCGCGGCCCTGCTTGAATCGGCCGATGACGCCGCACGGCGCCGCTGGCTCCCGGCCATCGCGGCCGGCCAGCTGATCGCCACGGTCGCGCTGCCGGGAACGCTGGCCGCCGATGACGGCGCCGGGCCGGCTGCCTGGGAGGTGGCGGCGCGGCCGGCAGGTGGGCCGCGCGCCGATGCGCCGGATGGCTGGGGGCTGGACGGCACGGCCGGGTTCGTGCTTGACGGCCACGTCGCCGACCTCATCCTGGTGCCCGCCGCGACGCCAGAGGGGACGTCCCTGTTCGCGGTCCGCGGCGCCGCACCGGGGCTAGCCAGGACGCTGCTACCCGCCTTCGACGCGACCCGCAAGCATGCGCGGCTGCATTTCGCGGCCACCCCGGCGACCATGATCGGCCCGGCGGGCGGCGCCGCACCCGTGCTCGCGCGCGTCTTGGACCTCGGTTGCCTGGCGCTGGCCTGTGAGCAGGTCGGCGTGGCCGAGTGCGCCCTGGACATGGCCCGCGACTACGCCCTGCTGCGGACGCAGTTCGGCCGCCCGATCGGGTCCTTCCAGGCGGTCAAGCACAAGCTGGCGAACGTGCTGCTCGAGGTGGAAGCGGCCCGATCGGCCGCATGGTACGGGCTGTGGGCCGCGGACTCCCAGCCGGATGAGCTTCCCGTGGTGACGAGCATCGCCAAGGCGACCTGCACGGCGGCCGCCTACCTGGCCACCGCGGACAACATTCAGGTACACGGGGGCATCGGCTACACCTGGGAGCATCCGGCGCACCTGTATTTCAGGCGCGCCACCACCTCGCGGATGTGGCTGGGCGACCCGGGCGGTCACTACGAGCGGCTGTTGAGCCGGCTCGGGTACTGAGCCCAAGGAGCGTGGCCGATGACGAAGCCGGTGTCGCTGGACTGGGTGTCCATGGTGGGCGCCGCGCAGGCGACCACGGCTCCGGCCGTGGTCACCGTCGCCCAGCAGTGGTCGGGGGAAGAACTGCTCGGCCACGCCGCCGGCGCGGCCGAATGGCTGTCCGGGGCCGGACTGCCCGAGGGGGTGCCGGTGCCCGCCCTGCTGCAGGCGAGCCCCGAGGCGCTCGCCCTGGTGCTGGCGGGCGCCGCCATCAGGCGGCCGATCGCGCCGCTCGGTCCGAGGCTGACCGTGCGCGAACTGGCCGGCTGCCTCGAGCGCCTGGCCGCGCCATGCCTGGTCACCCAGCCAGGTTTCGCGGACATGGCCGCCGCGGCGGCTCCGGGCCGGGAGATACTGGTCCTGGGTGAGCTGCCCCGCCGGGTCCTCGGGTCCGAGCCGCTGCCGGTACCGAGCCCGGATGATACGGCCGTGGTGCTGCATACCTCAGGGACCACCGGTCACCCCAGGGCCGTTGCGTACCGGCACGACCGGCTCGCCCGCCGCTGCCGGCTGAACGCCACGCTGCAGCAGCTCGGGCCGGGTAGCGTCTTCGCCACCGCGTCGCCGTTCCACCACATAGCCGGCCTGGGCAACATCATGGTCGCCCTGGCCGCAGGCGCCACCACGGTCGCCGTGCCCCGGTTCACCGTGGAGGCGTGGCGGGAGCTTGAACCACTGGGCGTCACCCATGCGCTCGCGGTGCCCACCATGGTGGAGATGCTGCTCCGGCAGGGCGCGCTCCCGCTGCGCACCCTGCGGGTCATGCAGTACGGGGCGTCGCCCATCCATCCGGACACGCTGCGCGCGGCGATGGGACAGCTGCCAGGCACCGACTTCCTTACCCTCTACGGGCAGACCGAGGGCAGCCCGATCACCTGGTTGTCGCCCGAGGATCACCGGCTCGCCGCGGTCCGGCGGGAGGAACTGCTCCAGTCCGTGGGGCGGGCGGCGCCGGGAGTCGAGGTACGCATCGCGGACCAGGACGGCTCTGGGGCCGGCGAGGTGATGGCCCGCGCGGCGCACCTGTTCGCGGTCGGTCCTGACGGCTGGCTACGCACAGGTGACCTGGGCCGGCTCGGTGACGACGGCTACCTCTACCTGGTCGGCAGGCGCGGCGACATGATCATCAGGGGCGGCGAGAACGTCTACCCGCAAGAGGTCGAAAACCGCCTGCTTGAGCACCCCCGGATCGCCGACGCAGCGGTGATCGGGGTGCCCGACAGGCTGCTCGGCGAGACGCTTAAGGCCTTCGTGGTGCCGGCCGACCCGGCTGAGCCGCCTGACCCCGAGGAACTGCGGGCCTTCGCGCGCGCCGCGCTGGCGGGCTTCAAGGTGCCGGCCCAGTGGGATTTCGTGTCGGTGCTGCCCCGCACCGCCACCGGCAAGCTGCTGCGCCGCGAGCTGCTGCGCCAGTTCACGGACGCGGATTACCATCGGGCTGCGACCCTCGTAGCCCCACGCAGGCAGGGCCACCGCCCGCGCAGGCCCGTCATCGAAGGGATTCCCATGGCCGCCACCCCCTGGGCAGGGTCGGATTTCCAGCTACCACCTGAGCCGACCTCACCCGTCGCGTTGTGCGGCGCGTGCAGGCGGCTGGGGAACTGCAGGCTCGGGCTCGGCCGCGAGGAACTCCAGCCGGACGGCTCGGTCCACACCGAGCTGGTCTGCGGGCCGGAGAACGAGGGCGGCCCCGACGTCGCCCACGGCGGCTGGACGGCCGGCGTCTTCGACGAGGTCCTGGGGCACGTGCCCGTGCTGAACCGGGAACTCGCGGTGACCGGCCAGCTCTCGGTCACCTACGTCAAGCCGGTGCCGGTCGGGCGTCCGCTGCACGCGCGCGCCTGGACGGTACGGCGGGCGGGCCGCCGCTGGTACGTCGCGGGCGAGATGACCCTGGCCAGCACCGGCGCGGTCCTGGCCCGCGGCGAGGCGGTCATGGTGCTGCGCGACGCCGGGCATTTCACCCGGCACCAGGAATGGCTCGCCCAGCAGGATGTGACGGCGCAGCCGCAGCCGGGATAACGGCCGCAGCCAGGATAACGGCCCAGGTTCAGCGGCCGGGCCGCAGCACGCTGCCCGGGCGGGCGCCGGTGAGCTCGCCGTTGGCCTGGACGACCGTGCCGCCGACGGCCGTGTAGCGATAGCCGCCTGCCGGACGGCGCAGCCGCCGGGCGCCTTCTGGCAGGTCGGTGACGAAGACGTCGGCCGCCCAGTCGAGCTCGTCCAGGCCGAAGACGACCAGATCACCCGCCGCGCCTTCGGCGAGCCGGCCCCGGCCGGCGAACCCGAACAGGTCGGCCAGCCGTCCGGTCATCCGGTGCACGGCCTGCTCGACGGAAAGGTCGCCGCGCTCCCGCACGTGCCTGGTGAGCATCAGCGTGGTGTCACCGATGGCGCACATCATCTGCAGGTGCGCACCCGCATCGCTGTTGGCCATCACCGACGCCGGGTGGGTCAGGGTCTCGGCCACGCCGCCGGCGTCGGAGTTGGCCACCCCGACCCCGACGATGCCCGCGTCCGCGTCGTTCTCGAGCAGCCAGTCGGCGAGCACGTCGGAGGGGTGGCCGCCACGGTCGGCGGCCAGGTCGGCCAGGGTCGCGCCGACCCAGCGCTCGTTGCCCGGGCGGGTGACCGACACCAGCCGGATCCGGTCGGCGTGCTTGTGCGGGATCATCGTCCGCGGGACCCGGTCCCATTCCTCCCGGGCCAGCGCCCGCCACTGCGGGTCGCGCAGCATCGGCTCCTTCTCCGGGCGGGGCGCCTGCACCATCTTGTGCCAGCTGTTCTCCAGGGCGAACCAGGACATGCCGCCGTCCCAGTTCACGTGGATGTCCAGGGTGCGCGGGCTGACCTGCGGGTAGTTCCGCACTCCCCGGGCCTGGAGCTGGCCGGCCAAGTCCAGCATGCCCCGCGCCCAGTCCGGGCGATCCTGATCGTGGAACACGCCGATCCAGGTACTCACCACCCCCCGCGGCCCGGTCAGGTCGGCCATCCGCTGCACGTCCCTGCGCATCTGCCGGCCGGTCGCGGCCGGGATGAACTGGACGAACTTGTCGTGCCTGGCCAGCACGTCGAGCAGCGCACCCAGTTCGGCGTCGTCGGCCTGGCGGCTTGGCACCGGCCGTTTGTCGCGGTCCTCGTCGAAGCCGAGCGAGGTGGACATGGCCGCCGCGCCCGCGGACAGTGACTCATCAAGCAGCGCGGCGATCCGGGTCCGCTCCTGCTCGGTGGCCGGGCGGTCCCAGGCCGCATCGCCCATCACGTAGGTGCGGAGCATGTTGTGCCCGACCATCCCGGCCATGTTCACCCCGAAACCGCCGAGCTTTTCCGCCGCGCAGAGATACTCCCGGTAGCTCTCCCAGCCCCACGGGATGGACACATCGAGCACCTCGGACGGCAGGTCCTCGATGTAGCACAGCAGCTCCTGCAGGCTCTTCCTGTGCTCGGGGCGCACCGGGGCGAGCGACAGCGAGCAGTTCCCGACCAGGACGGTCGTCACCCCATGCTGCGGCATCGGGTCGCACATCGGGTCCCAGAAGACCGTCGGGTCGAAGTGCGTGTGAATGTCGATGAACCCCGGCGTGACGTAGCCGCCCGACGCGTCAAGCACCCGCTCGCCGTCCGGCCGCAGGCCGGGCCCGATCTCCGCGATCCGGCCGTCTCGGACCCGGACATCCGCCGCCCGGGCCGCGGCGCCCGTGCCGTCTACGACCTGGCCGCCGCGTACCAGCAAGTCACCCATCGAACCCTCCCGGAACCGTGACAAAGTCTGAAAACAGTTAAATAATAGCACTACGAATACTGAAATAGGGAGGACAAGGATGCCGGACATCAGCGTCGGGCTCCGGGTGCCGCACGAACTGCCAGGCGGCGCGGCCGGGCTGCGGGACTTCGTGGCCAGGGTCGAGGCGACCGGGATCGACCGGCTGTTCACCGGCGACCATGTCATGTTCCAGGGCGGCCACGGCTTCGACGGGCTGCTCACCGCCACCGCAGTCGCCGTGGCGTCCGGCCGGCTTACCGTGCAGACCGCGGTGTACCTGCTGCCCCTGCGCCACCCCGTCCCGGTGGCGCGCCAGGTGGCCACGCTCGCCGCGCTCGCGCCGGGGCGGCTGGTCTTCGGCGTTGGCCTGGGCGGCGAGGACCCGGCCGAGCTGCGCGCCTGCGGCATCGACCCGGCCACCAGGGGACGTCGGATGGACGAGGCGCTGGCGGTGCTGCGGCCGCTGCTGGCGGGCACGGAGGTCACCGTGCGCGGCGATTTCTTCGCCCTGGACCAGGTGCGCATCTCACCAGCACCGGAGCCGCCGGTGCCGGTCGTGATCGGCGGGCGGTCCGACCAGGCGCTGCGCCGGGTGGCCCGGCACGGCGACGGCTGGCTCGGCCTGTGGGTTTCCCCCGGCCGCTACGCCACCGCGGTCGAGCTGATCGCGAAGTACGCCGCCGACGTGGACCGGAGCGCCATCCGGTGGCAGCACGGCATGCACGTGTGGTGCGGGCTCGGTGCCTCGGCGGCTACCGCCCGGGCCAGGCTGGGGGCGGTGATGGAGGCGTTTTACCAGGTCCCGTTCGGCAAATTCGAGCGGTACTGCCCGATCGGGTCACCGGAAGAGATCGCCGCCAGCTTGCAACCGTATGCGGAGGCCGGCTGCCGGTCGTTCAACCTGATCCCGGTAGCGGACAGCGAGCAGGCGGCGATTGAGGGAACGGACGCGGTGCGAACCGCGCTACGGGGGGGCACACATGACTGAGCGCGTCGCCATCGTCACCGGCGGGACCCGCGGCCTCGGCGCGGCGATCAGCGAACTGCTCGCCGCCGACGGCACGCACGTGGCCGCGGTGTACGCCGGGAATCATGAGGCTGCCAGGGAGATGGCCGGCCGGCTCACCGCGGCGGGCGGCTCGGTCACCGTGCACCCGGGTGACGTGGCCGACCCGGAGTTCTGCCGGGTCCTGGTCGCCGGGCTGGTGGCCGACCGCGGACGGGTGGACTACCTGGTCAGCAACGCCGGCCTGCTGATCGAGAACAGCGTCGCCCGGATGACCAAGGACCAGTGGGAGGCGGCGCTGCGGGTGAACCTGTCCGCCCCGTTCCACCTGGCCCAGGCCGTCATCGCGCCGATGACCTCACAGGGATCGGGACGGATCGTGAACATCGGCTCGGTGACCGCGGCGATGGGCAACCCGGTCGAGGCCGGCTACGGGGCGGCCAAGGCAGGGCTGGTCGGGCTGACGCGCTCGCTGGCGCGGGCGGTGGCCCGCAAGGGCATCACCGTCAACCTGGTGGTGCCGGGCGTGTTCGACACCGAGATGACTCACTCGATGCGGCCCGAAGCGGCCGAAGCGATCCGGGCGATGATCCCGCTCGGCCGCCGGGGCGACCCGCGGGAACTGGCCTGCGCCGTGCGGTTCCTGCTCTCCGACGGCGCTAGCTACCTCACCGGTTCCGTGGTCACCGTCGACGGCGGCCTGTCGATGGGGGCGTGACCGGCTCAGCCGACGCCGAACAGCTTGGCCGCATTGTCACGGAGGATCTGGCGCTGCTGCGGCTCGGTCAGCCCGGCCAGCAGCCCGGCGAACTCGGCTGGGTCGGCCAGGCCTTCGGCGTGCGGAAAGTCCGAGCCCATCACCAGGCAGTCCACGTCAGGCAGGTCGCGGGCAATGCGCGCGATGTCGTCCTCTGGGTAGGGGACGACCCGGACGTGCCGCCGGAAGATGCGGCTGGGCCGTTCGGTCAGCTTGCCGCCGATCCACGGTCCGTTACGGCCCATCCCGCGGCTCTTGTCCATGTGCTCGATGAAGTGCGGCACCCAGGACGCGCCGAACTCCGCGACCAGCAGGTTGAGGTCCGGGAACCGCCCGAAGAGGTTGTCGAAGATCAGCGCGGACAGGGTGTCCTCGATGGGCCGCTCGCCGTAGAGGTTGTTCCACTGCCAGGCGGACATGTGCCAGGAGCCAGGCCACCGGTCGTGTCCCCACGCCGCCGCGATGTTCTCGTTGTACCAGTTCTCCATGATGTGGAAGGCGACCGTGGCGCCCGCCTCGTTCATCCGGGCCCAGATCGGGTCGAAGTACGGGTCGCCGGGCGAGCGCCCGTACGCGGGCCCGGTGGGCAGCAGGATGATCCGGGCCCCCTGGCCGAGCACATAGTCGAGTTCGGCGACCGCGAGGTCACGGTCGGCCAGAGACAGCAGCGCGGGGGCGAAGATCTTCCCGTCCCGGCCGAATCCCCACTCCTCGTCGAACCACCGGTTGAACGAGTGGAGGTTGGCGTAGGCGGCCGGGACATTCTTGACGTAGTTCTCCACGGACAGCGCCATCGCCGAGGGAAACACCACCGCCCGCTCCACCCCCTGCACGTCCATGAGCTTGAGCCGGGCCTCCCGGTCGAGGTACTCAGGCCGCATCGGCTCCGGCTGGTAGGTCTCGTCCGGGTGGCCTGACCCCATCTGGCGGAGCATCTCCTTCAGCGAGCCCGGCCGGTAGGCGAGGTCGAAGCCGAGGCCCTGCTCGGAGTTGAAGACCGCGATCCGGTCGGCCGCCAGGATGCGCTCGGTGCCGTCGTGCAGCCGCACCGGCGCGATCGCGTACGGCCGCCACTTCTCCGGCAGGTA
>JBEKGC010000046.1:0-57827 GCA_050013055.1 Streptosporangiaceae bacterium
ATTCGTGCCTGGATCTCCTTGGGTCGCAACGGGCTCTCCACTTCGATCTCGTATTGCACGAGCCGGGAAGTCTGGCCGAGGGCAACCGCCCTGAGCCGCTCGTCTATCGGCAACGTGAAGCGTGCGCTACGCCCCGGCACCGCCAGGACAGCGTAACGGCCGTCCTCGCTCACCGCGACGAAGCGCAGTTCCTGCATCGTCGTCCCTTCCGCTTCGGCTAGTCCGCGTGCCGGTCGTGCCGCTACTGAGCGCCGTGCTCGCCGCGCTTCCCGGCGTACTCTAGCCCAGCGGCCCACCCGAAGGCCGGGAACCACTTCACCTTCTAAGAGTCTGTCGGGTCTAGAACGCCAAGGCCAGCACCTCGCCCGGCATGTCCGGAGTTAATCCAGGTATCCGGCCGCTCGCTGATGGCGCTGGCCCTGAACCTCGGCCACCCGGACAAGCCGGGACGTGGGTACGCTGAGGTCACGCAGGCGCGGCCCGGCTTCCTCGTGCTCGCTGTCGTCTCCGCCGCCGTCGCGATCGCGCTGGCCAGTCGCGAGCATGGTGAGCAGCACAAGGAAGGCGGACCCGGTGCAGATCGCTGAGGGAACCCTAGCCCAGGAAAGCACAGTCCAGGAACCGGTTGGCCCGGAGATGGCCGACATCGTCTCCCGGCTGCGGCGAGCCATGCGCCGCGCCGCGCGTGCGGCCGACCCGGCTCTGGGCCTGTCCGTGGCGCAGCTCGAGCTGCTTTCCTGCATGGCCGAACATCCTGGCGTGCGGCCGAGCCAGCTAGCCCGGATGCTGCGGTTGGCCCCCAGCTCGGTGGCGACCCTGCTCAACGGGCTGCAGTCGGCCGGCTACGTGGTGAGGACGCCCGGAGGCGAGCACGGCAGCGCCGGCGACCGGCGCACGGTCAGCCTGCACCTGTCGGATGACGGCACCGCGGCGGTCACGCGCTGGCACCGGGTGAACGAGGAGATCATTCAGGCCGCGCTGACCTCGCTGCCACCCCGCGACCGGGCCACCCTGCGCGATGCCGCTCCGGCGCTGCGCGACCTCACCGTCTCCATCGACGCCCTCGCCGATTAGCTGAGAGGCTGGGCCGCGGGCTGGTTATCGCGCTCGGTGCCTTCGTCGCCCGACTCCGGGCTCACCCGGCTGAGCTTGGCCGGCCACCAGTTCCACCGGCCGAGCAGGACCACCGTGCAGGGGACCAGGATGGTGCGGACGATGAAGGTGTCCATCAGGATGCCGAGCGCCAGGCCGACGCCGACATCGCGGATCTGGCTGCCACCCGACCCGCGCCCGCCCACCAGCGCGAACACGGAGAACGTCCCGGCCAGCACCAGCCCGGCCGAGGTGACTGTCGTCCCGGTAGCGCCCACGGCCCGGCTGACCGCTTCGCGTAGCGCGAAGTGATGAGCCTCCTCCCGGATCCGGCTCATCACCAGGATGTTGTAGTCCTCGCCCAGCGCGAGCAGGAAGATGAACATCAGGAACGGCAAGATGAAGGTCAGGCCACCGCTTCCGCCGAGCTTGATGAAGATGACCACGGACAGCCCGAGGGCGGCGGCGAACGACAGTCCCACCGAGGCGATCAGGTAGAGCGGCGCGATCAGCGAGCGCATGACCAGGCAGAGCAGCAGGCCGATGACGACGATGGCCACCGGGAAGACGTGCAGCAGGTCGCTGTCCGAGATCGCGCTGATGTCGTAGAAGGCGGGCGCTTCGCCGGCGACACCGTACTGGCTGGCCCCGAGGGTCTTCGCGACGGCGGCGGCCTCGCCGCGGATGGACGGCACGGCGTTCATCGCGGCGGTGGTCGACGGATCGCCTGCCTTCAGGCCGGTCTCGAACTGGATCGTCTGGCCGTCCGGGCTGATGTACTGCGCGGTGGCCCGGTAGACCTCATACCCGGCGAGCGGGATGTTGCTGTGGCCGACCGGAACGGGAGGCAGGGCCGCCGGGTTCCCCAGCGCGGTGTGCAGCGCCAGGTACTGCGCCGGCGTCAGCGTGACCCCCGCCGGGTTGAGCGGGCCGGTGACCCCGGTGAACAGCCCGCTCGCGGTGAGCTGGCTGGTCGCGGTGACCACCGGGCCGGTGTCGCTCCACACCGGCTGGGACAGCTTGTAGACCAGGTTGGTCGGATTGGCCGAGCTGGCCGGGAAGTGCTTGTTGAGCAGGGTGGTGCCCGCCGCGGAGTCGGTGCCGGCCGGCGCGGTTATCGACCCGCCGAACCCGCCCGGCTGGTACGCGGTCACCGCCACCGCGAGCGCGCCGAACACGACCACGCCGATGGTGAGCGGTACGACCGGCTTGCGGACGATCCGTGTCGCGACCCGTCCCCACAAACCCGCCTTGCCGGCGCCCGCGCGGGTCTTGCTCGGCCAGAACGCCGCCCGGCCGAACACCGCGAGCAGCGCGGGCAGCAGGGTGAGACCGGCCAGCAGCATGGTGCCGATGCCGATGGCCAGCGGGATGCCGAGCTGGGAGTAGATCTGGAAGGTGGCCACGAGCAAGGACAGCAGGGCGGCGATCACGGTGGCGGCCGAGAAGGTGATGGTCTCTCCGACCCGGATCAGCGCCGCGCGTACCGCGTCCTTCGGGTCAGATCCAGTCCGCAGCTCCTCACGGACCCGGAACACCAGGAACAGTCCGTAGTCCGTTCCGGCCCCGAGGACCAGCACGATGAGCAGCAGCTGAGCCAGCTGGGAGACCTTCAGGCCGGCGTGCGCGGCCTCGCCGACCAGCGGCCCGGAGATGGCCACGGCGAGGAACGCGGGAATGAGCGTGATCAGCGGGGCCAGCAGCGACCGGAAGATCAGCAACAGCAGGACCAGGATGAACACCACGGACAGGAGCTCCACCTGGTTCCCCGTGGTGCCTGACTTCGTCTGCTGGTGCACCTGCAGCCCGCCCGGCGGTGCGGCCTTCTTGATCTGCGTCCGCAGGTCGTCGATCAGCGTGGTCTGCCCGGCCGCGTCGCCGCCGCCCACGCTGGACAGGACCTGAAGCTGCTCCGCCTGCTGATCCGCCGACCGGCCGAGATCGCGCACCGAGACCACGGTCGGCACCGAGCGGAGATCTTTCTGCAGGCTGGCCACCCACGTGGTGTCCGCGGCGGTGAGGGTGCCCTGACTGGTCGCCGCGACCACCGGCACCGGAATCAGGTTCGTGGACCCGAACGGCGCCGCGAGCTGCGCCGCCTTTTCACTCGGCGCGCTGGCGGGCAGGAGCACTGTTGTTGCCCTGGGTGACGCTGTTCAGCGACGGCAAGAAGCGCGGCACGGCGAATGCCGCGATCAGCCAGACCGCGATAACGACCCAACGGAATTTGACGGCGAACGCGCCGATTCCCCCGAAGATGGCGTGAATGCGCACCGCGTCAGCCTACCGTGCCCGTGGTTCCGGGCCGAAGGGGATATCCCGGCCGGCCGAGGACCTGCCGGGTAGGGTTCCTGGGCATGACCGTGATCAGCGTGGTTATCCCGGTCCACGGGGTCGAGGACTACCTGGATCGCTGTCTGGACTCGGTGCTCGGCGAGCCGGCGGTGGCGGGCCTTGAGGTCATCGCCGTCGATGATGCGTCCCAGGACCGCTGCGGCGCGATCCTGGCGGCCCGGGCGGATCCCCGGCTGCGGGTGATCACCGCCCCGGCCAGGCTGGGTCCCGGGCCCGCGCGGGACCTCGGCGCGAAGGAGGCGACGGGAGAGTACGTCTGGTTCGTCGACGGGGACGACGAACTAGCCGAAGGCGCCCTGCGGGCCGTGACCGAATCGCTGACCGGGCTGCGGCCAGACGTGCTTGTCGTCGACTTTGAGAGCCTTTATCCCGACGGCACCACCCGCCCGAGTGGTGGCGCCGCCTACCTGGGTGGCCCGGCCGTCACCACGCTCGCGGATGATCCCGCGCTGATCCACCTGACCATGACGGCCTGGAGCAAGATCTTCCGCCGGGATTTCCTGGCCGGCCTGGGCATCTCGTTCGCGGGCCAGGCTCCGCATGAGGACGTGCCGGTGACCGCCGCGGCGCTGCTTGTCGCGGCCAGAATCGGCGTGCTCAACCGCGTCTGCTACCGCTACCGGCGCGCCCGGCCCGGATCGTACCTGGCCGCCGTGAGCGCGGGCAACTTTACTATCTTCGACGCCTACCAGCAGGTCTTCAATCTTTGGTCCGAACGGTCCGTGGTGTCACCCGCACCCACCCCGCAAGTCCGCGCCGCGATTTTCGAGCGGGCGATCTGGCACTACACCACGCTCTTGCCGCTGGTGCCCAGGCGCCGCCGACGGGAGTTCTTTGACCGGATGTCCGCCGACTTCCGGCGCTGGCGTCCGGCGGATTTCCGGTTTCCGCCCGGCTGGCGCGGCGTCAAGTTCCGGCTGGTGGCCCGCGGCGCCTACCGGACGTACTGCTTGCTTGATCCGCTGAACCGTTTGCGTGTCGCGCTGCGGCCTTCGCCGTAAGCTTCCATCTGGGCACCAGTAAGGGGATGAGAGAAATGCGCCACCTGGTGGGCGTCATGCTGGCCGTCGTCATGGCCGCCGTACTGTTCTTCGTCACCACGTGGGGCTACCTGAAGCTCGGCGGCGTCCGAACCGGCACGTCCCCCCTGTGGCATGACCGGGCCGCGGTGGAGGGATTCGCCGCGCTCGCCGCCACCGGGCTGCTGGCCGGGATACTGATCGCCGTGCCGCGGATCTCCCCGCTGGCCGCCGGGGTGCCCGGGCTGGTCTTGCTCGCCTGGACCGGCCTGTACTTGTCGAACACGTCGCGCGCGGTCAGGTACATCCCGCTGAAGGCACATCCCTACGGCACCGGCTTTGCGGACTTGCTGGCCGGCGGCATGCTCGCGCTGGCCGGCCTGGCGATGATCATCCCGCTGTTCGTACCGTCCCGCTGGGGGCGCAGGCACGTCGCGCCAACCGCCCCGGTGACCGACGCGGTCGACACGACCTCGTACCCGGACACGCAGGCGACGCAGACCATGGCCGGCGGCAGCGTTTTCACCTCCGACTGGCCCTCCGCCGCCACCAGGCCGCAGCCGCGGATCGACCCCAAGTCGCAAGCTCCCTGGGGTCCCGCCGAATACAGCTGACGGGGCCCCAGGGGCGCTGATCAGGAGTGGAACTGCTCGTTTTCGGTGGAGCCGGACAGGGCCACCGTCTCGGCGTTCGGGGAAATCGCGGAGGTCACCCGGTCAAAGTAGCCGGTGCCCACCTCACGCTGGTGGCGGGTCGCGGTGTAGCCGGACTTCTCCGAGGCGAATTCCGCTTCCTGCAGCCTGACGTAGGCGGGCATGCCTTCCGCGGCGAAGCCGCTAGCCAGGTCGAACATGGAGTGGTTGAGGGCGTGGAAGCCGGCCAGCGTGATGAACTGGAACCGGTAACCCATCGCGGCGAGTTCCTTGCTGAACTTCGCGATGGTGGAGTCGTCCAGGTGCGCCCGCCAGTTGAACGAGGGCGAGCAGTTGAAGGCGAGCATCTGATCCGGGTAGACGCTCTTGATTCCCTCGGCGAACTCGCGGGCCACATCGAGGTCGGGCTTGGAGGTCTCCATCCAGAGCAGGTCGGAGTACGGCGCGTAGGCCAGGCCCCTGGCGATGCACGGCTCGATGCCGTTCCGCACCCGGTAGAAACCCTCCGCGGTGCGGGTGCCGGTGACGAACGGCTTGTCGGTCTCGTCCATGTCGGTGGTAAGCAGCGTGGCCGCCTGCGCGTCGGTACGCGCGATCACCACGGTGGGCACGCCGCACACGTCGGCGGCGAGCCGGGCCGCGTTCAGCGTGCGGATGTGCTGGCTCGTCGGGATGAGCACCTTCCCGCCCAGGTGACCGCATTTCTTCTCAGAAGCCAGCTGGTCTTCCCAGTGCACCCCGGCGGCACCAGCCGCGATCATGGCCTTCATCAGCTCGAAGGCGTTGAGCACACCGCCGAACCCGGCTTCGGCGTCGGCGACGACCGGCGCCAGCCAGTAGGGAGCCGCGTGCACGTCGCCGTCTTCGGATTCGGACCAGGTGATCTGGTCGGCGCGCTGCAGCGCGTTATTGATCCGGCGGACCACCTGGGGCACCGAGTTGACCGGGTAAAGGCTCTGGTCCGGGTAGGTCTGCCCGGCCAGGTTCGCGTCCGCGGCCACCTGCCAGCCGGACAGGTAGATGGCCTTGAGCCCGGCCCTGACCTGCTGGACAGCCTGGTTGCCGGTCAGCGCCCCCAGCGCCGTGACGGCATCTTCCTCGGCGAGCAGCCGGCGCAGGCGCTCGGCGCCGTGCCGGGCGAGCGTGTACTCCTCTTGGATCGTGCCGCGAAGGCGCACCACATCTTCGGCGGTGTAGGTCCGCTTGGTGTCCTTCCAGCGCGGGTCAGTCTGCCATGCGTCGCTTAGCTTGGCCGCCTGCTGGCTGATTGTCTCCACTGTGGTGCCTTCCCTGGGTGTCTGGTCCTGAGACCAGGGTGTATAGACAGATAGCTAATTACCTAGGGCCCAAGGTCCCGAAGATCGTCGATTCTTTACAAGCTGAGAAGATATAGTGTCTTTCACTATGAAAGATCTTCAAAAATTGGTCCAGTCCGATGGTATAGACCTTGCGACGTTCGGCCAGCGGCTGCGCCACCTGCGCCGGGCGAAGGGCCTGACCCTGAGCGAGCTCGGCGAACGGGTGGGCCGGGCGCCCTCGGCCCTGTCGCTTTTCGAGAACGGCCGCAGGGAACCGAAACTGTCGCTGATCGAACAGCTGGCCGCGGCGCTGTCGGTGCCGGTGACCGAGTTGCTGAGCCGTCAGCCGCCGAGCCGCCGTGCCCAGCTCGAGATCGCGGTGGCCGACGCGCAGCAGGATCCGTCCTACCGGCGCCTTGGCCTGCCGCCGCTGAAGGTCGGTGCCCGGGTCCCGACCGACGTGCTTGAGCACCTGGTCGCGGTGGCGGCGGAGCTGCGCGCCCAGGGGTCCAAGCCAACCGCCACTCCGGAGGAGGCCCGGGTGGCGAACGCGGCGCTGCGCGAGGCGATGCGCGAGCGAGGCAATTACTTCGACGTCATCGAGCGCGAGGCGGCCAGCGCCCTGCAGGCGGGTGGCTACGCGGGCGGCGCGCTCTCCCAGGGCATGCTGGTCTCGGTGGTCAGCCATCACGGCTTCGCCATCCGTTACGTCCAGGACTTGCCCCGGTCGGTGCGGTCGCTGACCGACCTGCGGAACCGGCGCATCTACGTCAAGCAGGAGCCGGTCGGCGCGCACTCCCCGCGGGCCATCGTGCTGCAGGCGCTCGGCCACTTCCGGCTTGATCACCAGGTGCCGCGTGACTTCGCCGACTTCCTGCGGCAGCGGGTCGAGGCGAACTACTTCGCCGCCGCGGTGCTGATGCCCGAACCAGCGGCGGTGCCGGTGCTGACCGGCGCGAAACAGTCACGCGACCTCGCGGTCGAGGATCTGGTGGACCTGTTCTCCGTGTCCTATGAGATGGCCGCGCACCGGTTCACCAACCTCGCCACCCATCACCTGGACCTGTCCTGCCACTTCGTGAAGAACGACGCCAGCGGCATCATCTATAAGGCGTACGAGAACGACGGTGTGGTGTTTCCCGCCGACAGGTCCGGGGCGATCGAGGGACAGCGGCTGTGCCGCCAGTGGTCCGGCCGGCAGGTGTTCGGGGCCGCTGACCGCTATTCCCCGTACTGCCAGTATTCGGACACCCCGTCGGGTACTTACTTCTGTGTGGCCCAGGTGGATCCGCGAGCTGAGCTCGGGTTCGCGATCACGCTCGGCGTCCCGTACGAGCACTCCCGCTGGTTCCGCGGCCGTGAGGCCACCACCAGGACGCGCTCGGCCTGCCCGGATGGTGAGTGCTGCAGCCGTCCGCCCGTCGCCCTGGCCGAACGGTGGGAGGGTCAGGCCTGGCCCTCGGCCCGGGCGCACTCGCATATCCTGTCCGCCTTGCCGGCCGGGAGCTTCCCCGGCGTCGACGACGCCGATATTTACGAGTTCCTGGACCGCCAGGCCCGGAACTAGCGCCCGGGGCCAGTGTCCTAGGCGGATGTTCCCTTGATGTCATGTTCCCTTGATGTCACTGCGGACCTCGTCCGCGATCTGGTGAATCTTCTGCTCGGTCTCGACCAGCGTGGCCTCGGCCTTCGCGGTCCGCTCAGCGGCCTTGCGTTCGCGCGGGGTCGGCTTCGCGTGGGTGTGCGCGGCCGACTTCGATCTCCGGAACAGCCCCATGAGTTCATCCTCTCCCTCGCCGCTGCCGAAACGGCAGACACTCGCGTGGTACCCACCTGCGGGCCTTCCATGTCAGCAGGGGGTGTGATCCGTAACCGTTCCTTGTCACCTGGCAGGAGCGAGTCCTGCCTGGCGGGCGGCCCCGAACGGTCTTGGGCCGCCTGGTCGCCTGCCCTGGTCCGTCGGGGCCTTCCGGTCTTAGTGCCTGGTGGCTGCCGTGGGTCCGTCCGGGTGGCGGGTCTCCTGGTCCCGGTCTTCGGGAGGTTCCCGGAGCGTGCCTGGGTTGACCATGCCGCATCCTCTGGTGCGGGTAGGTTCCCTGACGCACGCCGCCGGGCCCGGAGGCCGAGTCCGCGTCTGCCGATCACGAACGCTGCCGCGTGGTGGCCGGTGAGCTTGGGGTGGTGCCGTTGCATGGGGGCGAGCCAGTGCTGCGCCCCCCAGCGGGAGGTGCAGGCCGGGTCCACCGCGATGACGGCCATGCCGGTGTTGTATGCCATCTGGGTGAGCCGGTCACGGAACCGGGCGGTGGGGATACCGGCGACCTGGTGCCGGAACGCCCGGCCCCGGCGTCCGCGTGAGGGCCGCCTGCCGGTGCGTTCGCGTCCCTGGTGGCGGGCGTCGCCGAAGTCGAGGTTCTCGATCACGACGGCGCTGGCCCGGTGCTCGCGGGCGGTGGTCAGGATGCGGGTGATCGCGGCCCGCAGCCGCCCGTCCCTGGTGCTCGACGGCAGGCCCGCCAGTGGCAGGCCGATGGTGTACGGGGTACCAGCCTGGTTGCCGTCAGGGTTCAGGACCGCCACCGCGAGGTGCCCGGCGTTCACGTCCACTGCGACGACGGTGCCCTGCCGGGCCTGCGCCAGCGTGATGGGCTCGGTCGCTGGCGTCTTCCACGATGCGTCGAGGTACCAGCGTCCCCGTGCAGGGTCCAGGGAGATGTCATAGCGGACGGCGCCGGCCGCGGCCTGCGCGGCGACATCGCCGCCCCGGTAGGTGAACTCCACCGGGCAGGACAGCCGGTAACGCCCGCTGGGCCGGCTGGCCAGACGCGCCAGCGGGGTGGGGAGCCTGATCTCCAGCCAGTTCTGGTCCGGGTTCCACCGGATCGTTTCGTTGCCCCAGGTCTTGTCCTTCTCCCCGTCGGCGGTGAGGAACAGCCGGGCTGATTCCCACTGCGCCCGCCACCGCGCCCCGGTGAGGCCGGCGTCCGCGAGGTTGTTCCGCCTGTGCATCAAGGCTTTCCCGCCCCGGCACACGCTCACCCGCCCGGTGCCCAGCTGCTGTTCGACGTCGGCCAGCCTGGTGCGGAACGCCTGGATGCGGATGGTCTTGGCGTGCCGTCCGGCGGTGGCCGGGTACCCGCGGACCTGCCCGGCCCGCTTCCCCGCCGCCACCGCCAGCCGGGTCTGGATCCGCGTGATGCGGGCCAGCAGGGAACGGCGTCCGGCCAGCAGGTTGCGGTGGGCGAGCTGGTAGGCGTCCTCGCTCGTGCGGGTCAGCGCCCCGGCCCAGCGGGAGGACGACTTCGCGGTCAGCTCCTGCTTACGCACCTGCCGCGACCGCGCCCGTTGCTTCGCGTCGAGCCTGCCTTCCGCGCACCGGGCCGCTAGGTCGGCCGACGCCAGCGAACCCAGATACCCGCCCGCCTCGCGCAGCACCGCAGCGTCGTCGCCGGATACACGCAGCCGGGTCCGTACTCGTGCGCCTGCCGGCGGCGCGACCGCAAACGGCCCGGCGATCTCCCGCAGCGCGCTCACACGGCACCGGAGGCCTGGAGCTTCACGGCCTTGGGGCCGATGTCCTGCTGGGCGCAGCCGAGCGCCTTCAACGCCCGGTCCCGCGCCGACCGGCGTCCGTAGAGCCCGGCGCAGAACGAGGTCAGCACCTCCGCCATGTCGCACACCAGGTCGTCGGTGATTTCGGAGTCGTCGAGTACCACCAGGCGACGGTTGTGCGCGGACAAGGCGGCCTCGACCAGTTCGGTGTTCATCCGCCCGAGCCGGTCTCGGTGCTCGACCACCACGACGGTCACCGCCGGGTCCGAGAGCAGCCTGCGCACCTTCGCCCGTGACCCGTTCATCCCGGAGCCGACTTCGGCCTCCACCCGCACCGCCGGCAGCCCGGCTTGCGCTGCCCAGGCGGACAGCCGTGCTACCTGCCCGTCCAGGTCGGACTTCTGGTCGTGCGAGGACACCCGCGCGTACAGGCCAGCGCCTTCGGTCTTCGGGGCCGCTTCGGCGGTCTCCGGGGACACCACGATGAGGCGCCCGACCTTCCTCGCCGGCACCGGCAGCGTTCCCTCCCGGTACCAGCGGTAGGCGGTCTGCACATGAACGCCCTGCGCATGCGCCCACTCGGTCAGATTCACACGTCCAGCTTACTAACTAGAACATACGTACGTTAGCTAATAAGCGTTCTAACTGGAGCAGTTTGCAACCCTACGGGTCCTCGGGTTCAAGAGGCGGGGTCGGCCTGGATATGCCGAAGCTGACGTAATAGCCGAGCCCGGGTACCCGGTAGATCAGGCCCTCATCGGCCAGGACGCGCATGGCCTTGCCCGCCGTCTGGCGGGAGTGGCCCTGCTCACGGCGCAACGCCGCGATCGACGGAAGCCGGCCGCCAGGAGCCAGCTTCCCGTTGGTGATCTGCTCACGAAGGTGCGCGGCCAGCCGCCTGTAGGCTCGCGGATCTGGCTGCCCGGGTGCCGTCATGCCACGAATAGTACACGAGGAGTATCGAAAGTAGTCGACCATGACAAAGGAGCCGAAATTCCGGCTCTGTCATGACAAACGAGCCGACGATGTTACTCTTTAGTAACTTAATCTGGCGGAGGGCCTTATGAGCGATGCGGACGAGGGCGGAGCGGCGTTTTCCCTCGATCTCGGGGACGATCTTGTCCAGATGCGGGACTGGCTGCATGAATTCGCCGCCTCGGTGATCCGCCCGGCCGCGGCGGAGTGGGACGAGCGCGAGGAAACGCCGTGGCCGGTGCTCGAGGAGGCGGCCAAGATCGGGCTGTACTCGCTGGACTTCTACGCCCGGCAGTACTTCGAGGGATCCGGGCTCGGCATCCCGGTCGCGTTCGAGGAGCTGTTCTGGGGGGACGCGGGCATCGGGCTTGCGCTGGCCGGCAGCTCGCTCGCCGCCGTCGCGGTGGTGGCCAACGGGACGCCCGAGCAGATCGGAGAATGGTGCCCGCAGATGTTCGGCGGCCCCGGGGACGTCAAGCTCGGCGCGTTCTGCTCCTCCGAGCCGGAGGCGGGCAGTGACGTCGGGGCGATCAAGACCCGCGCGGTCTACGACGCGGCGGCGGACGAGTGGGTGCTGAACGGGGTGAAGACCTGGGCCACCAACGGCGGCATCGCCAACGTGCACGTGGTCGTGGCCTCGGTGGACCCATCGCTCGGATCGCGCGGCCAGGCGAGCTTTATCGTGCCGCCCGGCACGGCCGGCCTGTCCATGGGGCAGAAGTTCCGTAAGCACGGCATCAGGGCCTCGCACACCGCCGAGGTCGTGCTGACCGATGCCCGGGTGCCGGGCCGGTGCGTGGTCGGCGGCCGGGACCGGCTCGAGGAGCGGCTGGCACGGGTCGCCGAGGGCGGCCGCGGCGGCGAGCAGGCCGCGATGAAGACGTTCGAGGCGTCCCGGCCCGGCGTGGCCGCCATGGCGGTGGGGGTGGCGCGCGCCGCCGTCGAGTACGCGACGGAGTACTCGCGCAGCCGGGTCCAGTTCGGCCGGCCCATCGGGCAGAACCAGGCCGTGGCGTTCGCGCTCGCGGACATGCGCGCCTCGGTCGACGCCGCTCGCCTGCTGACCTGGCGTGCGGCCTGGATGGCCCGGCAGGGTAAGCCGTTCACCGGCGCGGAGGGATCGATGTCCAAGCTGGTCGCGGGGGAGACCGCGGTCCGGGTCACCGAGCAGGCCATCCAGATCCTCGGCGGGAACGGCTACACCAGGGACTACCCGGTGGAGCGCTGGCACAGGGACGCGAAGATCTTCACCATCTTCGAGGGCACCTCGGAGATCCAGCGCATGATCATCGGCCGGGCCGTGACCGGATTGGACGTACGGTAGCCTTGACCTGCGAATATACCTATCGTTGACTCGGGAAGGCGGGCCGTTCCGCAGGGGACTGGGGCGGCCCCCACTCGGGTGGCGTTTGCCCGAAGCATCCTGGGTATTTCCCGTCGTTTCCGGACCGCGTGCTGAATCGGTGCTGATACCCGGATCTCAATGGTCTAGACCAATTCAGAATTGGTCTAGACCAGTGGCCTTCTTGGAGGAGATGCCGCAGGACGCCACGCACTGGTCGCGGGCGTCGATGGCGCAGCGCAACCGCATCAATCAGCGTTGCCCGGGTAACCGGCAGCGAAGGGTCACGCCCGGCGACGACTGGCCGCCCGCGGTCCCCGTGAGCCCCGCCCGCCCCATCCTGCACGCCCGTGCTGCCCTGCTCCCGCTCGCGAGGCACCACGATGTTCCATCGTTGTTGTCCCCGCAACAACAACGGCCCATCGTAGTCGTGGCCGGGCCCGGGGCTGACGGTGGCTGGAAGCGGGGCGGACGTTACTTGCCGCGGCACTAGCTCGTCGGCTCGCCGCTGCGCGGCCCCGGCGGCGACGGCTACACCTGCTGCGTGCTCGACCAGCTCCGTACCCGGCTGCGCCGCCGCGACATCCACGCCCCCGGCAGCACCCGCTGGGGCGATCCCCGCGCCGACCTCCTCACCCCCGTACCTGGGCTGACCAGCGTGAGACGCTGTGCGACGCCGTGGCCCTCGAACCCGAGCCGGCCACCGCCATCGGCCAGCTGTCGGCCACTTTGGATGCGGCATGGCGACGCACCGCCACCGGGTACGCCGCCAACCCCGACCTGCGCATCGAACACCGCAAAGGCCGCGACGAGATCGTGCTCACCCCGGTCGCCGACGAAACCTACCCGCCTCTTTCCCGTGCACGGCTGAACTGGGTCGCGCACAATTACCTGCGCTCGGCCACCCACGCCGCCGCGAACGCCCGGCTGGTCGACTACCACACGCCCCTCCCGCTGGCCCAGGCCTGGGGCGGCGGGGAGATGGCCTCAGCCGATCCCCGGCACACAGCGTGACAGCCTGTATGTTCTCGACGGGCTCATCGCGAACCAGACCGGCATCCGGCCCAAGATGGTCTCCACCGACACCGCCGGCGCCTCCGAAGTCATCTTCGCTCTTACGTGGGCGCTGGGCTACCGGTGGGCACCGCGGCTGGCCGACCTGCCCGGCCTGCGGCTGTGGTGGATCCACCGCCACGCCCGCTACGGCCCGCTCGACGGGCTGGCGCGTAACCACATCAACACGCGGCTCATCGCCGAGCATTGGGACGAGATCTGCCAGCTCACCGCCTCGCTGCGCGCCGGCATCGTCCTCCCCTCGGCGATCCTGCGCACTCTGCAACGCGGCCCTGCCCCTTCCAGCCTCGCCCGCGCCCTGGCCGGACTCGGCCAGGCAATCAAGACCCTGCACATGCTCGAATACGTCCACGACCCGGCATCTCGCCGCACGATCCATCACATGCTCAGCCGGGGGGAACGCCGCAACTCGCTGGCCGGCGCCGACGGTCGCCGGGCGGCGCGTGGGCGCTCACACGGGCGGCCCGGAACGTCCGGCGTGCCGGCGCCGGATCACCGGACCGCCGCCCGTCGCAGCCGCCTGAGCATCGTCGTCTTCCCGCTGGTCGCGGCGGATCTTGCCAGGTTCGCGGACCAGCAGGTCACCCGGCTCGCAGCCGAGCACCTCGCAGCTGACTTCCAGGTCATCGAGCCGGATGGTGACCGGCTATTGTCGGCCCGGGAGGTAGGCCGGTCTGCTCTTGAGAATCCGTGCCATACCGCCTCAGAACGCGACACTATCCCCGCAACTGCGCGCAAGCCGGTAACGACACGGCCAAAGCGAGCACGGGACATGTCCGCGACGAGGCTTGTCATAATGCGCGTGTGCGCGATGATCGGTTTTCGGTCCTGTGGCTGTGCGGCCCGCCGGGGGCGGGCAAGTCGGCAGTGGGCTGGGCCCTGTATGACGGGCTCGCGCGATCAGGTGAGCGGGCGGGCTTCGTCGACATCGACCAGCTGGGCATGTGCCTTCCCGCGCCGCCGGACGACCCGGAGCGCTTGGGGCTCAAGGAACGCAACGTGTCCGCGGTGGCAGCGAATTTCCGCGCGGCCGGCTGCGGCGCGCTCGTCGTGTCCGGGGACCTGGGCCTTTCCACGGCCATTTCATCCGGAACGGTCGGCGGTGCCTCTGTCACCGTCTGCCGCCTGCGGGCGTCGCAGGGCGAGCTGCGGCGGCGGCTGACGGATCGCGGCGCACCGGACCTGGTCGCGGGCTCGCTGCGGGCGGCCGAAGAGCTGGACCGGTCGGCGCTCGCGGACGCGTGCGTCGGCACCGACGGCCTGACCGTCGCCGAGGTGGCCCGGCTGGTGCGGGAACGCTGCGGCGGATGGCCGCCTGAGCACGCCACTGGCGCCCGGGCGGACGAGACCGCGCTGGCCCCCTTGCCAGCGGCCGGGGCCGGCGGCGAGGTCCTGCTCGTCTGCGGCGCCACCGGCGTCGGCAAGTCCGCTGTCGGTTTCGAGGTCTACCTCCGGCAGCTGCGATCCGGGCTCGCGACGGCCTACCTCGACCTCGGCCAGGTTGGCTTTATGAGCGCGGCTCCCGCAGGCGACCCGGGCGGTCACCAGCTGCGGGCACGCAACCTGGCGGACGTGTGGCGGGCCTATCACCAGGCCGGGGCACGGCGTCTGGTCCTGAGCGGCCCGGTGCCTGACGCCCGTACCGCCGCGTTCTACGCCGACGCGATCTCCGCATCGACACCGACAGCTTGTCAGTCAGCGAAGCGGCGGACCTGGCCCGCTGGCCGTGATCCCTGCAGGTCAGCCGGGACCGGTCAGAACCGGGCTTTGAGCTCGCTGATCTCATGCACCCGGTCTTGGAGCTGCGCGTAGGCCGGGTTCTCACGGATGCGGCCCACCGCCCAGCGCAGCACCTCCGCGCGGCTGCCCGCGATGCCCGCGGTGATCAGCATGTCCACGGCGGCCAGGTCGGCAGGCCCGAGCCGCGTCATGACGGGGGTGAATTCCTCGGACGCTTCATCCAGCGGCTTAGCGGCCCGGCCCTCGCGGCCGAGCTTCAGGACATGACGGCGGGGCTCCTCCGCCCCGGCCGGCCGGTCAGGCTCGAACTCCACCCACGCGATGGCGCGGGGCAGTTCGTCGTTCAGCTTCTTGAGGCGCTCGCGGTTGGCTTCCCCGAAAGACTCGACGATGTCCTCGTCGGCTTCCTCGCCCTCGGGCCGGTCCGGCCGGGGGAAGAAGACCCGGATCGCGATGTCGCCCGGCTCTACCGCCGGGTCATCCCCGTACTCCAGTACCTGGACCCGGCTGATGACGCCGTCGGGAAAGACCGACCGGACGTGCTTCTCGACGCGGGTGGCCCCTGGCTTCGCCATGTCAACTTCCTCACTTGCATGCCTTGTGCGTGTAACGCGTGTAAGCCGTGAAACAGAACCTACCGCGCAGTCGTCGACCCGTCAAGTAATGACGCGTGGCTGTCCTCTCCCGCGTCTGATACCGACATCGGAGTGCGAGCGGGAAGCACGCTACCGTTCGGAATGAAGACTTGGATTATCCCGAACGAACCCGTGGTGCCCCCCGCACCAACAAGGCAGGAGCCTGGTCATGGGCGTTGAGAGTCAGCGGGTCGCTGGATTCGGGCGGCTCGAGAACGGGTTGCGGCAGGCCAGCGACTGGTACCTGTGGGGACCGTATGTGAGTGAGCGCCAGTGGGGGACGGTCCGCGAGGATTACAGCGCAGACGGTGAGGCATGGGGTTACCTGTCGCACGACCTCGCCCGGTCCCGGGCCTACCGTTGGGGCGAGGACGGCCTGGCCGGCTTCTGCGACGTGGAGCAGCGGCTGTGCCTGGGGCTGGCGCTGTGGAACGGCCGCGACCCGATCCTTAAGGAGCGCCCCTACGGGCTGACCGGCGCCGAGGGCAATCACGGCGAGGACGTGAAGGAGTACTGGTGGTACCTGGACGCGGTGCCCAGCCACGCTTGGAACCTGTGGCGGTACCACTACCCGCAGAACGCGTTCCCGTACGAGGACTTGCGCGCGACGAACGGCCGGCGCGGTAAGCACGACCCGGAGTACGAGCTGCTCGACACCGGCGTGTTCGACCAGAACCGCTACTGGATCACCGAGGTCAGCTACGCTAAAGCTGACCCAGCCGACGTGCTGATGACGGTCCGGGTGACCAACGCTGGCCCGGACACCGACACCGTGCACGTGCTGCCCGCCGCGTGGTACCGCAACACCTGGTCATGGGATGCGGATGCGCCCAGGCCGCTGCTGGCCGGCTCCGGTGGTTCCGTCATCAAGACCGAGCACCCCTTCCTCGGCTCCCTCGAGCTGCTGGCCGGCCCGGGCCCGGACGGCGTCAGCCCGGTCCCGTTGTTCTGTGAGAACGAGACCAACGTCAGACTCCTCTTCGGCGCGACGCCGACGACGCCGTACCCCAAGGACGGGATCAACGACCATGTGATTCACGGGGCGCCCACCGTCAATCCCGATCAGCGCGGGACCAAGTGCGCGCTGTGGTACCGGCTGACCATCGCGCCCGGCGAAACGGCCGAACTGCGGCTGCGGCTGCGTCCGGCGCCCCCTGCGCCGGCGAACACAGCGGGGGCCGGCGCCACGGAGGTGGGACAGGACGGCGCGGCGAACGCGCTCGGGGATGGGTTCGGCCGCGTCATCGAGCAGCGCCGGGGTGAGGCCGACGAGTTCTACGCCGAGCTCACCCCGCAGACGGCCGGCCCCGACGAGGCGCGGGTGATGCGCCAGGCCTTCGCCGGGCTGCTGTGGAGCAAGCAGCTCTACAACTACGACGTGGCCCGCTGGCTCGACGGTGACCCCACCCAGCCGCCGCCCCCGCCGGGCCGGCGCGACGGGCGGAACGCCCGCTGGCGCCACTTCGACGCGTTCGACCTCATGTCCATGCCCGACAAATGGGAATACCCCTGGTTCGCGACCTGGGACCTGGCCTTCCACTGCGTGGCGCTGGCCCACGTCGACCCGGCCTTCGCCAAGTACCAGCTGATCCTGCTGTGCCGGGAATGGTTCCAGCACCCCAACGGGGCACTGCCGGCCTACGAGTGGGATTTTTCCGACGTCAACCCGCCGGTGCAAGCCTGGGCCGCGCTCGAGGTGTTCGCCATCGACGGCGGCCGCGACCTGGACTTCCTCAGCCGGATATTCGACAAACTGCTGGTCAACTTCACCTGGTGGGTTAACCGGGAAGACACGGGCGGCAACAACGTGTTCGAGGGCGGCTTCCTCGGCCTGGACAACATCGGCCCGATTGACCGCTCCCACCTGCCGGTCGGCGGCATTCTGGAGCAGTCCGACGCCACCGGGTGGATGGCCTTCTACGCGATCGCCATGGCCGGCATCGCGGGCGTGCTGCAGCGCAGCGGCCGCCAGCCGGCCGTCGACCTGGTCATCAAGTTCCTCGAGCACTTCGCCGCCATCAGCGCGGCCATGGACGACCAGGGTCTGTGGGACGAAGCCGACGGGCTCTACTACGACCGGCTGCTCACTCCGGACGGGACCGCCGTACCACTGCGGTACCGGTCGATGGTCGGGATCATTCCCGCGCTGTCCGCCGCGGTGATCGACGAGAGCTGGGTGACCGAGTCGCTCACCCTCGGCAAGCAGTTCGCCGGCCTGCTGCGCCGGCAGGGTGCGGCCGACCCGGCGAAGCTGGACGAGCAGGGGCGCGTCCGCGGCGCCCCGGGCCAGCGTCAGCTGCTGCTCAGCGTGGCGGGCACCGACCGCCTGCAGCGCATCGCGGCCCGGCTGTTCGACCAGGGCGAGTTCCTGTCTCCCTACGGGCTGCGGGCCCTGTCCGCCTACCATCGCGACCACCCCTACCAGCTCGATGTCGAGGGAGTCAGCGCTACGGTCGACTACGAGCCGGCCGAGTCGACCACGCCGATGTTCGGCGGCAACTCCAACTGGCGCGGCCCGGTCTGGTTCCCGCTCAACTACCTGGTCATCAGCGTGCTGCAACGGTACTACCTGTACTTCGGGGACGAGCTCACCATCGAGTACCCAGCAGGATCGGGCCACAGGATGCCCCTGGACCTGATCGCCCTGGATCTCCAGGACCGGCTGATCTCGCTGTTCGCCGTCGGCCCGGACGGCCGCCGTGCCTGCTTCGGGTGGGTCGACAAGCTCCAGCACGACCCCGCCTGGAAGGACAACCTGCTGTTCAACGAGTACTTCCACGGGGACAACGGCGCCGGGCTCGGTGCGTCGCACCAGACCGGCTGGACCGGGCTGATCGCCGACGTGATCCGCCGCCGCCACGGCGCGGTCAAGTCCGTCGACGAGACCATCCGCGGC
The DNA here is from genome assembly GCA_050013055.1 of Streptosporangiaceae bacterium. Classification (GTDB taxonomy): domain Bacteria; phylum Actinomycetota; class Actinomycetes; order Streptosporangiales; family Streptosporangiaceae; genus Palsa-504. Next base: position 18,632 of record JBEKGC010000046.1, read on the forward strand.
CTTGTCCCAAAGCTGCGGCCATGACTGCGCCGGAAACAGCGGCGCAGCCATGCCCGCGGCCGCATCTTCATGCGGTCAAGCCCGGCCGGAGGTGCTCATGACGTCCGGTAGCCTGACCTGCGATTTCACGCGGTCCGGTGATCACAGGCAGGCCGTCGTGCGGGGATACGATCCTGGGCCGTCGTCGCGCCAGCTGCGCGGCCAGGATGATGAGGTCGCCGCGCAGATGAGCGCGCCCTTCCCGGTGTAGACGAGGCCCGCGACGCCGTCCGCGAGCGGGACGCCGGGTACGGCGCCGACAACGTACTGGCATGCGAGACCTAGCTCGTCGGCTCGCCGCTGCGCGGCCCCGGCGGCGACGGCGCTGGAGTAGACCCCGACGACCGACTTCGCGCCAGCCTGGACAAGCTGGGCGGCGTGGATGCGACCTTTGAGGTCGGCCAGCCAGCCAGTAAAGGCTGTCGCACAGCTATCTGGCGGCCCGCCGCCGGTAGTCCCGTTCCCGCGCGCCCCGCCCGCCTCACCTGAACCTCCCGCCCCGGCCCCGTCCGCCCCGCCAGCGATTGTGGATCGTAAGCGTCGAAATAAGGAGCTAACTATCCACGATCTCCGGCCCGCGGCCCTGCTCGTTCCCCTGGCCCTGGTCCGGGCGGCCTGCCATGTACGCGGGAAGACCACCACGGCTCCAGTTCTGAACCAGGACACCCAGCAGTCACGCGACACCCTCAGTACCATCCGATAATTCGCGGGATCGACTTGCAAGCTGCAAGCGCCAGCCCGCGTCACCCTCGGGCCAGATGTGGCCGGGAGTACGCACTGCCCGCCGTTGCGTGGTGCCCAGTCGGATGGAGCGGAGCACCGAGCGTGTTCTTTACAGTCGGGGATCACCGAATCGGTCTGTGATGCGGAGGACGAATTGCCATCCTTCATACGGCGAGAGAGCCTGGCCCAACTCGTCCCAGCTGACGGCATGACCGTCCACGACCAGCGTCAGCGGGCCGAATGGGCTGACCGTCTCGATTCGACCGACGACCTCGTCGGCAAGGCGACCCTCATCGTGATAGATCTCCCACCGTCCTGAGTCGGCCCGGGTGAGGCTGCGACGGGCCATCTCGGTGTCGGCGCGCACAGTGACCAGGTCCAGGAGCATTTTCGGGTCGGCGTAATGGTCGCCGAACTCCTCGAACTCGTAGCCGCCGTCCGATGGCGAGTCCTGCTCGACCAGGCGTGCCGAGATACCAGCCGGCCCGCGTGATAGTCGGTAGATCATCGTGTGGGATGTACCGTCGGCATCGTTGATCGTCACCGGAGGAGGCGCGTCGGGCAAGCGCGGCAGGCCGGTGCCAGCCACGACGCGATCGTCGAAACAGCGGTCACACAACGGCCCCTCGGCACCGAGGTGCATGTCCGCCGGCAGGCCCCCGCACGATGCACAGCCTGCGCTACCCGCAACGGACACCTCCACCTCCGGTCAGTTTGCTACGCCTATGTCGGACAGCAGCATGTTAGTGGCCGAGTTCGGCCCGCAGGATCTACTCTGACCACTCCGCCAGATCCGCTCACCGCACCTGAATTCCGGGTCGGGACTGTGGAGGTATCCGGGGTCCGGCGCTCTGTCAGCCTGGCCCTGCTTGACGAGGAAGCCGCCGTCGGGGACTGGGTCCTCGTGCACGTCGGCTTCGCCCTCGCGCGCATCGACGAGGAAGACGCCTAGCAGGTGTGCCGGTTAGCGGGTGTGCCGGTTAACAGTAGTGGAGGTGCTGGGCCTGAGCTACGGCTGCTCTCAGGGCGCTGGCGGTGGTGGCGAGGTCGCCTTGGGACCAGGCGGTGCAGGCTGCCGTTAGTGCGGCGTCCAGCGGGTCGGGGAACCGGAGCTGTCCGGGGTCAAGCAGCCGGCCGGCGGCTGCTGCCGCGGCCTCGACGTTTCCTGCGTCCAGGTGGGTGGCGATCAGGGGCCACAGGTAGACCCAGTTGTGCGGGGAATGGCCTTCGGGGGCGTGGTAAGTGGTGCGGTTCTCGGCCACGATCTGGGCGGCGAGAGCAACTACTTCCTCGGGGCGGCCGTCCTGCCATGCGAGCCAGGCCCGGCAGGCGGTGGTCTCGACGGGGAGGCTGAAGCCGGCCGTGGCTACGGCGGCGGCCTGGGCGCGGTGCATCAGGGACCGCGCCGCCTCGGTATCGTGGCGGCGCACCGCGGTGAAGCTCAGATTGACCAGGCACTCCGACACGAGGATCGCCTCGCCGATCCGCTCGGCCAGCGCCAGGGCATTCTCCAGGTATTCCTGCGCCGCCGTTAGATCACCGTGCAGCAGCAGGCCCCAGCCGACGAAGAATGTGGCGTAGCCGAGGTCCTTTTCCTCGGATTCGGTGGCGGCGGCCGCGGCCAGCCGGAGGTTCGCAAGGTCAGTGTCGTCGACGCGATAGCGGTTGCGGAGCACCCGCGCCGTACCGAGCACGTGGTAGAAACTGGTCTTCCTGGCGGGCGAGCCGCGGGCTTCGAGCACCGGCTGGACGGCTCGCAGCGTCGCCAGGCCCAGGTCCTCCTGCCCGGATATGGCCAGGAGATCGGCCCGGCCGTCCACCATCAGCTCCAGCCACTGGTCCACGGTCTCGTCGTCCGCCGCCGCCATATCACCAGCCAGCAACGGAGCCAGCAACGGAGCCAGCAGGGCTTCGGCGGCGTCGAAGGCCTGCATCGCCGCGGCACCCCGATTCTCGGCCATCTCCAGGCGGCCATACCGGGTCAGCAGGTGCGCGCGGAACAGCACGTCAGCGTCGTCGACCTGGCGCAGGGCCGCGTCGAACGCATCCCTGGCCTCGGCGCGGTGCGCGGTACGCCACAGCACGTTGGCCAGCTTGGCGTTCAGCCGCGCTGCTTGCGTACCGCTATCGATGAGCGTCAGGGCACTGCGGTAGGACGCGATCGCCTCGGTGTTGGCGAAAGCGTCGGTGGCCTGGTCGGCGGCCTGCTGGAGGTAACAAACGGCCCGTTCTGGCTCATCGGCCAGGGCGAAGTGGGTGCCGAGGATGGCCGCGACCTCAGCCAGGCAGCCTGCCGAGCTTTCCTCGAGGGTCCAGGCGACGCGGCCGTGCAGCAGCCGGCGTTCGGCGCTCAGCAGGCCCCCGTAGACCGCCTCCTGGATCATGGCGTGCCGGAAGCGGAAGGTCGGGCTGGGTGCCGGGCCGGGGGCGGTCTCGATGGAGCTAACGGCTCCGGGGATCTGGCGGATCAGGTCGCGGGCGCACAGCTCGTCGATGACCGGCGGGGTGGCTGTGTCGCACACCGCGGTCAGCAGCGGAAGGGAGAACTCCACGCCGATCACCGCGGCGGCGCGGATCGCGCTACGGGCGTACGGGGTGAGGCGGTCGACGCGGGAGCGGACCAGGCGCTCAAGGGCCTGGGGCAGCTGGACGGGGGCATCCGTGCGCAGGTGCCAGACGCCATGGTCGCGGGTAAGGGCGCGGGTCTCGACCAGGGACGCCAGACGTTCCTCCAGAAACAGCGGATTGCCTTCCGTGCCGTCCAGGATGGCGTCCAGGATTTCTGAGCTGGCCGCGGCACCGACGAAGGAACCCGCGAGTTCGCGTTCCGCGTGCGGCGGGAGCGGGGCGAGGGTCAGGTGGTTTACGAGAGCACTGCCTAGCAGTGGCACCTCGGTGCCCGGGCGGCATGTCGCCAGGATGAGCAGCGGCCGGGCGGCGGCCAGGCGGGCCAGGTGCGCGGTCAGGTGCAGGGACGTCGCGTCGGCCCAGTGCAGGTCCTCCAGGACGAGGACCACGGGCCGTTTCGCGGTCAGCCGCTCGATCAGCTCGTGCATCGCCGCGAAGATGGCGCGCTGCTGTTCCTCGGGACTCATCCGGCCTGCGCCAGACGGCAGGCCCAGCATGCGTGCCAGCGGCGGGAACAGGTCGGCGCTCGCGGCTTCCAGCGCGGGGCGCAGTACCGCTTCCGGCTGATCGGGGGCGACGCCCAGCCAGCTCGCCAGTACCTGCTGGTAAAGGCCATACGGGGTGGCGGCGGCGTAGGACGTGCCGCGCCCTTCCAGCCATAGCGAGCCCGACGCGCGCTTGCGGCACTCGTGGACCAAGCGGGTCTTGCCGAGGCCAGGCTCGGCGGTCAACAGGACCACGGAGCCGCGGCCGCGGGCCAGGTTGCGCAGCGCGGTGCCTAGCACCGCCAGTTCCGCCTGACGGCCGGCCAGCGGGACCTGGCCGCCGAGCAGGAAATGGCGACCAGCCGGGACTGGCCGCAGCCCGGCCAGGCTGGTCGCCTGGAGCGGGCCTACCGGGACGGTCTCACCCCAGGTGAACAGGTGGTTGACCGCGGCGCGGGTGGCCGGGCCGATCAGGGCGGTGCCGGGTTTGGCCGCGAACTGGAGGGCGGCTGCCTGGCCGACGACGTCGCCGACGGCGCCGTACTCGACGTGGGTGCCGCCGCCGATCGGGCCGAGCAGCGCGGAACCGGTCTCTATGCCGATCCTGAGCTGCGACTGCGCTGGTGCCTGCAGGGCCCGGAAGGCAGAACGGACGGCGCGTTCCGGGTCGTCTTCGTGTGCTTGCGGGGCGCCGAACATTGCCTGCAGACCGCTGCCTGATAGCGCCATCACGGTGCCGCCCAGGGTTTCTGCCTCGGCGATGACCGCCGTCAGGGATGCGGTCAGGGCATCGCGCATGCCTTCGAGTCCCAGCGCGGGCGGGGCTGCCACCTCGGCGGACAGTATGGTGACGGTCCGCACCTCCTCCTGGCGCTGCGGGGCTACCGGGGCTACCGGCGCCGTCGCCAGCGGCTCGGCCAGGGACGGGGGGATGCGCAGGCCGAGTTCACCGAGGGCGGTGGCGCATCGCTCGTACACTCGCACGGCGAGCTCGCGGCGGCCGTCGCCGGCGTAGGCGCGGATCAGGGCGGCCGCCGCTTCCTCGCAGGCCGGGTCGTGCTCGAAACAGTCCTCCCATGCCTGGGTCACCGCTTGTGCCGAGGATTGCCCGGCGCCCTTGGTACGGTCCCTGGCCAGGGTCAGGCGCGCTTCCTGGCGGAGTTCGGCCAGCCGCTCGCGCGGGCGCAGCGCCCAGTCCGCGTACGGCTCGTCGGCCAGCAGTTCGCCGTCCTGCGCGAGGGTGACGGTGAGCAGGTCGTCACGGGCGCGGCCAGGGGACAGTCGCAGCGCCCGACGAAGGGCTGCCTCATGCTGATCGGCGTCTACCAGGGCGGCTGGCGTGGCCCATATGTGGCTGAGGTCGGCGGCGAGCAGCTCTGGCGCCGTCTCGGTCAGGGCCGCGCGGGCCATGGACAGCGCCTTCGACACCGCCCGGGCCGCGGCATAGGGATCGGAGTCGGGGAACAGGTCCTCACAGGCCAGATCGCGGCTGATCCGGCGGCCCGGGGCGATAAGCACGCGCTGGCACAGCCGCCGAGCGCTGGGCCGCGGCCACGGGCCAGCCGTGCGGCCGCCCGTGCTCACCTCGAACGGGCCGAGCAGCCTGACCTGCACCAGGGATTCCACGCCTGCCATTGTCTCGCGCGCGGGAACACCGCGGGAACACGGCTTTCCTACGGTGACGGCATGAACATGAACAGCGGTTACCAGATCTACCAAGCAGAACGCGGCAAGAGCTACACCGAGCAGCTCCAGGCTGACCGGCAGGCGGGAGAGCGGGCCGCGGCCGTCACCCGGCGGTGGCACGCCATCATGCGCACGCTACGGGGCGCCAGGTTCACCGGTAGCAGCTCAGCCTACGAGGGCTCAGCGGCGCAGCCGGGCCGCGGTGTCGCGCAGTGCCTCGTCCAGCGGGCCGGGTGGCAGGCCAAGTTCCCTGGTGGTGGCGCTTGAGTCGATGATGAACGGCTGGGTGAACTGGTAGCGGGTGGTTCGCAGTTCCCTGATCATCGGGGAGAACAGCCCGCTGGTCCACAGCACGGGATACGGGATCGGCGTGAGTTTCGGCGCGGGCGCCTTGTTGGCTTCGGCGAACCTGGCCGCCAGCTGCCGTATGGTCAGCGCCGGGTTGGCCGGGGCAAACCACACCTGACCGTGCGCCCGCTCATCTGCGGCCACCCTGGCCAGGGTCTTCGCGCAGTCGTGCACGGAGGTCCAGCTGTGCGGGACGTCCAGCGGAGCGGGTACGTACCCGCGCTTTCCCGCCAGCACGGCCTTGCCGATCCCAAGGGAAAGCAGTGAGTTCGCTTCGATGTAATCGCTGGCGCGGACTTCGACGGCGCGGATCCGGCCCGCCTGGTGCCTGGCCAGCTGGTCGTCCCACATCCGCGCCCGCAGCAGCAGCTTGGGATGGGTGGCCGCGATCGGGGCCTGCGGGGTGATCGGGCCGCCGGGCGCCCCGTAGCCGTACAGGTTGCTCATCGTGGCCAGCACCGCGCCGGTGCGTTCGGCGGCGGCCAGGAACGCGGCGTGCAGCGGCGGCCAGCCGGTGAGCCACTGGTGGTACGGCGGGCTGGCGCAGTTGTACAGGGCAGCGACTCCTGTGGCGAGCTCGGTGAGCTGCCCGGAGTCGGTTGCGTCGGCGGCCACGAGCTCGATCCCCGGCTGCTGCGGGCCGGTGCCCCGGCGGGTGACCAGCCGGACGTGGTCGCCGCGCTGCGCCAGCAGCACCGCGACGGCGGTCCCTACCGGCCCGGCTCCGACCACGACGTGCTTTGACATGTGATGCGTCCCTCCTGCTCACGGGGCCCGGCAGGGTCTTCGTGCCGACGCGATGCGTGGTGCGGAAGACCCACCTGCCTACCGGAAGGTGCCCAGTGCACTGTTTAGAGATCATTGATCTCTCTTGTAAGCAATAGTCTGCCAGTCGTGTCCCGCATCCCGCAAGAGCAATGATCTCGTTTGCGTGCAATAATCTCCCTCATGCCAGCGGGATCGATCCGAGCCCGGGTCAGGGCCGAGATGACCAGCGAGATCAAGGCGGTCGCGCGCCGGCACCTGGAAACTGACGGGGCGAACCTTTCGCTGCGGGCGGTCGCGCGCGACATGGGTATGGTGTCGTCGGCGCTTTACCGTTACTTCGCCAGCCGGGACGACCTGCTGACCGCGCTCATCGTGGATGCCTACAACGCGCTTGGCGAGACCGTCGAGGCCGCCGACGCGGCCGTGGCCGACCGCGGCGACCTCCGGGCGCGCTGGCTGGCGGCGGCCCGCGCCGTGCGCGGCTGGGCGCTGGCCAACCCGGCGGAGTACGCGCTGCTGTACGGCAGTCCGGTGCCCGGGTACAAGGCACCGCACGACACCATCCCGGCCGCGGTCCGGACCCCTGCGGTACTCGCGCGCATCCTGTCGGACGGGTCCGCCGCGGGCGCGCGGACGAGCATCCCGGCCACGGCCGCCGGGATCGGCACGGCCGCCCGGCTCACCGGCGTCGTGCGCTCCGACCTGAAACGCGCGGCCGACGCCATCGCGCCCGGACTACCAGAAGACCGGCTCATGCTCGGGCTGACCAGCTGGGTGCAGCTGTTCGGCGTGCTCAGCTTCGAGCTCTTCGGCCAGTTCAACAACGTGATCGACGCCCACGCCGAATACTTCGACCAGCAGATGGAACTGATGGCGGACCTGCTCGGCTACCAGTAACCTGTTCCGTTATCGTGCGTATCCGCGCTCAGCCGCTGGCGTCGGCGGCTTTGTGATCCCGCAGCTGCCCGGCGAGGCGCTCCAGGGCGCGCTTGTTGCCGCGGCGGACCATGGCACGGACCAGCGGCGCGGCAAGGGCTTCGCCGCGCGGGACTCGCTGCCAGGCGGATTCGAAGGTGATCCGGGTTCCTCCGCCAGGAAGGTCGGCCAGCGTGTAGGTCCCGGTCAGGACGCGGCCGCTCGCGCCGACGTTGCGCTCCACGTTCCGCGTCGGCCGCTCGGCTTCGATGACCTCCATGTCGAGAGTGTCGGCGCGGCCGCCGGCGACGGCCGTTACCTTGGCCTTCGCGCCGACGCCCCGCGCCGGCCCCGCGTACCGCCAGTCGCGCATCATGTGGTCGGTGAAGAGCTCGTGGTTGGCGAGCACGTCGAGGAAGTCGTAGACATCCTCCCGTGCCTGGGAAACGTCGATGCTCACCCGTACTGGCTTCATGTACCAAACGGTACACTCCGCCGACGTGGGCGGCAACGCCGCCACCAGCACCGGATCCTGATGCGGCGGGACCGGCGGATAACGGGTCAGGGTGCGTCTTGGCGCAGGTTGAGCAGCTCGGTGAGATTCAGCGCGGTGGACTTGCTGAGCGGGGCAAACCCGTCGAACTGGGCCGCCGTGAAGGGGTGGGTCATCTGGGTGAGCGTCCGGTTGACGGCCTCGATTCCGCCCGCCACCTCAAGACCGTCGCCCAGTGCCTCGGGGTGCTCCACAGCCAGGCTGGTCAGCCGGGCGACCGCGGCTGGGTCCAGCGCGGTCCTGGCGCGGTCGATGGCTGCGATGACGGCGGGCACACCCCACACGACATAGGTGTAGCGCTGGGTCCCTGTGACGATCTCGGCCTTCCGCGCGATGCCGGAGGAGGCGTTGCGTACCTGCTGGATGGTGGGCAGGAAGATGCTGAACTCGCCGCGGAGCCGGTTGACCGCATGGGCCTTGAACAGCAGACGGTAGCTGGTCAGGTACAGGTGGCCGCCGATCGCCTCCTGGCCGGCCATGCCGACCGTGCCCATCAGATGGTCGAACGCGAAGCGGCTCAGTCCGTGCTCGTCGGGTCTGATGAGCGCGTTCGCCTTCTTGCTCAGCAAGACGGTCTCATCTGGCAGAAGATCTGTTGTGTCCAGCGACATAGGCTTCACACCTTACGGCTTCGGTGATCTCCGCGCCCGGGCTGTGGCCGACCTGACTCGCGCGGGGGAGGAACGAGATGAGGGTGATCGAGCGCTACGTGCTGGGTCTGGAGGAGATCGACAAGACGCAGGTCGCGCTGGTTGGCGGCAAGGGCGCGCAGCTCGGGGAGCTTTCGCGGATCGAAGGCATTCGCGTGCCGGCTGCCTTCTGCGTGACGACGGACGCCTTCCGGCTGATCATGACAGCGGTGCCTGGGATCGACGATCAGGTCGATCGGCTGTCGGGCCTGGACCCCGACGACCGGCATGCGATCCGCACGCTCAGTGCGGAGATCCGCCGGACCCTCGAGGGGATCGCCATCCCTGACGAGCTGGCGGCGGCGATCACCCGCTCGGTCACCCGGCTCGGCGGGCAAGCTGCCTACGCCGTCCGGTCAAGCGCGACGGCGGAGGACCTGCCCACGGCCTCCTTCGCGGGCCAGCAGGACACGTACCTGAACGTCCTGGGGCTGGCTGCGATCCTCACGCACGTCAGCCGATGCTGGGCGTCGGTGTTCACCGAGCGGGCCGTGACCTACCGGCTGCGGAACGGCTTCGGCCACCGGAAGGTCCAGATGGCCGTGGTCGTGCAGCAGATGCTCTTCCCGCAGGCGGCCGGCGTCCTCTTCACGGCCGACCCCGTCAGCTCCGACCGGAAGGTCGTCTCCATCGAGGCCACCTTCGGCCTCGGCGAGGCCCTGGTCGCGGGCCTGGTGAACGCGGACGTCTACACGGTGCGGGACGGTGAAGTTGTCGCCAGGGCAGTCGCCGCCAAAAAGCTCGCCATCCAGGCCCGGCCTTCCGGCGGAACGCGGGAAGTGGCGATCGAGCCGGCCGGTCAGGAGCAGCCAGCCCTGACCGATGCGCAGATCGTGCGGCTCGCTCAGCTGGGCCGGCGGATCGAAACGCACTTCGGCCGCCCCCAGGACATCGAGTGGTGCCTGGTTGACGACGGGTTCCAGGTGGTCCAGAGCCGGCCCATCACCACCTTGTTCCCCATCCCCGCGAGCAGCGATCAGGAGAACCACGTCTACATCTCCGTCGGTCATCAGCAGATGATGACCGACGCCATGAAGCCCCTGGGGCTCTCCGTGTGGCAGCTGACCACCCGGCGGCCCATGTCCGAGGCCGGCGGGAGATTGTTCGTCGACGTCACCGAGGCGCTGGGTTCGCCCGCGAGCCGTGCCGCCCTGCTGAAGCTCCTGGGGAGATCCGATCCTCTGATCGGGGACGCGCTGCAGGTCATCATCGAACGCGGCGACTTCATCCCGGCCCTCCCGGACCCGGACCGCAGCCCGGACCGGGGCCCGGACCAGGGCCCGGGGCGGTACGAGGCCGCGGCGGACAGCACGCCCGCTGCGATCCCGGCCGATCCGGCCATCGTCGCCGCTCTGGTCGAGCGCAGCCAGGCCTCCATCGCCACATTGAAGCGCGACATCCGGACGAAGGCCGGCCCGGCGCTGCTCGACTTCATCAGTGCGGACCTCCAGGAGCTGAGGCGGATCCTGTTCGATCCGCAGAGCCTCCCGGTGATCATGGCGGGGATGCAGGCCACCTGGTGGCTCAACGACCAGATGCTGGCGTGGCTGGGCGAGAAGAACGCGGCCGACACGCTCACGCAGTCCGTCCCCGGCAACGTCACGTCGGAGATGGGGCTGGCGCTCCTGGACGTCGCGGACGTGATCCGCCCGCATCCGGACGTGGTGGCCTTCCTGCAGCACGTCGAGGACGAGAACTTCCTTGACGAACTGCCCGCGCTCGCAGGCGGGCGCGAAGCCCGCGACGCCATCGGTGCCTACCTCGACACATACGGCATGCGCTGCGTCGGCGAGATCGACATCACGAAGCCACGGTGGAGCGAACGCCCCACCACGCTGGTGCCCATGATCCTCGGCAACATCAAGAACTTCGAGCCGGGCGCCGGCCAGCGGCGCTTCGAGCAAGGCCGGCAGAAGGCCCTGGAGAAGGAGCAGGAGCTGCTGGCGCGCTTGCGGGCCCTGCCAGAGGGGGAGCGGCCAGAGGGGGAGCGGAGGGCCGAAGAGGCCAAGCGGATGATCGACCGGGTCCGGACCTTTACCGGATACCGGGAGTATCCGAAGTACGGCATGGTCAGCCGCTACTTCGTCTACAAGCAGGCCCTGCTGGCAGAGGCCGGGCGCCTCGTGCGAGCCGGGGTACTTCGTGACCGGGAAGACATCTTCTACCTCAGGTTCTCCGAACTCCGCGACGTCGTGCGCACGAACCAGGTGGATGACGAGCTCATCCGCCAGCGCAAGGACGCTCATCGGTCATATCAAGCACTCACACCGCCCCGGGTGCTCACCTCCGATGGCGAGGTCGTCGCCGGGTCGTACCGGCGCGCCGATGTCCCGGCCGGCGCGCTGACCGGCCTGCCCGTTTCCGCCGGGACCGTCGAGGGACGGGCCCGCGTCATCGGTGACATGGCCGAGGCCGATCTCGACGAGGGCGACATCCTGGTCACCGCCTACACGGACCCCAGCTGGACGCCTGCGTTCGTCGCGATCAAGGGCCTGGTGACGGAGGTGGGGGGCCTCATGACCCATGGCGCGGTGATCGCACGGGAGTACGGCTTGCCGGCCGTCGTGGGGGTGCAGGATGCCACCCGGCTGATCCGGGACGGGCAGCGGATCCGCGTGCACGGAACGGACGGGTACATCGTGATCCTGCCTGAGGAGAAGGTGGGATAGGGCAGCAGCACGTCCTTTCATCGCGAGCCGGTCCCGGTCCGCAGCCTGAACCGGGACCGGCGGTGGCGGCGTCCTTCCTCGGGCGGGCCGACGGGGGAGCCGAGTCCTAGAGTTACCGAACCGCCGCCGGACGTTGACCGGCCCAGGATCATGGTCCCGCCCGAGGCTTCGGCGATACGCCGGGCGATGTCCAGGCCCAGGCCGGTAGAGCCACCACTGGACTGCCCGCGCCGGGTGGGGTCGGCCTCCCCGAAGCCAGGTCCGTCATCGGCGACTACCAGCCATGCGCCCGGCGGTCCTGGTCCTCGGCCAGGGGCCACCAGAACGCGGCGCGGTCGGTGATCACCTGGGCCGCGTCGCACATGGGGGTGCCTCCGGCCGGGCGCCGGGCCTCGCGGATGATCTCGCTGACCGTGCGTTCCACCGAGCTCACATCGGCGAGCAGTCGCTCCGCCTCTGCGCTGTCCCGGACCGATTCGGCGTCGATCCGCAGGGCGGTCAGCGGAGTCCGCAGCCGGTGGGACAGGTCAGCCACGGTTTCCCGTTCGTGCGCGAGCAGCTCGCCGATGCGGACCGCCAGCCGGTTCAGCCCGGCGCCGGCCCGGCGCACCTCGGGTGGCCCGGCCACCTCGGCCCGGGCGGAGAGATCCCCGGCGGCCAGCCGGTCGGACACGCGCGCGAGCGCGGTGAGCGGGCGGACCAGGGACCTGGCGAGCTGGTCCGCGACCGCGACACTGAGCACCAGCAAGAGCAAGCCGACCGCGCCGAGCAGCAACCAGGCTCTGGTGACCCCGTGGCGCAGCACCGAGCCGGGAACGAAGGTGCGGATCACGGCCGGGCCCCCGGCCAGGCCCTGCACGGCCACCAGGACCTGTTCTCCGCCGGGGGCCTGCGCGGAGAAGCTGCGGCCGTGACGGGCCAGCAGCACCGCCGGTGACATGGGCGCGGGCTGACCGAGCTCGTTTCCCGACGGCAGGAAGATCGTGACCGGGTTATCGGTCGCCGCGTTCACCTGGTCCACTGTCAGCCGCAAGCTGGCGGGTCCCAGCGTGGTGACAAGCGGGGCCATCGACTGGGCCTGGGCGGTGGCGGCGCTGATCGCTCGGTCGGCGGCCAGCGTGCGCAGCACGAGGGCGAGCGGGACCAAGAAAGAGACAAGCACCAGCGAGCTGGTGGCGACGACGAGGAGGATAACGCGAAGTCTCATGGGGGCGGGCTTAGCTTGATCCCGACCCCCCGGACGGTATGCAGGTAGCGAGGGTGCTGAGCGGTCTCGCCGAGCTTCCTGCGCAGCCACGACACGTGCACGTCGACCGTCTTGTCCGCACCGCCGTAGGGCATCCGCCAGACGTGGGTCAGCAGATCCCGCCGGGCTACCACCTGGCCGGCGTGCAGCGCCAGGTAGTGCAGCAGGTCGAACTCACGCCGGCTCAGGTCGAGCCGGACGTCATCGAGGGTAGCTTCATGTCCCTCCGGGTCTAGCCGCAGTCCGCCGACCAGGAGCGGGCCCGCGGCGTCTGGCTCACCCTGGGCTGCCCGGCGGAGCACCGCACGGATCCTGGCCTCGATCTGGCCCGCACCGAACGGCTTGATCACGTAGTCGTCCGCCCCTGCGTCGAGGACCCGGATGATGTCGGCTTCGTCATCACGAGCGGTAACCACTACGACCGGGACCGAGCTGACTGCCCGCATCATCCGCAACGCCTCGTATCCGCTGAGATCGGGGAGCCCGAGGTCGAGCAGGATCAGGTCCGGAGGCGTGGCCAGGACATGCTGGAGCGCGGTCATGGCGGTGGACATACTCGTCACCACATGCCCGCGTTCGGTCAGGGCCCGGATCAGGGCACCGCGGATGGCGGCGTCGTCTTCCACAAGCAGCAGCTGGGCCACACCTGTGACGGTAGCGGCTGGCCGGGCTTACGTGCCGGTATATCCGATATCACCGAGCCGGCTGGGGCGGGGTTCTTAGGACGGGCTTTACCTGCTCTTAAGTGAGAATCGGCGACCCTCGGCGAGATGCAGATCCGCATCCTGGCGGGCGTGGGGGCCTGGCTGCTCGGCGCCACCGCCGCGACCGCAGGCAGCCTGCTTGCCGTCTCCCTGCTCGGCCAGGGCATTGCCGCTAGCCCGGGCCAGCAGCTGACCACCAGCGCCGTGAACCGCGCGCTCGCCCACGAGGCAGGCGAGGCGACAGTCGGCTCACCAGCCCCCGCGCCGTCCGCGGCCAGGCCGGCTGCGGCCAGGCCGGCTGCGACCCGGGCCACGGCCACCCCGGTGCCTGCGGCCCAGCCGCGAGAGACCAAGGTCAGCCCGTCGGCCCGGACCTCTGCGTCCCAGTCCGCCGCCGCGCAGCCGCCGACGCAGCCGCCGACCCAGGCCGGCGGCACCGTGCTCACCTCGCCGGGCGGAACGGCGCTCGCCGAGTGCGGCACAGCCGGCTCGTACCTGGTGTCCTGGAGTCCCACCCAGGGTTATGAGACCGGTGACGTCATGCGGGGACCGGCCGCCGCGACGAGGGTGACCTTCGAGTCCGACGCGAACTCCGTGACGATGGTGGTGACCTGCTCGTCCGGGGCGCCCAGCGCTACCTCCTCTGTCCAGGGCGGCGGGGGCGGTGACGAGTAAAGGGCTTACCTGTGCTTGCCTGTCGTCTCCTCGACCAGCAGGGCCAGGGTGGGACAGGCCTGGGCGGCCCTCCTGGCGTGCTCCGCCAGCGCCCGGGGAATCGTCGCCGAGGCCAGGATCGGATATCCCCACCGGTCGAGCTCGATCACCTCAGGCAGCAGCTCCGCGCACATGCCGTGTCCCGCGCAGGCGATCGGGTTGACGCGAAGCCCGACAGTCATCCCCAGTCCCAGTCCCTTTCTTCGTCCCCGGGCAGCGGCAGCAGAGGAGGCCGTCGCACGCCTTCGCAGGCGCCAAACAACTGGTGCCGGTGCGCGTCCGCCGGGAACGCCCGGAACAGGCTGCGGACCAGCTGGGTGGCCCCGTCCGGGTGCCGGCAGGCACCGCGGCCCTCAATCAGCGGGATAAGCGCGGCCACGTCATCGACAGCACCGTCCCGGCCACCCGAGTAGGCGAGGTGGCCCAGCGCGTCCGCCAGCGCGGGCAGGCCGAGCACGCACGGGCCGCACTGCCCCGCGCTCTCCTCGGCCAGGTAGCGGACCACGCGGGCAGTCTCCGCGATCGGGCAGGACATAGCGGGCAGGGCGATGACGATGCCTGCGCCCAGCGCCCCGCCTGCCGCCTTCAGCGTCATGTGGGTCATCGGCACCTGCCAGGCCTGTTCGGCGGGCAGCCAGGCGCCGAAATAGCCGCCGACCAGGAGCGCCTGCAGCGGTTCGGCCGGGCCGCCCGCACCCATCACCACCTGCCCGATGGGGGTGCCCATCTCGATCTCGTAGACGCCGGGCCTCCTGACCGCGCCGCTCACCGTGGTCAGCATCGAGCCTGGAGCCGACGGCAGGCCCGCCCCGCGGAACCAGCGGTCGCCGTAGCGGGCGATCAGCGCCAGGTGCGCCAGCGTCTCCACGTTGTGCACCAGAGTGGGCTTGCCGTGCACGCCGCGCTCGTGCGGCCGGGGCGGGGAGAAGGTGGGCTTAGCCGGCCCCTCGTTCAGGTAGTGCACGATCGAAGATTGCTCGCTGGCGACATAACGGCCCGGTAGGCCGGCCAGCTGGACCGGCACCGGGTCAAGCCCGGCGACTCGCCTTTCTTCCACCGCGTCCCCGAGGCGGTCGAGCAGGACATGCTCGTTTCCGTGGACGCAGAGGTAGGCCTCGTCCGCGCCGACCGCCTGCGCCGCGAGCGTGATCCCGTCCAGGACGAGGTGAGGCACCTTGGTCAGCAGCAGCCAGTCCTTGCGGCTGCCGGGCTCGCCCTCCGCGCCGTTGGCGAGGACCACCTTGCGGCCAGGCCCGGCGGCGACCGAACGCATCTTGCGCCCCGCCGGGAAGCCGGCGCCGCCGCGGCCGGTCAAGCCCGCGGCCTCGGCGACGTCGATCAGCCGCTCCGGCCGCCGGCCGCCCGCCCGGCCCGGGAGCGGCCCGTAGCGCCGTTCGTGCTCCCGGAGCTCACAGGGCCCGCCCGCCCCGGCGAGCAGCCGGGGAAGCCGGGGCCGCTGGGGGGCCCGCGGTGATCGCACGGCCATGGTTGCTGTGGCGGCCGGGACGATCGCGGTTCCCCTCTGGATCGCGGTCACCGGGCGGGTCCGAGCCGGGCTCCGGCGACGAGCCGCCAGGTGGTGGTGCCGAGCACTGACAGGACGCAGGCCGCGGTCAGCACGATCACCCAGGTGGTGCTGCGGTCGGTGCCGATGCCAAGGCCGTGCGCCACGGCGACCGGCCAGCAGGCGTAGGACAGCCAGTGCACTCGGCGCCAGGACCTGTACCCCAGCCGCCTCCTGACCAGGCTGGTCGCCGCCAGCGCGACAAGCAGGTCTAGCGCGACCGCGCCGAGGCCCAGCCAGGCCGTTTTGTAGGCGGACGCGAACGGGACGAACGCGGCGGTCAGCGAGATGGAAGTGTAGGTGTCGATCACCGTCGTGCCGACATGCAGCGCCAGGAACGCCAGCACAAGCAGCGAGATGTTGCGATGCAGGCCCTGGGACAGGAACCGGGGCCAGTTCTCGCGGGCGAACCGGCCCGCGGTGAGGATGCCGAGCAGCACGCTGACGGTCAGCAGCAGCAGCGTCACCAGGCCGGTCGCCCGGGTGGCGTACCACAGGCCCGGTCCGTGAAAGTCAAGGCTCATGCCGGGCGCCCTTGGTCAGGCTCGGCTGGCCAGCCAGCCACCGTGACGGTGCCGCCGTCGTAACGCACCAGCCGGGCGGGCAGCCGGAGCTCCGCTAGCCATCCGATGGCCCGCTCGCCGCGCAGGATGGCTGCGGTGCTCGCGACGTTCGCATCCACGCAGCTCGCGGCGGCGACACTCACGGTCCGCCAGCAGGAACTGGCCGGGCACCCGGTCGACGGGTCGATGATGTGGTGCAGCTCGGCACCGTCCCGCCGCCAGGTTCGTCCCAGCGGGCTTGACGTGGCGAGTCCGCCGTCGCGGATCGTGACCACCTGGCGGGGTTCGATGCTGGCGGTGCTGGTGTCGAAGTCGGCGTCGTCGGCGATCCCGACTCGCCAGCCGCCCTCCGGCGGGTCACCGGTCACCCGGATGTCACCGCCCAGGTTAACCAGGACGCCGCCGCCGACGGCAGTGTGGATCGCGGCAGCCGCCCGGTCGGCGGCCAGCGCCTTGGCGGTGGCGCCCAGGTCGAGCAGGATCCCCGCGGGGACCCTGACCCGCTGCCGTCTCATGTCAAGCTCGACCTTGCGCCAGCCGCCTGCGGGCGCGGGCGGCTCGCGCAAGGGGCCTGTCTGCCGCCGCGCCTGGGTGAAGTCCCGGTCGTAACCGAGCCTGACCAGGCACTGCCCGCAGGTGGGATCCACATCGCCATCGGTGAGCGCGGCCGCCGTGAGGGCCACGGCCAGCGCATCCGCGAAGAGCCCGCTGACCGTCACCGGATGGCCCTGGGCGTGGTTGACCCGCCAGAGCTCGGAATCGGTGCGGAACCGCGAGCAGGCCGCGTCCATCGCGGCGAGTTCGGCGGTGAGCAGCTCGCAGCCAGGAGCCAGCCCGCCGGACTCGGTGACCAGCAAGGTCGCGAAGGTGCCGAGGGCCGGAAAGGTGCGCGCCGCGATGGTCATGGTGGCGGCAGGCATCAGCCTCCCCCGTGCGACGCGCTGGACACCGTCGGCGCCGGGGCCGGGGCGGAGCTCGGCGGCGGTGCCGGGGCGGGAGCCGTGCTCGGCGGGGCGAGCGTAGCCGACTTGGCCGGGGCCGTCGGGCTGGCCGTGGCCGTGGCCGTCGCCGTGGCATCGGCTTGGGCGGTGGGCCGGGCGGCCAGGGGACCATCCGACGCGGTCGCCCGAGCCCGCCTGCGCTCGGCCCCGGCCTTGGTCGGCGACGACGAGGCGGCCGGGGCCGGGGCGGCGGACGACGTCCGCACGGCGGGCGCCGTGATGTTGTGGCCGACCGTCTGGCCCGGTGCGCTGCGCGCGAACAAGGTCGCGATGCCCACCGTGGTCAGCGCGCTGAGCTGGGTGGCCCGCCAGGTCAGCCGGGACAGGCGACGCAGCCCTGCCGCGCGCGCCTCTCCCGGGCCGCCTCGTTCGGCGGGGAACTCATATGTGTCCTGCATAGGCGGTGATCACAGCAGGACGCGAGTTAAGGGAGTGTCAAGAACGGCTCAAGAGGTCGTTGCCATCGGCTTACGGATCCCGGAAACCCAGGGTCTATAGTGTTTGTCCCGGGCGATGGTGGGCAGTTCGTGGCGGTCCAGGCAGGGCCGGAAGCCCGCGGCGCCGGCCCGACGTCCGAAATCGGGAGAACCTGGCATGCTGGTCAGGTGGAGGTTCACGTGACCGACGTCTCGCGTGGTGAGTACCCGCCCGGCCAGCGCGCGCCCGGCGAGATCCAGCCCAAGGAGCTCCAGCCCGGGGGCAGGCTGGCGCGTCTGTGGAAGGCCGCCGAGCTGCGGAGCGTGCCGCTGCGGACGATCCTGGTCTCGGTCGCGGTGGTGGCCGCCACCTATCTGGCCGGCCAGCTGATCTACCGGATCCGCGACATCGTGCTGATGGTGCTGGTGTCCGGGTTCGTCGCGGTGCTGCTCAACCCGATCGTGGTCGCCATCCAGCGCAAGCTTGTGCCGCGCCGCGGCGTCGCGGTCGGCATCGTCACCGGGCTGGCGCTGCTTGTTTTCCTCGGCATGGCGGTGGCGTTCGGCTCCCCGCTGGTGACCGGGATCACTCACCTGGCCAACCAGCTGCCCAACTACGTTCGCAGCGCCGAGAACGGCCGGGGCTGGATCGGCCACCTGGTGAGCAAGTACCACATCCAGAACTGGGTCCAGCGGAATTCGCCCAAGCTGGTGAGCTACGCCCAGGTACTGAGCAAACCCGCGCTGACCATCGGGGCGGCCGCCTTGTCCCTGGTGATCGAGCTGGTCACGATCTTCATCCTGGTCTTGCTGCTGCTGCTCGAGGCGCCGAAGATGCGGCGCGCCCTGCTCGGCCAGATGAGGCCGGACCGGGCCGCGGCCACCACCAGGGTGGCGGCCGACGTGAACCGGGCGGTGACCGGGTACATGCTGGGGAACCTGCTGACCTCGCTCATCGCCGGCCTCGTGGTGTTCGTGAGCCTGCTGGTCCTCGGCGTGCCGTACCCACTGCTTTGGGGCCTGTGGGTGGCCCTGGTGGACTTCCTGCCCATGATCGGCGGGGCCCTGGCCGGCATACCGACGGTGCTGTTCGCGTTTACCCACTCGGTGACCGCCGGCATCGCCACCGCGGTGGTCTTCCTCATCTACACCCAGGTCGAGAACCACATCCTGAACCCGGTGATCATGAGCAAGACGGTCCGGATCAGCCCGCTGCTAGTCTTGATCTCGGTCCTGGTCGGAGCCTCACTGGGCAGCCTGGTCGACGGGTTGTTCGGCGGTTTCGTCGCGGCTTTGCTCTCCATTCCGGCGGCCGGAGCCCTGCAGGTCCTCGTCCGCGAGGCGTGGCGGGCCACGGCCCCACCTGCTCCGCCGGGTCCGAGTGCCCCTGACATCGCCCCTGAATATGAACATTCCCTGGTACGGCCGGGCGAGCCCTTCCCTGTGTCGGCGGATTCGCGGGAGCATGGATCTTAATTCGCAACCGTACGAGGAGGCTCGTCATGACGCAGCCGTCAGTCCTGGGGATCGTGCTGGCCGGCGGGGCAGGCACCCGGCTGAGTCCGCTGACCGAGGACCGGGCCAAGCCCGCGGTTCCGTTCGGCGGACTGTACCGGCTGATCGACTTCGCGCTGTCGAACCTGGCCAACGGCGGGGTCAGGAAAATGTGCGTGCTCACCCAGTACAAGAGCCATAGCCTGGACCGGCACATCACCACCACCTGGCGGATGAGTGCGCTGCTCGGTAACTACGTGACGCCGGTCCCGGCGCAGCAGCGGCTCGGGCCGCACTGGTACACCGGCTCGGCGGACGCGATCTACCAGTCGATGAACCTGATCAACGACGAGCAGCCGGACATCGTGATGGTGGTCGGCGCCGACCACGTGTACCGGATGGATCCGCAGCAGATGATCGACCACCACGTGGCCCACGGAGCCGGGGTCACGGTGGCGGCCATCCCGGTGCCGAAGAGCGAGGCTTCCGCCTTCGGCATCGTCAGCGTCGGACCGGACGGCCGGACGATGGACGCGTTCCTGGAGAAGCCGGCCGACCCGCCGCACATGCCGGGCAACCCCGATATGTGCTACTCCTCGATGGGCAACTACGTGTTCGACACCGGCGTGCTCGTCGAAGCGCTGCGCAAGGACGCCGCCGACGATTCCAGCCGGCACGACATGGGCGGCAACATCGTCCCGATGCTGGTGCGCAACGGCAGCGCGCAGGCGTATGACTTCACCCTCAACCAGGTGCCGGGCGCCACCGAACGGGACGCGGGCTACTGGCGCGACGTCGGCTCCCTGGAGGCCTACTTCGACGCCCACATGGACCTGTGCGCGGTGGAGCCGGTGTTCAACCTGTACAACGAGCAGTGGCCGATCCTGACCGCGGTGCCGTCCCTGCCGCCCGCGAAGTTCGTGCACGAGGAGGGGGACCGGACCGGGCGTGCGATCAACAGCCTGGTCAGCAACGGCGTGGTCGTCTCCGGCGGCACGGTCCGCCAGTCCGTGCTCTCGCCCGGGGTGCGGGTGAACAGCTGGGCCACGGTGGAGCGTTCTGTGCTGCTGCACAACACCAAGATCGGCCGGCACGCGGTGGTCAGGGACGCGATCATCGACAAGAACGTCACCGTGCCCGAATGGGCACAGGTCGGGGTGGACAAGGAACGCGACAAGGCGCGCGGGTTCGTCGTCTCGGCCGGCGGCATCACCGTGGTGGGCAAGGGCCAGGAGGTCATCCCGTGACGCCAGAGCCGGGAGCGAGCAAGCTCCGGGTCGCGCTGCTGACCCGTGAGTACCCGCCCGAGGTGTACGGCGGCGCGGGCGTGCACGTCACCTACCTGGCCCGCGAGCTGGCGCCGCTGGTCGATCTCACCGTGCACTGCGAGGGCGTGGACCGCCCGGACGCGGTCGCGCACCGGCCCTGGGAACACCTGGCCGCCGCCAACCAGGCGCTCCGGGTGATGTCCACCGACCTGTCCATGGCCGCCGCCGTCGGGACCGCGCAGCTGGTCCATTCGCATACCTGGTACGCGAACATGGCAGGTCACCTGGCGGCCATGCTCTACGGCATCCCGCACGTCGTCACGATGCACTCGCTGGAGCCGCTGCGGCCGTGGAAGGCCGAGCAGCTGGGCGGCGGTTACGCGATCTCGTCCTGGTGCGAGCGGGAGGCGGCCACGCCGCTTACCCCGAGATCGATGCCGAACGGATCCGGGTGATACGCAACGGGATAGACACCGTGGAATACGCGCCTGATCCAGGCACCGACGTGCTCGAGCGCTTCGGCATCGACCTGACCCGGCCGTACGTGGTCTTCGTCGGCCGGATCACCCGCCAGAAGGGCGTGCCCGTGCTGCTGCGGGCGGCGAGCGGGCTGATCGGTGAAGCGCAGCTTGTGCTGTGCGCCGGGGCGCCCGATACCCCCGAGCTGCTGGCCGAGGTGACCGAGCTCGTCGACGGCCTCCAGGCGATGCGCTCCGGCGTGATCTGGATCCCGGAGATGCTCAGCAAGCCCGAGGTCATCCAGCTGCTCACGCACGCCACCGTGTTCGCCTGCCCGTCGGTCTACGAGCCGCTCGGCATCGTGAACCTGGAGGCGATGGCGTGCGGGACGGCGGTGGCCGGGTCCCGAACCGGCGGCATTCCCGAGGTCGTGGCCGACGGCGAGACGGGCCTGCTCGTTCCGCCGGACGATCCGGCCGAGCTGGCCCTCGCGCTGAACACGCTGCTGGCTGATCCCGATCGGGCCGACGCCATGGGACAGGCGGGCCGCAAGCGCGCGGTCGCCGAATTCAGCTGGACCACCATTGCCGCCCAAACCGCCGATCTCTATGCGGAATTGACGAATTAGGTGTAAACCCGCGTTCTCGCCCCGAAATTAACTAATCGGGTGTATATCCCCGTGTGGCTGCCGTGTACGTGAACCTGGTGTAAACCAGTGCAGACGCTGGTGCGTCATCAATGGGGGTTTGGGGATAGCGCAATGTTGAGAGGCAATTGCTGATGCAGAGATCTCGGCGTACCGCCGTCTACGCGATCGTGGCCGGCCTGCTCACGGCCGGTGCGCTCACCGCCACCATGCCGACCGCCCATGCGAACATCGCCGGTTTCTGCAACGGCTCAGGCGCGGCGGCGACCTGCACCATCACGGAGTCGATCACCGCCCCGGCCTCGGTCACGGTGGGCGTGACCGCCACCACCAACGGGGAGGCCACGGTCACCTCGACGGTCAGTTGCACGCTCAACGGCACGACGGCATCGGTCTCGGCCGGTACGACGTCGGAGACGCCGGCGCACGACTCCCTGGCGCTGCCTGCCACCGCCGCGGGCCAGTGCACCGTGTCGGCGACCATCAGCCTGCCCACCACCGCCACCGCCAATGCGCTCACCGGCGCGCTGACCTACACCACCGCGGCCAGCCCGTCACCGTCGCCGTCGCCCACCCCGGTGCCCGGCTCGCCGGTCAAGGGCTACGCAGGCAAGTGCCTGGATGACACGCTCAACAGCACCGCCAACGATGCCAAGATCCAGATCTGGACGTGCAACGGCGACAAGGCCCAGCTGTGGACGTACCACAGCGGCGAGCTTGTCCACAACGGCAAGTGCCTGAACGATGACGCGTGGGGCGGCATCCGTACCAGGCAGATCCTGTACACCTGCAACCACGCGCTGAACGAGCTGTGGACGCACCTGTCCAACGGCGAGTACGTGCTGAACGCCAAGGGTTACACGCTCTGCCTCGACGACCCGGCGTACTCGACCAAGAACGGCACCCAGCTCATCGTGTTCACCTGCAAGGACAGCTCCAACCAGCGCTGGTCGCTGCCCACCGTGGTGCCGTAAGGCCGCAGCCCGCACCGCAGCAAGATTACTGGCCAGCCGCATCGTCGCGGCTGGCCAGCTTGCGCTGGCGGGGCTGTGTCGTGACAGCATGGCCGGATGAAGGTGCTGCGCACTCCCGAGGACCGGTTCGCCGACCTGCCGGACTTCGGTTACCCCCCGCGCTACGCCGAGGTCGGCGACCTGCGGCTGGCCTTCACCCAAGCCGGGCCCGCCGACGGCGAGCCGGTGCTGCTGCTGCACGGCGAGCCGACCTGGTCGTTCCTGTACCGCAAGGTCATGCCCGTGCTCGCGGACGCCGGGCTGCGGGCGATCGCCGCCGACCTGGCCGGGTTCGGCCGGTCGGACAAGCCGGCGGACATCGGCGATCACAGCTTCGCCCGTCACGTGGAGTGGATCAGGGCGCTCGCGTTCGACCATCTTGACCTGCGCGGCCTGACCATCGTCGGGCAGGACTGGGGCGGCCTGATCGGCTTGCGCCTGGTGGCCGAGCATCCGGACCGGTTCGCCCGGGTGGTCGCGGCCAACACCGGGCTGCCCACCGGGGACGAGCCGATGCCCGACGTCTGGCTGCGGTTCCGTGACGTCGTCAGGACCGCGCCCACGCTGAGCGTGTCGCGGCTGGTGCAGTCCGGCTGCCAGACGCCGCTGCCGCCGGCGGTTCTGGCCGCCTACGAGGCGCCGTTCCCCGACCCGGGCTTCGCGGCCGCGGTCCGGGCCATGCCCGAGCTGGTGCCGACGTCTCCGGACGACCCCGCGGCGCAGGCTAACCGGGCGGCCTGGCGCCGGCTGTCCCGCTGGGACAAGCCGTTCCTGGTGGCGTTTAGCGACCGCGATCCGATCACCGGGTCGATGGCGCCTGTGCTGAAGCGGACCGTGCCCGGGGCGGCGGGCCTGGAGCATCCGGTGATCACCGGCGCGGGCCACTTCCTGCAAGAGGACGCGGGGGAGCGGCTGGGCACGGTGATCGCCGACTTCATCCGCGCCCACCCGGACCAGGGGAGTTAGATGAGCGCCATCAGTACCGCACAATCTCCCGGCCGGTCGAAGAGCCTGGTGCTGACGGCCATGATCTTCGCCGTGGCGATGACCTTCATCGACCAGACCATCGTCTCGATCGCCGCGCCCAAGATCCAGCAGGATCTGGGCCTGTCAAGCAGCGGCCTGCAGTGGGCGATCAACGCCTACCTGCTGTCGCTGGCGGCCCTTTTCGCGTTCGGCGGCCGCCTGGCCGACACGGTCGGGCACCGCCGGATGGTCGTCCTCGGGGTGATCATCTTCGCCGGCTCATCGGTGCTGTGCGGCCTGACCCCCCGTGGTGGCCTGGCCGAGGCCTGGATCGTGGCGTTCCGGGCCGTGCAGGGACTGGGCGGGGCGATCATGTTCCCCGCCGCGCTGGCCATCGTGGTGCAGACGTTCGAACTGCGGAGCCGGGGCCGGGCCCTGGCGTTGTTCTTCGGCATTGCCGGAGGCCTGACCGCGATCGGCCCGATCGCGGGCGGTTACCTGCTCGAGTGGACCTGGCGGGCCATCTTCTGGATCAACGTGCCCGTCGCGCTGATCGCCCTGACGCTGATCGCCCTGGCCAAGCCGGCCACCGAGCATCGCGCCTCGCCGATGGACTACCGCGGTCTGGCGCTGATCGTCGGCGGCGTGGCCCTGAGCGTGTTCGGGCTCCAGCAGTCCTCGATCTGGGGCTGGGGCAATCCGGCGATCGAGGTGTGCATCGTGGCCGGTCTTGTGCTCGTCGGCGTCTTCGTGGCGGTGGAGTACCGGACCGCGTCCCCGCTGATGAACGTGCGCATCTTCGGCAACCGGGCCTTCCTGGTGGAGAACATCGTCTTGTTGATCGTCATGATGGTGTTCATCCCCGTGTTCTTCTTCGCCAGCGTGTACGGCCAGCTTGCGCTGGGCGAGAAACCCATTGCGGCCAGCCTCCTCATCTTGTACTTCTTCCTCGGTTTCGTGGTGTGCGCGCAGATCGGCGGGAGGATGCTGGACCGGACCGGGGCCAAGAGGCCGGTCGTGCTCGGCTGCGTGATATCAGCGGTGGGGTTCGCGCTCTGGGCGCGCCAGGTGACCGACCTGCATCCCGGATCCCAGGTCGTCTATATCGTCATCGCCGGGGCCGGCCTTGGCCTCATGCTCGGGCAGGCGAACACCGACGCGGTCAACAGAGCGTCCCGGTTCTCCTACGGCGAGGCCACCGGCATCACCCAGACCGTGCGCAACTACGGCGCGAGCCTCGGCTTCGCCATCTTGGGCACGGTGTTGATCACCGAGTTCCGGTCCAGGATCACCTCCTCGCTCGTGGCCAGGGGCCTGCCCCCGCAGGCGGCCTCCGCGCAGGCGTCCCAGATCGCGCAACTGCAGGGCGGGAACGGGAACGTGGCTACCATCCCGCTGTTCATCAGGGCCGATTTCGCCGCCGCGACCCGGGAGGTCCTTTACGGGATGGCCGTGATCATGGCGGTCGCCGGGCTGGTGGCGCTGCGCGGGCTCAGGCGGGGAATCCAGGAAGAACCGGCCCCGACGGCTCCGGGTCAGGCCACCGCGGGCGCGGAGGCCGGCGCGAGACCTCAAAGCTCGAGCGGGTCGCCGTAGCCCAGGGGTTGCAGCTGTTCCCCGTTTTCCATCGGCTCGGGTGCGGCGGGCAGCACCTGCTCCACGTAGGCCCGGGTGGCGGCGGTCGTGCCGACGTCGCGGCCTGCCGCCTCCGACATGTACCAGCGGTGCTCGAGCACCTCGTGGAAGATCTCCGCTGGCGGCAGCCGGCCGCGCAGGCTCTCGGGGATCGCGGCGATGACCGGGTCGTAGACCTCTTCCAGCCAGCGGTTGGCCGCGACCACCCCGGAGACCGGCCGTCCCTGTTTCTGCTCCAGCCAGGCCCGGAATCCGGCGATGTCGTTGAGCAGCCGCCGCGCTTGGTGCTCGCCCGCGTCGATCCCTGTGCGCAGGAACAGCTGCCGGGAATCGTGCCCGCTTTCCGCGACCCGGGTCCGCAGCCGCAGCTTGTTGCCCTGGCCGGTGCTGATCAGCTCGACCTCGTCGGCGTCGAAGCCGAGCTCGTTGAGCCGGTGCAGCCGCTCGGCGATCCGGTACCGCTGCTCCTCCGGGCGCAGGATCTCCTCCCGCGTCAGTTCCTGCCACAGTGACTCGTACCGCCGGCCGAGCTCGTCGGCGATGTCGAGCGGCTCGACCTCGGCGGGCAGCATCTCGCCCGCCTGCAGGTCCAGCAGCTCGCCGTAGATCCGCTCGGTGGCCAGATCGAGGTCCCACTGGCGCTGCCCGCTGGACAGGACGGGGTGCTGCTCGCTGGTCTCCGCGTCGACCAGGTACGCTTCCAGCTTGCCCGCGTCGTGCCGGAACAGCGTGTTGGACAGCGAGCAGTCGCCCCAGAAGAACCCGGACAGGTGCAGCCGGACCAGCAGTTCCACCAGCGCGTCGAGGAGTCCGTCGGTGGGCGCCACGCCCCGCGGGTGGGAGAACACCGCGCGGTACGTGGTGGCATAGCTGAGGAACTTGGTGACCAGGATCGCGTCCGCGTTGTCCTGGCCCACGGTCGCCTCGCTGAGGTCCACCGCGATACCGACCACCTCGACCGCCGGGATGTTCAGCTCGGCCAGGGCCCGGAGCAGCCGGTACTCGCGCCGGGCCAGCCGCTCGCTCAGCTCCTTGAGCGCGTACAGGACGCCGTCGTCGTAGACGAACCGGACCACGTGCCGCGAGATGCCCCGCTGGCGGATCTCGACGAGCCGGTCATCGCGCCACTCCGCCAGCGGCTCTGACCATGGCAGGGTGAGCAGTCCGGCCGCGTGGTCGGCGGGGGGCGTGAAGACGAAGCGCACAGCCCCCAGTCTTCCGCATCAGCGCCGGTGCGTGCCACCTAGCCAAGCTGGGCAGGCGACATGTTGGCCCCACTGATCACGACGGCGACGCGCTCGCCGGGAGCGGGTTTGTAGGCGCCGGCGAGCAGGGCCGCGATCCCGACGGAGGCCGCGGGCTCGGCGGCGATCCGCAGCGCATGCCACAGGGCCTGCTGGGCCGCCAGGATCGAGGTGTCGTCGACGAGCACCACGTCCTCGACGTAGCTCTGGGTGATGGGAAAGACCAGCTCACCCACGCGCCGCGGGGCGAGGGCGTCGGCCGCGACGCTTCCGGTCGGGGCGTCGGCCGGCCGGCCCTGCGCCCGGGCGTAGCTGAGGGTGGGCGCGCCGTCCGGCTCGACCCCGATGACCCGCACGGTGCCGGCGAAGTAGGCGGCGATGCCCGCGATCAGGCCGCCGCCGCCGACAGGGACGAGCACGGTATCCAGGTCACCGATCTGCCCGGCCAGCTCCAGGCCCACGGTGCCCTGGCCGAGCAGGGTTTCCCGCTGGTCGAAGGCGTGCACGTTCATCGCACCCGAGGTCTGCACCCAGGCCTGGGCGGCGTCCAGGGCGTCGGCGTACCGCTCCCCGGTCACGACCAGGTCGGCGCCGAGGCTGCGGATCCGTTCTATCTTGGCCGGGGCGGAGACGGTCGGCACGAAGATCTTGGCCGGCACGCCCCGCCGGTGCGCGGCGTAGGCGACGGCCACGCCGTGGTTGCCGCCCGAGGCCGCGACCACGCCCGCGGCCGGCACGTCGCGCAGCAGCAGGTTCGCGAACGCGCCGCGAGCCTTGAAAGAACCGGCGCATTGCAGCTGCTCCAGCTTGAGCGCCGCCGCCGGCCCCGGCGGCCCCGGCGGCCCCGCGGGGTCGAGCTCGCTGAGATCGGCCCGGATGACCGGGGTGCGCCGGATGTAGGGCCTGATCGTTTCGTAGCCGCCGCGGATATCGTCACGGGAGATCACGCCAGCCAACATACCGCCGGGGGCAGGGCCGGTGGCGGGGCCGTCGGATGCGCGGGAGGATAGCTGTCATGACGGAGCACACGCACGAGGAAGACCCAGCCTGCGCCGTAGCGCACGGGGCGGTGGCCCCGGCGGAAGCGGTCGCCCGGGCCGGGGCCCGGGAGGCGCCGGGACGGACGCTGGTCGCGGTCTTCGCCTCGCCGGTGGCAGGCTACCTGCTGAGATACGGGGCCGACCTGGGATTTCGCGGCCTGCTGCTCGAGCCGGACCAGGCGCGCGCGGCGGGCGCCGCCGCCCTGGGCTTCCCGCTGCTGACCGCCGTGCCCGGCGACCTCGACGACTCCGCGGACCTGGTCGTCACCGACCATCACCGGCCCGAGCTCGGCGTCATGCTCAGGGACGCGCTGGCCACCAAGGCCAGGTGGATCGGGCTGATGGGCAATCCGCACCATGTCGGCCCGCACGTGGAGATGCTCACCGGGCTAGGTGTCCCGGCCGGGGATATCGCCCGGGTGCACCGCCCGATCGGCCTCAACATCGGCTCCCGCACCCCGCCCGAGATCGCCGTCTCGACCCTGGCCGGCCTGCTCGCCGACCGCAACGGGCGCTCCGGCGGATTCGAGTTCTGAGACGGCAACAGGTGAGTGATCACCTCTTGCCGTAACCGTCTCGTCGCGGTTTGCTATGAGAAGGCAGGCTCGCCCGGCATCAGGAGCTTCGACCCGGTAACCGCGCCTGGCCGGATCGAGGAGACGGAGGTGCCTGCGGGCGGAACGGGCAGTAACGGTTGGATCAAATGTCTAGTTAATAGATGGACTTAGTAGAAAATAGGTTGAGCAGAGGAACGGCGTATCTGGACTCGAGAGAGGCTATGTATGCGAATCATCCGTCCGGCGGCAGCCATGGCAGCGATCCTGACCGTGACCCTGGCCGCCGCGTGCAGTAGCAACAGCTCGAAAAGTGCCACGCCGCACGCCCGGCCAGGCGGGACGGTCAGCATTGCCTGGCCCGCGACGCCCAACTTCATCTTCCCGCTGGCCCCGGCCACCAACACCGACGGCTTCAACGCCAACCTCACCCAGCTGATGTGGCCGTACCTGGTCTACGGGGGCTATGGCGCCCAGGCGGTCGTGAACCCGAGGGAATCGCTGTACAGCTCCCTGACCTACAGCAACAGTGACAAAACCATCACCATTGACCTCAAGCCCTGGAAGTGGTCCGACGGCCAGCCCATCACCAGCCGGGACTTCACCTTCGTGTACAACCTGCTCAAGGCAAATGCGTCGAACTGGATCAATTACCTGCCTGGCCTGTTTCCCACCGATGTGACCAGCGTGTCCACGCCGAGCTTGCACACCGTGGTGATCAACCTGACCCGTTCGTACAACCCGGCCTTCTACACCGAGGACGTGCTCAGCGAGGTCCCGCTGCTACCCCAGCACGCCTGGGACAAGACGTCGGCCAGCAGCCCGGTCGGGAACTACGACGAGTCCGCCTCAGGGGCCAAGGCCGTCTACGCCTTCCTGCAGTCCGAAGGCGGCCAGATGAGCACGTTCGCCACCAACCCGCTGTGGAAGGTGGTCGACGGGCCATTCCAGCTGTCGTCCTTCCAGTCCGGCGGCACGTACAGCTACGTCCCCAACAAGAACTACTCAGGACCCGACAAGCCGATCGTGGCCAAGGTGGTCAACCTGTACTTCGCCAGCGACACGGCCGAACTCGACACGCTGCGGTCCGGCGGGACCATCGACGTAGGCTCCCTGCCGCTCAACGATCTGCAGCAGGCCGGGCTGCTCAAGGCCGGGGGATACTCCGTCGGCGTCCAGGCGGTTCCCGGCGTGGCCTTTATCCAGCCGAACCTGTACAACCCCAAGGTGGGCCCGCTGCTGCAGCAGCTCTATATCCGCCAGGCGCTCGAGGACCTGATCGACCGGCCGCAGATCGTGTCCAAGATTTACGACGGCGATGCCGACCCGGGCAACGGACCGGTGCCGATCGTGGCGTTCGGGCCGTGGATCTCGCCGCTGGAGAAGTCAGGCGGCCCGTACCCGTACTCGCCCCCGACCGCGGTCGCGCTGCTCAAGGCGCACGGCTGGAAGGTCGTGCCGAACGGCGTCTCCACCTGTCAGAGCCCGGGCCGCGGAGCGTCGGAGTGCGGCGCCGGGATCACCGCGGGCGAACCGCTGACCTTCCAGCTGGCCTACTCCTCTGGCACGGCGAGCACGGACCAGCAGGAGGCGGCGATCCAGTCGTGGCAGGAGCAGGCCGGCATCAAGCTCAACCTGAGGTCCGAGCCCTTCAACACCCTGGTCGGCACGGTGGGCACCTGCAGTGCCAGCAGCCACCCGGCCTCGACCTGCAGCTGGCAGCTCGTTGATTTCGGCTACGACCCGTACAACCTCTATCC
Source organism: Streptosporangiaceae bacterium (assembly GCA_050013055.1). Taxonomy (GTDB): domain Bacteria; phylum Actinomycetota; class Actinomycetes; order Streptosporangiales; family Streptosporangiaceae; genus Palsa-504. Next base: position 48,422 of record JBEKGC010000046.1, read on the forward strand.
GTCCGGCGCGAGCCTGTTCAACACCGGCGGCGTCAACAACGAAGGCGGCTACTCCAACGCCGAGATGGACAACCTGATCAACGCCACCGAGTACGGCCCGGGCACCCAGACGTTCTTCCAGTACGAGGACTACGCGGCCGAGCAGCTGCCCTATCTGTGGCTGCCCGACGCCGATCAGATCCAGGTGTACAAGTCCAATCTGCAAGGCTTCACCCCGCTCAACCCGTTCACCGGCGGGGTCAACCCTCAGATCTGGTACTACTCGTCATGATCACCTCGTGACCTGGTACCTCGTCCGAAGGTCCGGGCAGGCCGTCGCGGTCGTGATCGGCGTCATGATCCTGACGTTCATCATGATCCACATGGAGCCCGGCAGCGTGGCCAGGTCCATTCTCGGGTTCCGGGCCACGCCCGGCCGGATCGCCCTTTTCAACAGCACCTACGGCCTGAACGAGCCGTTGTACAAGCAGTTCGTCACCTACCTCAGCGAGGTGGCGCACGGCAACCTGGGCACCTCGTACTACCTGCAGCAGCCGGTCATGACGCTGGTCGCGCAGCGGCTTCCCAAGGACATCGTGCTGCTCGGCCTGGCCACCGTGCTGGCCCTGATCATCGCCTTGCCGCTCGGCATCTACCAGGCGGTGCGGCGCAACCGCCTCGGCGACAACATGCTCAGCGGGGTGACGTTCACCCTGTACTCGATGCCGGACTTCTTCTTCGCCATCGCGCTGATCGCGGTGTTCGCGGTCCAGCTGCACGTGCTGCCGCCCGAGGCCCCGCAGGCCGCCACGGTCGGCGGGATGCTGGCCGACCCGCGCGCGCTTGTCCTGCCCGTGCTGACCATGGCCCTGATCAGCGTGGCCGGCTACAGCCGCTACATGCGTTCGTCGGCCATCGACACCCTGGCCCAGGATTACCTGCGGGTGGTCCGGGCGAAGGGCGTGCCGGAACGCCTGGTCCTGTTCCGGCATGTGCTGCGCAACTCGCTGCTGCCTGTCGTCACCATCGTGGGACTTTCGCTGCCCGGCATCGTGGCCGGCGCGGTCATCGCCGAGGAGGTCTTCAACTTCCCCGGCATGGGCCTGCTCATCTTCCAGGCCGCGACCACCCACGACTTCCCCGTGCTGCTGGGATCCACGCTGATCATCGGCGTCGCCACGGTGGCAGGAAACCTGGCGGCCGACATCGCCTACGGCATCCTGGACCCGAGGATCCGGCATGCCGGCCGGTGACGCGAGGCCGGCCGCCCCGCCGGTGACCTGGCCGCTGGCGGCCGAACCCGAAGGCGGGGCGCTCACAGAACGCGGGTCAGGGCGGCTCATCATGTCCGCGTTCGGCCATAACAGGCAGGCCAGGACCGGCATCGGGATCGTGCTCATCATCGTCGGATTCTGCTTCCTCGGGCCCGTGTTCTACCGGACCAACCAGGTCACGGTCAACCTGAACCTCAAGGACCTGCCGCCGGGCGGCGCTCACCTGCTCGGCACCGACGACACGGGCTACGACGTGCTCGGCCGGCTGATGCTCGGCGGCCAGTCGTCACTGGAGCTCGGCTTTGCGGTGTCCATCGCCACGACGCTCATCGGCACCGTCTACGGCGCCATCGCGGGCCTGGCCGGCGGAATCGTCGATGCCGTCATGATGCGGGTCATCGACACCTTCCTGGCCATCCCCAGCCTGGTCCTGCTGCTCATCTTGGTCAACGAGTTCACGCCGAGCCTGTGGCTGATCATCGTCCTGCTCTCGCTGCTGTCCTGGCTCGGGGTGGCCCGGCTCGTGCGCGGCGAGGTGCTCTCGTTGCGGACCAGGGATTTCGTGCTGGCCGCCAGGATGATGGGCGGCTCGGGCTCCCGGATCATGTTCCGGCACCTGGTGCCCAACGCCATCGGCGTCATCATCGTCAACGCCACGTTCACCGTCGCCGACGCCATCTTGACCCTGTCGGCGCTGAGCTTCCTCGGCCTGGGCCTGCCGCCGCCGCACGCCGACTGGGGCACCTTGCTCACCAACGGTCTCAACGACCTTTTCGACGGCTACTGGTGGCTGGTGTACCCGCCCGCCCTCATCTTGATCGTCACCGTCATCGCGTTCAGCCTCATCGGCGACGCCGTCCGGGATTCTCTCGACGTGCGCCTGCGGCGGGCCTAGCCGGAGTAGCGGCCGTCAGGACGATCCGCTACGCTATGGCCCGTGACTGGAACAGCTCGGCTGCAATGGTGGCGCCGCCTTCAGGCGGCGTGCTGACCCAAGCTGTTTCGCGACACAGCCAGGCAAACAAGCGACCGCCCGGGACCGGCGGCCGCTTTTGTTTTGCCGCCGCCGGCCGGGGCCACAAACCTAGGGGCCATCGTGGACTCCCAGCCCAGCGAACTACTCACCCGCGGCGGAGTGCGGGTCACCCGCACCGCCACGCCCTTCGACCCCGCCGAGCTCGGCCGGGTCGCGGCCCTGGCGGACGAGCGCCGCGGCGGCGTGATGAGCTCGGGCATGGAGTACCCGGGTCGCTATAGCCGCTGGCACATGGCCTACGCCGACCCGTGCGCGGAGATCGTCGCGGCCGGCCGGCAGGTCACGGCCCGCGCGCTGAACGACCGGGGCCGCGTGCTGCTTCCTGTGATCCGCGCCGCCCTGCTGCGAGCCTGCGGCCCGGGGGGGATCGCTCCCCCCGAGGAAACAGAGATCAGCGTGCTCATCCCGGCGGCTGACCGGGAGTACACAGAGGAAGAGCGCAGCCGCAGGCCGACGGTGTTCACCGCGGTGCGGGAGATCGCGGCGGCGTTCGGCTGCTCCGATCCGCACCTCGGGCTCTACGGGGCCTTCGGCTATGACCTGGCGTTCCAGTTCGAGCCGGTGCGGCTGCGGCACGAGCGTCCAGCCACCCAGCGTGACCTGGTGCTGCACCTGCCGGACGAGATCTGGGTGCTCGACCGGATGCGCGAGGAGGCGGTCAGGTACTCCTACGAGTTCGAGGTCGGGGGCGCCTCGACGGCCGGGCTCGACCGCCGGACCGCGGGCACGGTGGTGGGGCAAGCACCACGGCTCGTTCGGCCGGAAGACCTGCCCGCGCCACCGCAGCCGGGAACCTATGCGCGGGTCGTGGCGCAGGCACGGGAGCGGTTCGCCCGCGGTGACCTGTTCGAGGTCACCCCGGGGCACGTCTTCTACGGCCGGTGCGCGTCGCCGGCCGCGTTCTACGAGCTGCTGCGGCAGCGCAACCCCGCTCCCTACGAGTTCCTGTTCAACCTGGGGGAGGGGGAGTATCTCGTCGGCGCGTCGCCCGAGATGTACGTCCGGGTCACCGGGGACCGGGTGGAGACCTGCCCGATCGCCGGCACGATCGCGCGCGGCGAGGGCCCGCTGGAGGACGCCGCGAACATCGCGACGCTGCTCGGCTCGGCCAAGGAGGAATCCGAGCTGACTATGTGCACGGACGTGGACCGCAACGACAAGTCCCGGATCTGCGTGCCCGGCTCGGTGCGGGTGATCGGCCGCCGCCAGATCGAGATGTACAGCCGCCTCATCCACACCGTCGATCACATCGAGGGCCGGCTTCGGCCGGGGTTCGACGCGCTGGACGCGCTGCTGACCCACATGTGGGCGGTCACCGTCACCGGCGCGCCGAAAACCTGGGCCATGCAGTTCATCGAGGACCACGAGGAGACCCCGCGCCGCTGGTACGGCGGCGCTGTCGGCAAGATCGGCTTCGACGGCTCCATGAACACCGGGCTCACGCTGCGCACCGCGCACATTACCGGCGGCATCGCGGCCGTCCGCGCCGGGGCGACGCTGCTGTACGACTCGGTGCCCGCGGCCGAGGAGAAGGAGACCCAGATCAAGGCGCGCGCCCTGCTCGAGACCCTGGAAGAGGCCAGCAGGCTGGCCGAGGGCGGCGCGGGCCCCTGCCCGGCGGGCCCCGTCACGGTCGCGGACGGCACCGTGCTGGCGGCCGGAACCATGCTGGCCGGCGCGGGCGCCGCGGGGGCCGGCGGCGAGCCGGCGCCCAAGGTGCTCCTTGTGGACCACCAGGACTCGTTCGTGCACACCCTGGCCGACTACTTCCGGCAGCATGGCGCCCAGGTGACGACGCTGCGGTCCGGGTTCCCGCCCGCGCTGCTCGACTCCTACGCGCCGGATCTCGTCGTGCTCTCGCCCGGGCCGGGACGGCCCGCCGACTTCGGCTGCGCCGCGCTGCTCGATGAGGTGTACGCGCGCGCGCTGCCGGTCTTCGGCGTCTGCCTGGGCCTGCAGGCCATGGTGGAGTACGCGGGCGGCGCGCTGTCCCTGCTGCCCGAGCCGGCCCACGGCAAGCCCGGGCTGGTCCGGGTGGCCGGCGGCGCCCTGCTGTCCGGGCTGCCCGCCGAGTTCACCGCCGGGCGGTATCACAGCCTGTACGCGCGTCCCGGCGATGTCCGCGGCGGGTTCCGCGTGACCGCGTCCCTTCTTTCGCCGCAGGGGGTGGACGTGGTGATGGCGATTGAGGATGAGCAGGCGGGCCGGTGGGCGGTGCAGTTCCATCCCGAGTCGATCCTGACCGCGTCCGGCCGGGCCGGTCACCAGATCATCGGCAACGTCCTTGACCTGTGCCGTGCCCGGGAGCCCGCGCGTGTCATTCCGTGAATAGCTTCGCCGTTTGCGTGCTTTCGTTAGTGTGCTGTTCCATGAGGAGCGTTGCGCCTGAGGTTTTCCTGGTCGCCCGGCCGAAGGTCGACTACGACGCCATGGCCGCTTACCTGAAAGAGGTGGGCGGCGAGCGGTGGCTGGAGCGGTTCGACCGCGAGCAGCTCGGCCACGACGCGCAGGATCTCGCGGAGTTCGCGGGGAAGATGTGCTACCGCTCCTGGGAGCCGGGACTCAACCCCAACGTCCGGAAGGTCCGCGACGACCAGGACGCCTACCTGCAGAACATCCTGAAGCAGCAGCACGGCTCGGTGCTTGAGCACGTCAGCTTCACGTTCGTCCTGCACAACGTGTCCCGCGTCTTCACCCACGAGATCGTTCGCCACCGGCCGGGGACGGCGGTCTCGCAGGAGTCGCTGCGCTACGTCCGGCTCGACGAGCTGCCGTTCTGGTTCCCCGACTGGGCGCAGGAGGATCCGGAGCTGATGGAGCGGGCGGCCGCCTTGCTGACCGAGCTCGAGCAGTTCCAGCAGTGGATGGGCGGGCACTTCGGGCTGGACGACGACGACACCAAGATGCACGAGAAGAAGCACAAGACCTCGTTCATGCGCCGGTTCGCGCCCGAGGGCCTGGCCACGGGGCTGGTCTGGACGGCGAATATCCGTACCCTGCGGCACACCATCGAGGCGCGGACCGACTCCGGAGCCGAAGAGGAGATCCGCCTGGTGTTCGGCAAGATCGGCGAGCTCATGCGGGCCGAGGCGCCGGCCTTGTTCGGGGATTACGCGGTGACCGAGGACGGGACCTGGGTACCCGGCTGGCGAAAGGTCTAGCCGACGCTGAACCGCTGACATAGAAGTATGTCATTGCCGCGTCAGCGGCCGGCTCGAGCAGCCAGAATGAGACCTGTGCAGGATTTCGGACGGCATTGCTACTATCGCTCAGCGCCGGAACGTTTTCGGTTTGCTTCGCCGGTTCGTCACCTGCTGACACCATCACACTCATAGAGCGTTATGGGCTTGGGAATCTTACCTGCAGGAGGACGGATGGGCCGGCCGATCATCGGCATCACCGGCGAGCTTGAGGCCGCTCGGTGGGGCAACTGGATTCGCGAGGCCGTCGTCTCGCCGGTGAGCTATACGCGAGCCGTCGAGCGTGCGGGGGGAACGCCTGTGATATTGCCGCCCGTACCCGCGAGTTCGGTGCCCACGCTGATCGCCGGACTCAACGGCCTGCTGGTGACCGGCGGCCGGGATGTCGACCCCGCACTCTACGACGAGGCGCCGCACCAGCAGACTGACCTGCCCGACCACCGCAGGGACCGGTTCGAGCTGATCTTGACGCGGGCGGCGATCGACGCCGACCTGCCCTTCCTGGGGATCTGCCGCGGGATGCACATCCTGAACGTGGCCCGCGGCGGGACCCTCATCCAGTATCTGCCTGACCGCCTGCGTAACGAGAGTCACCGGCCCGACCCGGTCAAGATGACCACCCACAACGTCCAGGTCAGCGCCGGGAGCAAGCTCGGCCGGCTGATCGGCGAATCCGTCCTGGTACCGGCCGCCCACTACCAGGCCATCGACCGGCTCGGCAACGGGCTCGACCCGGTGGCGTGGACCCCGGACCAGGTGGTGGAGGCGATTGAGCTGCCGGGCCACAGGTTCGGCTTCGGCGTGCAGTGGAACCCGGAAGACGGCGATGACCCGCGCCTGTTCGAGGCCCTGGTGACAGCGGCCAAGGCCGCCGCTCCCCAGCCCGCCGCGCCCCCCTCCGACGCGGTCCCACGCTCAAAACGAGCCGCCAAACGCCACGCCACCCGCTCCTGACCCGCCCCGCCCCGCCCCCACCGCTCAGGGGAGCCGGGTTTAGAGGGGGGACTGGTAGTTGCTGAACCAGTGGACCTGCAGCCAGGCCATGAAGGTGGACCAGGCGCCGGTCACCTCGAGCAAGCCGACGCAGACCAGCATGGCGCCGCCGATCCTGGTGACCAGGCGGGCGTGCCGCCGGGCCATCGCCGAGGCCCGCATGACCACCTGGAAGCCCAGCGCGACCAGCAGGAACGGCACGCCGAGGCCGAGTGCGTAGACGAAGGCGAGGATGGCGCCGCGGGTCACGGTGCCGGTAGAAGCCGATAGGGCCAGCACGGCGGACAGCGTGGGGCCGGTGCAGGGCGCCCAGCCGAGCCCGAACATCACGCCGAGCAGCGGCGCGCCGGCCAGGCCCGCCTTGGGCCGGGTGGAAGGGCGCACGATCCTGCCCGCGAAGGAGAACCGGTCGAAGGCCCCGGCGAACAGGAAGCCGAGCACGACGGTCAGGCCGCCGAGAACCTGGGTCAGCAGCCGCACGTGGCCGGTCAGCAGGTGGCCGAGCCCGCCCAGGGCCGCGCCGAGGGCGACGAACACGATCGAGAACCCGAGCACGAACAGCGCGGTCCCGGCCACCACCCGGCCCCTTGAGCCCCGGGGCGGCGCGGGCACGGTAACGGTCCGGGCCGCCACCGCGACTCCCGACCCGTCCCCGGCTCCCGGCCCGCCCGAGGCTCCCGGCCCGTCCCCGGCTCCCGGCCCGTCCCCGGGCGGGGCACCGGAGACACCGGAGGCGCCGGCCATTCCGGTGACGAAGGAGAGATAGCCGGGGACCAGCGGCAGGACGCAGGGGGACAGGAACGTGACCGCGCCGGCCGCGGCGGCGACAGGCAACGCCAGGATCAGCGGACCTGAGGTCACCAGCTGGCCGACGCCGCTCATGACGGCCCCGGTGCGATAACGCCCGATCCGGCCCGGTCAGTCATGAGATCACTATGCCATGCGTCCGCATGCCGGTTGACGTATCCCTACTACATCAGGTAGTCGAGGGCGTCAGGACGACGATGATGACGACGTAGCACGCCAGCGAGACGGCGAACGCGATGGCCATGCCGAGCGAGGATCCGGCGGCGCCGTTGCCCGCGAACGCGATCCCGGCGAAACCGGCCGCCACGATCCCGATCAACCCCACGGCCGACAACCAGATCGTCAGCCTGTGCCTCGCGCCGATGGCCCTGACCACGAGCATCACCGCGGCGATGAGCAGCAGCAGGGTCATGATCACGTGCAGTGCGAGCACCGGGCTGGAGAACAGCCCGACGGACTTGGCCGCGGTCGGCGCCGTCCCGTACAGGCTGTAGATGACGCCCAGGATGAACTGGATGATGAGCATGGTCACCGCGCCGAAGCTGGCCATCCGCAGCCGCCCGAGCTGACCCGCCCGGGACCGTCCGGCCGGCCTTGCGGCCGTATTCACCTCTGACATCCCCACCTCCGAGAACGGAATCCTAGCGGGAACCGCTAGGGTTAGCGAGGTGAGATCGGTCCTCACCCGTCAGCAAGCGCCCGCCGGGGAAACGAAGACGCCAGGTAGCCGGCTGCTCCTGGCGGGCCTGTTCGCGTTCGCCGTGGCCCTCGGCGGCTACGTCATCTACATGGTCATCCACCCCAAGAGCTTCACCATGGATCCGGTGGACCTGGCCGTATACCGCTCTGGCGGCCTCATCGTCCGGCATGTCAGCCCGCTGTACAACCCGCACCTGGCGGCCCCGCTCTATGACTGGGCCGGATACGGCAACCTCCACCTGCCTTTCACCTACACGCCGTTCGCGGCCCTCGCGTTCGCGCTCGTCTCCTTCGTGCCCTGGGGGCTGTCCCAGCACCTGGCCGTGGCGGCGGACATCATCGCGCTGCTGGCGTCGCTGTGGATCACCCTCGGCGGGCTCGGTTACCGGCGGGACAAGGTCAGGCTCGGCGCCACCTTGCTCGGCGCGGGCGCCGTGTTCTGGACCGAGCCCGTGCTGCGGACGATGTACCTGGGCCAGGTCAACCTGGTCCTGATGGCGCTGATCCTGTGGGACCTGTGCCAAGAGGACACCGAGAACAGCCGCTGGTGGAAGGGGTTCGGCACCGGCGTCGCGGCCGGCATCAAGCTGGTGCCGCTGATCTTCATCCCGTACCTGCTCGTGGCCAGGAAGTTCCGCCAGGCCGCGATGGCCTGCGCCGGTTTCGCCGTCACGGTCGTGCTCGGCTTTGTCATCCTGCCGAGCGATTCCGGCAAGTGGTGGTTCGACGGCCTGTTCGTCCAGGGCGGCCGGACGGGTTTCACCGGCTGGGCGGGCAACCAGTCACTCGACGGCATCATCACCCGGCTGACCGGCAGCATCAACGGCGCCAAGCCGGCCTGGATCGCCGCGGCGATCGTGGTCGGGCTGGCCGGCGTGATCGGCGCGGGCCTGCTCGACCGGAAGGGGCACCCGGTCCTCGGGCTGCTGCTCGCGGCGCTGACCGGGCTGCTCGACTCGCCGATCAGCTGGGATCACCACTGGGTGTGGATCGCGCCAGGTGCGGTGGTGGCCGGGCACTACGCCGTGCAGGGGTGGCGCCGGGGAGCCCGCCTCCTCGCGGGCGGCTGCGTCATCGTGGCGGTGGGGCTGGTGGCGTGGTTCGGCGCGTGGCCGGCCAGCCTGTTCACCCGCGCGGTCAACCTCGGCAACGACTCACTTGGCCTGATCTGGGTGCCGAAGAACACCAACCCGTACTACTACGAACGGTACGGCGACCAACCCTGGTTCAGGGAGTATCACTGGCACGGCCTGGCGCTGATCTTGGGTAACGCCTATGTTCTCGCCGGACTCGCGGTCTTCGGGATGCTGGTCGCGGTGGCGCTGCTGCTGCCGTCCCGGACAAAGGAGCACGACGATGAGCCTGGGCGAAGTCAGCCAGGTGAGCGAGGGCGTCTACGCCTACCTGCAGCCTGACGG
>JBEKGC010000047.1:0-23728 GCA_050013055.1 Streptosporangiaceae bacterium
GGGATCGACCAGGCTCATCGCGGGCTGTTCGACCGGGTCCACGGGTTGATCATGGCCGCCTACCCCGACGCGGCCGTGGGCATCTCGTACCGGATCCCGGTGTACCGGGTCGGCCGCGGGCGGCTCTACGTGGGCACCTGGAAGCACGGGGTGTCGATCTACGGCTGGCCCCAGGGCAGCGAGGCCGGCTTCGTCGAGCGTCACCCCGCCCTCAAGAGCAGCAAGGGCACGATCCGGCTGCGCCAGGAAGACGCTCCGGCCGTCACCGACGAGGAACTCCTCGCGCTGGTGCACGCCGCGCTGGGCCGTTTTTCATGATCGCGAAAGGTTGACAGTCTGTGCAGACTGTGAAGCCTTCGCGATCATGGCGGTTACCGCTTGGGACGGGGAGATCGTGGTAGGCCTAGCCCGGCGGGGCGGCGTAGCCGTGGGTGTAGGCGTAGCGCATGGCCTGGGTGCGGTCGCGTGAGCCGGCCTTGGCGAAGATCCGGTTGACGTGCGTCTTGACCGTGGCCTCGCTGACGAACAGCGCCCGCGCGATCTCCCGGTTGGAGCGGCCCGTCGCGATCAGGCGCAGTACCCGCGTTCCTGGACGCGGTTGACGCCGCGGCGGCGGCGCGGTCTGGCTGGGTTCGTCCCTGCTCGAATCCAGCCCGTTCAATACCCCGTGGCGCCGGGAGAAAGGTGCCCTGTGGGATCTCGGCCCGCACACGGTCTCGCTCCTGTCGGCTGCCCTCGGACCGGTCATGTCGGTCATCGCCGACGCGGGCCTGGCCGGCACCACTCACCTGATCCTGCCTCACCAGGGCGGGACGACCAGCACGGCGACCGTGAGCCTGAGCGCGACCGAGGCCGCTGCGGGCTTCGAGGCTTACGTGTGGGGAGAGCCGGGCCGTTTGGCCGCGCCGACAGGGACGAGCGCGGGACGGACCGCCCACTCGTGCGACGTCCGGTTCGGCCGGGAGGTGACGCGCGTCCTGGCTGGCGCACAGCGACAGCTCGAGGCGAAAAACCCGCGCTGAGCGGCTGAAACACGGGCTGCCAAAGTAGCATCTGATGTGCTACCGTGGCTCGGTGAGTGACACGCCTGACCAGGTGGGTGACACGCCGGACGATGAGCGGGAGCCGCTTCCGGTGAACGCGGCGCAGGGTGGCGAGGGCGAAGGTGTCGAAGATACCCGACCTCGCGGCCCGGGTCGGCCAGCGTCTCGCGCGGAGTCCGCCGAGCGAAGCTCGACCCGGCGGCGGATCGGGATCAGGGAACTCCGCCAGCACGCCAGCATCTACGTCGACCTGGCCGAAAAGGGCTACACGGTCGACATCACCAACCGCGGGCGGCTGGTCGCCCAGCTCGTGCCGGCTTTCGACCCGGGCAGCCCGCTGGAACGCTTGATCGCGGCCGGGGTGGTCGAGCCCGCCGAGGAACCGGGCGGCGTCGGCGACATCGAGCCGTATCCGTCTCCGGCCACCAGGCAGCCAACCGCCAGCGAAGTCCTCGGCCAGGCCAGGGACGATCAGGCACAGGCGGAGCGGGTGCAGGCGGAGCAGGCACAGACGGAGGCGGAGCGGGTGCAGGCGGAGCGGGCTGACACGGAGGAACGCCGGTGATCTACCTGGACTCCTCCGCGCTGGTGAAGCTGGCCCTGACCGAGCCGGAATCGGCGGCGCTGGTACGCTGGCTCGCCGACCGCGCGGGTCAGCCGCTGGTATCGAGTGCCCTGTACCGGGCGGAGGTGCCGCGAGCGGTCTGGCGAGCCGAGCCCGGCGCGCTGCCCCGCAGCTACCGCCTGCTCAAACGCATCGCGCGGGTAGCGCTGACCGCCGACGTGCTCGATAACTCGGCTACCTTGCCGCCGCAGGGGCTGTCCCCGGCGCAGGCCATCCACCTGGCCTCCGCGCTGGCGGTGAAGCCAGCTCTGACCGCGTTCGTGGCCTACGACGAGCGCCTGCTGGCCGCGGCCAGAGACGCCGGACTGCCGTCGACCGCCCCCGGCTGGCCTCAGTCAGAGCATGACCGTGCGCGCCGGGCGGCCGGCGAAGGGTTGTCCGGATTACCCTTATTGCCTGACAGGACCTGACCGGACCTGGCTGGGGAGCATGGCCAGGTTTGATCTCTTAGCGTGAGGTCTACATGGCACAGCAGAGGCGGGCGGAGCACCGAACCATTCTCGTGCTTGATGTGGAAAAGTTCGGAGACTGGCGCCGGACCAATGCCCACCAGGTCACGGTCAGGGATGGCATGTACGGGGCATTGCAGCGGACATTTCGCGAAGCTGGCATCCCGTGGGACCAATGCCATAAAGAGGACCGCGGCGATGGCGTGTTTTTCCTGGCACCGCCGGAGATACACAAGGGCCTGTTCGCGGAAACTTTCCTGCTGAGCCTCGTCCATGCGCTGCATGATCATAATCTGTCCCACGGCGGTCAGGAACGGATCAGGCTGCGGATGGCGCTGCACGCCGGTGAGGTCAACTTCGACGACCATGGTGTCACGGGGACCGCGCTTAACCAGGCATTCCGGCTGGTAGACGCTCCCTCGCTCAAGGCCGCACTGGCCGGCTCGCCCGGCCTGCTCGCGGTCATATCCTCTTCGTGGTTCTACGGCGAGGTCATTACCAATAGCAGTGCCTGCTGTCCCGACATGTACCGTCCCGTCCTCGTGGATGTTAAGGAAACCAAGGCCGTTGGCTGGGTCGCGCTGCCCGGCTGCCCCGGCAGCGCACACGGAGAACACTGGCGAGTCCGGGTGCTTGACCGCGACGGAGGCATTCACGGCGCGGGCGTGCTGATCGGCGGGCGTTATGTGATCACGGCGGCGCATGTGATCACCGAGTCGCTCGGCCTTCCCCCCGGGGCCCGATTGCCCCCTGGCCACGTTCGGCTGGATCTCCCTATGCGGCCAGAACTCGGGGTGCGGCGAGCCGAGATAGTCTTCTGGCGCGCGGCGCGAGCCAACGGCGGCGGTGATCTTGCCGGGCTCAGCGTCACCGGCCCGGCGCTACCCGGAATCGACGGACCGGCACTGCGCCGTGATTCCCCGGAGATGCCGCGAATCGTCCGGCTGCACGGATACCCGGCGCCCGACTGCGGCCCGGGCGGGCTGAGGGTATGGGCACGGCTGGGCGGATATCACGGAGGCGAACGGATTCCGCTGAGCCCGGTCGGGGATTTCGGCCCATTTGTCACGCGAGAGTACAGTGGCGCTGGCGTGGTTGATGGAGAGACGGGGATCGTTCTTGGCATCGCGCTGGTCGACAACTGGCGAGGGGAGGGGAATATCACCCGGATGGCTCCGGTCGAGAAAATCGCGGCTCAGTGGCCGCTTCTCGAGCGGATCGTCAAGGCGGCGAGGACGCAGGCGGCGGACGGCGGGCCGGCCGGCGGCACCCGGCCCTTGACGCCCGGCCCACCGCCGCGCCCGCCGGGCGGATCTCCGCGGCTCAGCCCGGCCGAATTGGTGCCGCTCATCGAGGACTGCCTGCGGGTACCTGAACTGGCTGACGCCCGGTCGCGGCACACCATCGTCAGCGAGCTTCCGCTGGAGGTCGCCTTGCTCGCGCCTCGCAGTTCAGTCGACCGTGCCGATCTCGCGGCCGTCCTTTGGGCCTGCGCTCAGGCACCTTCCGCGCTGGCAGAATTTCGCCGTCAGGTCGCCAGAAAGGCCGGAGACGGAAATGACCTGCGCGGGCTGCTAAATGATCTTAGTGGACTTCAGGCCAGGCTATTGCAGTAAATCGCCAGGCCAGGCAATAATTCAAACCGGAAGGGTAGCGGATTGGATCATCGGGGAAGCCTCAGTAGTACCACTGTAACCGCCGCGGGAGAGGAGGGGATGGATAGCATCGTAGAGGCGCTTCTTGAGGTGGACATCTTGGGTGATCCAGAAGGTCTTAGGATGTGCGTCGAGTTGTCCGAACAGGAGATCGGGGAAGAGATCCCGGCGATGGCGGGCTCGCCCGGTAGTGCGGGCAAGCCAGGCGGCCTGCGGGACCTCGTGGGGCGGCTAAGGTGGCGGGACGCGGCCATGTGGGTATTCGTCGACACGGTCCAAGACGTCTTCGGTTCCGGCGAGATCATGGATTCGGTCCGGATGGCGGTACGATCCCTTGTCGCCGAGCCGGTGCTCAGCCGCGGCCAGCGACAGGAGGCGCACCGGCTATGCGCCGGCGCCGCGTGCTCTAATGCCGCTGAGCTTTTCCGGGTCAGCGTCGGCGGAATAGGTTATGTATTAGAATCAGACGCGGGCAAAATTCGGGCTGTCCTTAACGAGCTGGAAAACCTGCCGGTACGATCCTCCGATGGGCTCTCTCCCATGGTTGTTTTCGTTGAGCTCCTAGCCGGCGAGCAGCCGCCCGAATTGGCGGAGCGAATGCGGACCTGGGTGGACTCTTGCGTCGGCGATCGCGCCCCGCTGGTACAGGCCCTGCACGAGATCAGGGACACGGCACCGGCCCTGCCTGACGCCGGGCCGAAATACTGCATCGTTCAGCTCGATGTTGACGGGGTCGACGCCGATCGCTTTCTGGTGTCTGTCATGTTCCAGGAAAACAACGCGCCGTTTGAACCGCTCCGGCCGCCCGACGACCGTAGCTATACCGAGACAGAGGTAAGGAACCTTCTCGGCGCTGTGCTCAATGAACCGAGGCTGGCCGGCGCCAACGACCTTACCATCGAGTTCTTCCTGCCCGGCCCGCTGATTAACCAGCCGGTAGATCAGTGGCATGTCGGGCTTGGTGACATCGTGCTTGGCGTCCAGTACCCGATCGTGGTGCGCAGCCTGGACCGGATCAGGCACGCGAGAAACGCGCGCAATGTCTGGCGGGCCAAGTGGACCAAGGTCTCAGCGATCGAGTTCCACGATGGCAGCACCGCCGTGGACTGGCTTTCCGGTGACCCGCTGGAGCAGCCCGACAGGTTGTTCGTGAAGCTCACCGAGCATGCGGCCCCGGTGTGCCTGCTGCTGGAAGCCACCCCGGTCCCCGGTCAGTGTGATGCCCTGCTCGCCGCGCTGCGAGCTGGAATTCCCGCGGTGCTGTGGTCTCGTCGGCCGATGGTGGACATCCGGGCCGAGCTGAGCACCCTGATGCCGCGGACGGGCCCCGTCCGGTTGCGGGAACTTCCCATGCGCGTCTTCCAATTCCGGCGCGAGGCCGTAGCCAATGGCGCCGACAAGCAACATCTCGGCTATCACCTCACGCTGCTGTGGGATGACGCTGACCGCATCCCCGATGCGGACAGCCCGCTCCACATGCCCGCGTGAAAGCAAGGAGGCTTCATGGCCGACGACACTGCGCCATCCCGCGACACATGGCTTATCTACCGTGGCAGCGGCGAGCCGCATGACGGAATCCTGGGCCTTCCCGAGCCGCCGCCGTGGCGGCGGCTCGATCAGCGGCGGACGGGCGCGGACCGGGCCAGGACCTATCAGATAGGTCCGGGCGAGGTTGACGTCGTGAACGCGGCGCTCCGGCTGCGGCGGCCGCTCCTCGTGACCGGTAAGCCAGGCACGGGGAAGTCATCGCTAGCCGACAGCATCGCGCATGAGCTCAAGCTCGGACCGGTCCTCCGATGGCATATCACCAGCAGGTCAAGCCTGGCCGACGGCCTGTACAGCTACGACGCCATCGGGCGGCTGCATGAGGCCGGGCTGAGATCCGGCCAAGCCAGCGACGAACTAGACATCGGGCGGTATATCCGTCTTGGTCCCCTCGGCACCGCCCTGCTGCCACACGACAAGCCCAGGGTGCTGCTGATCGACGAACTCGACAAGAGCGACATCGACCTGCCCAACGACTTGTTGAGCGTTTTCGAAGATGGCGAGTTCCGCGTACGAGAGCTCGAGCGGCTCCCGGAAGAGCAATCCGCCGTGGACGTCTTCACCACCGACCCGGGCAGCAGCGCCCAGATTCGCCGGGGCTGGGTTACCTGCCGCGCCTTTCCCGTCGTCGTGATCACCTCGAACGGCGAGCGGCAATTCCCGCCCCCCTTCCTGCGCCGGTGCCTGCGGCTTGACCTTAAGCAGCCGGGCCGGGAAAAGCTCGCGGCGATCGTCACCGCCCACATGGGCCCGGACGCCCTGGCGCGAAGCGAGCCGCTCATCGACGCGTTCCTCGATCTCGCCGACCGGGGGGATGTCGCCACCGACCAGTTGCTCAACGCCGTCTACCTGACCGCGTCCGGCGGACAGACGCCCGATGAACTGCGCGAGAAGCTGGCCGAGGTACTGCTGCGACCGCTCAGCGCAGCCGGGGCGTAGGAACAGGGCCGGCCATGAGGATCAACCGGTTCATCGGGGCGCTGACGGAGGCCGTTCCCGACGTGACGGCGGAGGAGATCGCTGACGCCCTCTGGCTGGCCGGGCAATTTCCCCGCGGCCGGCCGGCCACCCGCAGGCACGAGAGTGGGCCCGGTGCCGTGACCGCGCCAGGCGGCACGGCCGGTCCCGACCGCGGGGACCATGCGGCACAACCCTGGGCCGACCGGGCGGCGGACCGGCTCGCCGGCGGCAGTGCTTCGCCGGACCCGGCCGTTCCCGCGGACGGCGACGCATGGTCCGGCGTTTACGCCCGGGCCGGCCGGGTCGATCACGGCCAGGGCATCCTGAGCCCGCGAGCGGCGGCGATGCCGCGGCAGCTGGAGCTGGCCCGGGCGCTGCGTGTGCTCAAGCGCACGGTGGCGTCTCGCACCCAGGTGATCCTCGATGAGCAGGCAACGGCGGAGAAGGTCGCCCATGAGGGACTGTGGCTGCCCGTGCTGCACGCCGCTCCCGCCCGGTGGCTGAACATCGCGCTGGTCATCGACGACAGTCCCTCGATGGCGATCTGGCGCGATACGGTGGCCGATTTCAAGAAGATGCTCGAACTTACCGGCGCGTTCGGCGACGTCCGGGTGTGGTGGCTGAACACCGACGCGCACACAGGGGATCCCTTCATGCTGCGCAGCGACGGGCATCCCGACCAGACCATGGCCCGCAGCCCGTGGGAACTACCCGACCCGGCCCGGCGGCGGCTCATCCTGGTGGTCAGCGACGGCATCGGCCGGGCCTGGCGCGACCGGCGGGTATCCCGCCTGCTCGAGCGGTGGGGAAACGTCGGTCACGTCTCCATCTTGCAGCCGCTGCCGCAGCGCATGTGGCAGCGCTGCGCACCCGCGGTCGCGGCGGTCCAGGTCCGCGCGCCAGAAGCCGCGATGGAAAACCGTCGCTTCTCGGTCAGGTACCGGCACGTGTCAGATCCGGGTCGCGGCTACCGGCACCCCTACGGCCAGCAGCCGTCAGCTGACGATGGCGTGCCGATTCCGGTCCTGAGGCTGGATCCCCGCTGGCTGGCCCGGTGGGCTCAGCTTGTGGTCGGCATCGACGACTGGGCGGACGTACCTGTCATGTTTACCCGCCGGGTGGCGCAGAGCGGATGGGACCCCGCCCGTACCGCGACCGCCCTTGACCGGGTGACCCAATTCCGGGTCCATGCGTCCGGGGAAGCATTTCAGCTGGCCGGTTTCCTCGCCTTCGCGCCGCTCACCCCGCCGGTCATGCGGCTGGTGCAGCAAGCGGTGCTGCCCGCCGCGGAGACCACCCACCTGGCCGAGGTGCTGCTCGGCGGACTGCTCGTCCGGGCTCACCCGCCGGAGGGTCTGTCTGGCGGCGAGGATGCCGCGGTGCTTTATGAGTTCCAGCCCGGCGTGCGCGAACTGCTGCGCTCGACGGTACCGCGCAGCACGGGGCTATCGGTGCTACGCCAGGTCTCGCGGTTCGTCCTGGAGCGCATGGGCAGCCCGGTTGATTTCCCGGCCTTGCTTGACGCGCCCAACCGGGCCGACCTCGTCACGCTGGCCCAGCTGAACCGGCCCTTCGCGGTCGTCGCCAGAAGCGCGCTGCGCGGGCTCGGCGGCCGGTACGCCGACATCGCCGATCAGCTGGGCGAGGTACTCGAACCGTTGCCCGGGTTGCCGTCCCTGACCGCCGAACCTGCCGCGGTCCTCGCCGCCCAGGCCAGCGCCGGCCAGGCCAGCGCCCGCCCCCGACCCGCGAAACCGCCGGCCGGCCCTGGTGACGAACCTCGAATCAGCGCTCAACCACCCTCGCGAGGAGACGAAGTGTCCCATCCGCCCAGCGATCGCCGCGGCCGGGAGTGGCGCGGGGAACTGCCCGCCATCTGGCTCGGAATCCCGCCGCGAAATCCATATTTCACCGGCCGCGAAGACCTCCTGCGCGATATCCACGAGAGGCTCACCAGCAAGGTCACAGCGCTGGTTCCGCACGCGCTGCGCGGTCACGGCGGGGTCGGCAAAACGCACCTGGCCATCGAGTACATCTACCGCTATCAGGCGGAATACGACCTCGTCTGCTGGATTTCCTCCGAACAGCCCGCGATGGTGCGCACCACCATCGCCGACCTCGCCAAGCGGATGGACCTGCAGTCGCTCGACATCGATGACGCCGTCCGTTCCGTCCTGGCGGCTCTTCGGCTGGGACAGCCCTATGACCGCTGGCTGCTCGTCTTCGACAACGCCAACCGGCCAGAGGATATCGAGGAGTTCTTCCCGCCAGGCTCCGGGCACATCCTGCTGACCTCGCGTAATACCGTCTGGGGCGGCTCAGCTCAGGTTATCGAGGTCAACGTCTTCCAGCGCGAAGAGAGCATCGACTTCCTGCGCGGCCGTCTTGGTGAGGTAGTCCTCGAAGACGCCGATCAGCTCGCCCGGCGGCTGGATGACCTGCCGCTTGCCCTGGAGCAGGCGGCCGCCTGGCAGATCGAGACGCGCACGCCGGTCCACGCCTACCTGCGGCTGTTCGACGAGCGGCTGGCGCGGCTGCGCGATGTCGAGGCGGTCAGCCAGCAGGTCCGGCCGACAGACTACCCGCTACCGGTGGCGGTGACCTGGAGCCTGGCCCTTGACCGGTTGCGTGAGGGCCAGCCCGAGGTCGTCGAGCTGTTGCAGCTGTGCGCCTTCTTCGCGCCCGAGCCCATTCCGTGGAACCTGCTCGCCGTGGGCAGGCTCGTGCCGAGCCTGCCTGCGCGCCTGCGCACGGCCATCAGCGGCAACCGCGACCGAGACCGCATGATCCGCGAGATCAAGAAGTACGCTCTGGCCCAGGTCGACTATGGCAGCAACCGGCTGCAGCTGCACCGCCTGGCCCAGATGGTGCTGCGCGAGCAGCTCGCCGACGACGATGAACGGGCCGAGGTGCGTCATCAGGCGCACATGCTGATCGCCGCCGCGGATCCCGGCGACCCTGATGTCCCTGACAACTGGGATCGTTACCGCGAGCTGTGGCCGCACATGGAGCCAAGCGGTTCCATGCGGTGCGTGGAGCAGGAGGTAAGAGAACTTGTCCTCAACCTGACCCGCTACCTCTACGTCCAGGGCAGCTACGAGGCGGGGCGGTCGTTCGCCGAGACCACGCTGCGGTACTGGAAGGAAACCTTCCCGCCGGATGACCAGGGCGTGCTCACCCTGCTTCGGCTCATCGCGACGATCCTCCGGGCGCTGGGCCAGGTCGATAAAGCCAGGGACCGGAGCATCGACTGCTATGAGAAGCTGCGTTCGGCCTACGGCGAGGACGACGAGGAGGCGCTGAGCGCGGGCAACGTGGTCGGCGCTACCTACCGTGATCTCGGGAAGTTCCGGGAGGCGCTAGAGCTGGACGAGGACCTGCACGCCCGTCACCGCGAGGTGTTCGGCGACGAGCATCCGCGGACGCTGATGTCCGCGAACAACCATGCGCTTGATCATTTCCTCATGGGCGACTACAGCAGGGCCATCGACCTAGACGCCAAGGTCTTGCAGGTACGCCGCCAGGTCCTCGGCGACACGAATCCGTTCACCTTGTGCTCGGAATACAGCTACGCCAGGGACCTGCGTGAGGCCGGGCAATACTGGCAGGCGAGGAACCAGCTTGAGGACACGCTCGGCCGCTATACCGCGACGCTTGGCGTCATCCATCCGGATACGCTGCGGGCGGCGAAACACCTCGCCGTGGCCCGGCGCAAGGCCGGAGATTACGACAGCGCGCGGTCGCTGAGCGAGCAGACCTTCGCGGCCTATCAAAGCCGGCTGGGGGCGGGACATCCCGACACCCTCTCCGCCGCGCAGAACCTGGTCAACGACCTACGGCTGACCCGTGACTTCGATGCCGCCGCCCAGCTCGCGGCGGAAACGCTGCAGGGATACCGAAGGGTGCTCGGCCCGAATCACCCATTCACGCTGTCGGCAGAGAACAACTACGCCATCGTGCTGCGCCAGTCCGGGCGGATCGAGGACGCCTGCGAGCTTTCCCAGCACGCCTTCACCGGGTTCAGCGACGCGCTCGGCCCAACCCACCCCTACACCCTCTCGGCCGCCACCACCTATGCCAACGACCTGCATGCCACCGGCGACTATCCGGCGGCGCTTGCATTGCTCGAGGCAACCTACGTCTCCTTCAAGGAAGTGCTCGGCAAGCTGCATCCGTACACGCTTGCCTGCGGGGTAAACCTGATCGAGGAGCTGCACTCGACCGGCCATGAGGAGGGGGCGACGCTGCTCGCCGACGCGGTCAAGGAGCGCTACGCCGAGGTGCTCGGCGAGGAGCATCCCGAGGTGGTGGCCGGCCGTACCCTTGGAGTCCGGGGTGAATGCAGTACCGACGCGCCTCACACCTGAGAGATGGCGGGCGCGGTGGAAACAGCACCGAGCCACTCGGCCAGCCGAAGCGGCGCGACGTCCGTGACCTGCGGGGCCTGCGGGGCCTGCGGGGCCTGTGGGGCCGGCCCGGTGCTGAGCTTGTGGTAGACGGCGTAGACCACTTCCGGGCAGCGAACCAGCGCGACCAATCCGCTGGCCAGACCCAGGCCGGTCCAGGCATGCTGGCTGGCCGGATCGGCCTTGAGCTGGTCCAGGTAGCCCCGGATAGCACCCGCGCGGTCCCCGGTGGCATAGGCGACATCGGGGTCGTCGCGGCCGCCGGCAGTGGCCGAATCAAAGCGCGCGGGGTCGCGTACCTTGAGGTAAAGCAGGTCTGTCCGCGCGTTACGCCCGGAATCATGTGCGGGCGGGCAGACCCGGGTGCGCACGATGCCGTAGGCCGGCTTGCCCGCCCGCCAATCCCGCGCCAGCATGGCCACATCCTCGGGATCAGGCGCGAGGTTGCGCAGCTGCCAGCAGCTGCGGTGATCAGAAGCGGTGATCTCCGCCAGAGCTCTGGCCGGGACCGGCACCGCCTCGGCGAGCCATCCGGTGAGGCGCGCCGCGATACACGACAGCAGGTGCTGACCCGCCGCGGTGAGCTCGGGATGGCCTTGGAGCCGGCTCGCGGCGTCGAGCGTCTGCCGCAGCCAGCGGGCAAACTCGATGTCCGCGACCGTGCGTTCTGCTCCCGTGGCCGTGCGGCGGCGAACACGCCAGAAGTCGGCGACGCCCATATGCGCGTAGATGCCGTGCAGCAGGGCGCCCGCAGGCCGTGGATCCGGGCGCCAGGGAGCGTAGAAAAGCTCTCCGCCGTGTCCGCTAAGCAAGGGTTCGAGGTGTATGACGGCACACAGCTTGGCGTGCTGGAATTCGTGCACAAGCGCGAGCGCCAGCGCGACCCCGTCAGGCGGGGTGGAGGCCGCGACCGCGGCGAAGGCGTCGCCTGAGGTGGCCGAGAGGTTTCTCTCGCCGGCGCCGAGCTTGATCGGGATCAGCGAGATTAAGCCATCGCGCAGGACGGCGGCGTAATCGGCATAGTCCTGGCTGAGGAGCAGCCAGGCCTGGTCAAGCGCGTGTTGCCAGCGCCCGACGTCGGCATCGTCCAGCCGCCCAGTCAGCCTGCACCTGCCGTAGTCCCGGTACGGGTCGAGGTCGTCAAGAACGATGCTGCCGTCGCCGAAGCGGAGCCGCCGCAGGCCCTGCCAGCCGGGAGAGTCCCGGTGCGGGTGGCCGCGGATCACTATCGTCTGATCACCGGCCGCGATCGTGGCCCGCATCGGGCCGGACACCGTCAGGTGAGCCGGCCGGCCGGCCGGGAGGAGGGCGCGGCCGAGGCCGGGCAACATGATCGTTCCTGCCCGTGACCGCAGCGAGATGGTGCAGGCGTACCCGGTGCGTATCGCCGCGGCCGCCGCCACCGCCCCGAGGTAATCCAGTTCTGTCCGCATCGCGGCCGGGCTGGCCGCGGTGAGCGCGCGCAGACAGCGCGCGGCCCAGGCGCCCACATGCGGATACCTCAGCACGTCGGCGACCGTATCCGGCGCGCTTTCCTCCATCGCGGCGAGAAGCTCGTAGTGCTCCCGCAGCTGCGGCGCGGCCTCGGGGACGGCCTGTCCGCCCAGCCGGACCACGCCGCGGACAAGCAACTTGTGCTTAGCGAGCTGGCCCGAGCGCAGGGTGGCAAGGCTGGCACATTCGGCCCGGCCGCCGTCGGCGAGCGCGGTGAGGTCGTCAGCGGTCAGGGCCTGAAACCGCACGCCTTTCATGCTGGTCCTTTGCTCTGGGCGGCCAGCCTGGCCACGTCGCCGCTCACCTGGCGGTGAATATGGCGGATCAAATAGGCAAGGTCGTGACAGTAGACCGAGGGGTTGGCAAAGCCGGTGCCCGACCGATAGCGATGCGCGTACAAGCCACCGCCGCATACCCGGTGCAGAGCGCATTCCCGGCAGGTGGGCGACAACCCGTCGGCACCGAGTTGCCGCGCTACGATCTCGGGATGGATCAAGGCCGCGTCGAACCCATTCGTATGGACGCTGAGCCCGGTTCCCGCGGCACCGTTAAAGGCTGACCGGAGCGCATCGACCTGCTCGAGGGCGCCGTCGGTGTTGACCACGATAAACGCAACGGGGGCCAGGCCGACGGTTTCCACCCGGCTTTGCCCGCCCAGCACCAGATGGATGATCTCGCTGAACATCCGTACCCCGGGGCCACCCGGCGAGGCACCATACCAGTGGTCAAACACGGTGGCCAGCCAGCTGCCGTACGGGGCATCGGTGGTGCCGGGATCACGCCCCGGCGGCGGCGTGGTCCAGTTGCCATGCGGTAGCTGAAAGTCGATCAGCGGAGGGGCGAACTCGCGAATGGCGTCATAGGTCCGAATTGGGTCATGTCCGAGGTCTATCGTGCAGATGATCCCCGCGAACAACTGTGCCGCGGAAGCGCGCAACCGCCGCAAGGAGCGGGCCACATCCGCATGGCTGCCGTGCCCATTGGCGTAATGCCGGTGCCGGTCGTTGTCACCTGCCGCCCCGTCCAGGCTGACCCCTACCTTGATGTCATGCCGGGTCAGGGTGTCCAGCATCGCGTCGGACAGCAGGGTTCCGTTCGTCTGCACCCGGAGATCGACTCGCGCGGGCGTCGCGGCGCGTAGCGTGGTAGCGATGCTCCCGATAGAACCGGGACCCGCCAGCAGAGGCTCTCCGCCGTGCAGGATAACCTGCACGTCCGTCAGCTCATGAGCGGCGGCGTGCTCGGCGATCCGGTCGGCGGTGATTTTTATCGTCGCCGTCGACATTCGTTTCGGCTGGCCGCGCCAGGAATCGTCGGCCAGCTCGTACATATAACAATAATCGCAGCTTAGATTGCACCGACTCGCGATTTTAAGAATAAATTGCCTAAAAGGCAGCGGAGGGCGGGGCGCCGACCTGGAACCCGGCCTTCTGGCTGACCACTCGACACTTTCCTCAGATGCTAGCATTGAAGCCGGCGAGTACTACTTCGTCTGGATTGTCGATATCGCCAAGAATACGGTTCAGGGAATGAACGAGCGTCGAATCGTCCAGCTTCGCCAGCTGATCGAGCGATATGCCATTATAATCTATAATGGCCAGCTCGGCGTGCTGTGGACCATCGAACGACACATCGTTCATCGCACCGGTCTCCCGTCCGTGCCAGGTGCGAGCGACACGTCCCTGGCAGAGTCAATCTCGCATGAATAGTCACTTATGAGG
The DNA here is from genome assembly GCA_050013055.1 of Streptosporangiaceae bacterium. Lineage (GTDB taxonomy): Bacteria > Actinomycetota > Actinomycetes > Streptosporangiales > Streptosporangiaceae > Palsa-504. The sequence continues at coordinate 13,899 of JBEKGC010000047.1, forward strand.
CCGGTGACCGTGGCGCTGTGGCTGCTCGGAAGCTTACCGGGCGTAGTCTGACGCGCCAATGCCGCTGCCCGGATCCGATGCCGAGCTGTTACAACAACGGTACTCGGGAAGCGGAACCCGACGGCAGGTACCTGCGTTCGGCCGGCTTCCACCGCTGCGGGCCGGCGTCAATGCCGGTCGACGCCGTCGGCCCCGGGCCCGGCCACCACGACGATGGTCCGTTGCTGTTGCGGGGTCCGCTGGCCAGGCCGGCGGCGGCGGGTCCATCGCGGTCTTGCTGGTGGCGCGGTCTTGCTGGTGGCGCGGTGACTGCTGGGGGTGGTGATGCGTGGTGTCTGCCGTGCCTGGTCCGGCTCGGCGTCTTGCGGGCCGGGCCGCCGGTTTCGCGTGGAAGATCGGGCTCCCGCGGATAGTTCGGTACTCGATAGGGTACCAAACTATCCAGGTAAGCCGAATATTCCACGATTTTTTTCGATAATTGTGGCGGGTGGGTTGCGGGTGCGGGGAGCGGCGGGGGTGGCGGCTGGGGTGCGGCGGTTCGGGCCCTTCAGGGCGTGACCGTCGCTTCGATCGTGAGCCGTCGCGCGGGCCGGTGGTCACGGTCGGCATAGGGCACGGGGACGACAACGACGACGGAACATCGTGATGCCTCGCGAGCGGGAGCAGGGCAGCACGGGCGTCCAGGACGGGGCTCGCGGGGCTCGCGGGGCTCACGGGGCTCACGGGGCTCACGGGGCTCACGGGGCTCACGGGGCTCACGGGGCTCACGGGGCTCACGGGGCTCACGGGGCCCCGGCCTCCGTACTGGCGTGTTAGTGCTACAACAGCGCCCTGGCATGGACGCGTCGCTGACCTGCGGGTACTAGAAGGCGGTGGGCTCGGTGTAGGTGCCCCACTCGGCCCGGAGGGCGTCGCAGATCTCGCCCAGGGTGGCTTCGGCGCGGGCGGCGGCCAGCATGGGCGGGACCAGGTTCTCCTCCGTGCGGGAGGCGGCGACCAGGGCGGCCAGGGTGGCGTCGACGGCAGCCTGATCGCGGGCGGCGCGGCGGCGGGTGATCTCCTCGACCTGCTCGCGTTCGACGTCGGCGCTGACCCGGAGGATTTCCAGCGGCTGGGCCACGGTGTGGGTGTGGCAGTTCACGCCGATGATCCGCTTCTCGCCCTTCTCCAGCTTCTGCTGGTAGGCGAACGAGGCTTCGGCGATCTCGCCGATGAACCAGCCATTCTCGATGCCCTGCAGGATCCCGTCGGTCATCGAGCCGTCCGAGCCCATCTCGCGGATCCGGGCGAAGATCGCCTCGGCGTCGGCCTCCATCCGGTCGGTCAGCGCCTCGATGTACCACGATCCGCCGAGCGGGTCGGCCACGTTCGCCACGCCGGCCTCTTCCATGATCACCTGCTGGGTGCGCAGCGCGGTCTCGGCGGCGGCCTCGCCGGGCAGCGCGAGTACCTCGTCAAGCGCGTTGGTGTGCAGCGAGTTGGTGCCGCCCAGGACCGCGGCCAGCGCCTCGATCGCGGTCCTGACGACGTTGTTAGCCGGCTGCGGCGCGGTCAGCGAGACGCCCGCGGTCTGGGTATGGAAGCGCAGCCGCTGGGCCCGCTCGGTGCGGGCGCCGTACACGTCGCGCAGCCACCTGGCCCAGATCCGGCGGGCGGCGCGGAACTTGGCGATCTCCTCGAAGAAGTCGATGTGCGCGTCGAAGAAGAACGAAAGGCCGGGCGCGAACTCGTCCACGTCCAGGCCGCGGGACAGGCCGAGCTCCACGTAGCCGAACCCGTCGGCCAGCGTGAAAGCCAGCTCCTGCTCGGCCGTGGAGCCGGCCTCCCTGATGTGGTACCCGGACACCGACAGCGGCTTGTACCTGGGGATGTTCTCGTTGCAGTACTGCATCAGGTCACCGATGAGGCGCAGGTGCGGGCGCGGGCTGAACAGCCACTCCTTCTGCGCGATGTACTCCTTGAAGATGTCGGTCTGCAGGGTGCCGTCGAGTTTGGAAAGGTCGGCGCCCTGCCGTTCGGCGGCCACCAGGTACATGCAGAACGCCGGCACGGCCGGGCCGCTGATCGTCATCGAGGTGGTGGTGTCGGCCAGCGCGATCCCGTCGAACAGCACATCCATGTCGGCGGCCGAGTCGATCGCCACGCCGCAGTGGCCCACCTCCCCCAGCGAGCGGGTGTCGTCGGAGTCACGGCCCATCAGCGTCGGCATGTCGAAGGCCACCGACAGCCCCGCGCCGCCGGCCCGCAGCAGCATCTTGTACCGCTCGTTGGTGTGGCGGGCGCTGCCGAAGCCGGAGAACTGGCGGATCGTCCACGGCTTGCCGCGGTAGCCGGTGGCGTGGATGCCGCGGGTGAACGGGAACTCCCCCGGCCAGCCGATCCGCTCCATCTCCGGCACGACCGCGCCGGGCGGCGGGCCGTACACCGGGTCCACCTCAAGCCCGGACAAGGTGGTGAAGTCCACGTCCCGCTTGGCCGCGGCGTCGAAGCGGCGCTGCCAGCGCTCCCGGCCTGCGGCCTCGGGATCGCTGCGCTCGGGATCGCTGCGCTCGGGATCGCTGCGCTCGGGATCGCTGCGCTCGGGGTTACTGCGCGCGGGATCGCTGCGCGCGGGGTCGTTCGTCGCGGGGTCGCTGGCCTGAGAGTCCATGGGTCGGCCTCCGGATGCAAGTCGCGGTCACAAGTAGTAGGACGTCCTACTATCTTTGTCGAGTCTAGCCCGCGGCGTCCCGTTTCCGGGCCGTGGCACCTGGTCTGGATCGAGCCACCAGGGGACGTTCGGAAAAAAAAGAATTTTCTGTGCAACCAATGCGGGCGGTACACCGTCTCTTAAGAGCGCAAGGCGGAACAGCGGCCTGTGCGCGCAGCGGTGGCCCGGACGCCGCGGGGGCGCGCCCGGGCCGGGCGCTCGCACCCAGCGGGACCCGGCGATGAAAGTCGGCGGGCAGAAATGTGGTAGATCTTGCCGTATCACACGGGTGTTCTCGAGAGCGCCCCGACCGGCCCCGACATGGTGCTCCTGCCGGGCGGCAGACGCGCGGGGCGTGCAGCCACGCCGTTCCCGTCGCCTGCCGGGAACATCGTCGAGGGAGACACGGTGGGCGCCGCTGGTGAGGTCCACGACAACGCTGCTCCTGCGGCCGACTCGGCCGACGCGGCCGACGCGGCCGACGAGCTGTTCAGGAGCGTGTACCCGAAGCTGGCCGGCTGGGTCAGGCGGCTGGTCGATGACGACGACACCGCGCACGAGATCGCATCGGAGGCGTTCGTCCGGCTGCTGGCCCGGTGGACCAAGGTGGAAAGCCCGCCAAGCTACCTTTATATGATCGCGACCAACCTGATCCGCGACCACTGGCGGAAGACCGAACGAGAACGGCGGGCCCTCCGCAGCGTCACCGCGGGCGGCGCCCTGGACCAGGTGTCCTACCCCACCCAAGACGTGGACGTGCGCAACCTCATCGCCTCCCTGCCGTCGCGGCTACGCGACCCGTTCCTGCTGCACTACTACGGCGGGTTCGGGATCAGGGAAGTCGCGACCCTGCTGCACCGGCCGGAGGGCACCATCAAGGCGGACCTGTTCGCGGCCCGGGCCAAGCTGAAGACGGCGCTGGGGGAACGCGATGGCTGACCGCGACGACATCGAGGACTGGCTGAGCGAGCGGATCGATCCGCTGCCGCCGCCACCGGGCACGTTCGACCTGATCAAGCGTCGCGCCCGCCGCCGCAAGTACCGCAGGCTGGCCATCACCGCCAGCACCGCCGCGGTGATCGTGGCCGCGGCGGTCACCGTGCCGCAGGTGGTCAAGCTGCCCGTGCTGAGCCCGTCCGGCACCACGGGGGTGGCCGCCGGGCATCCGGCGTCCGCCACCGCGACCGGAGCAGGCGGTACCCAGTCGATCGCGGCCAGCAGGCCTCCGGCCCCGGCCGCGACATCGACGCAGGTCGCGCCGTCCGCGCCGGTGCCGCCCAACTTTCGGCCCACCTCGGTGACCTTCGTCGGCGCGGGCACCGGCTGGGTCATCGGCCAGGCCGGCACCCCCGGGCAGTGCGCCACCGCCTTCTGCACGTCGGTGGCCCGCACCGACAACGCGGGGAAGACCTGGTCCGGAGTCGGCGCGCCGCTCACCGGCGCGCCGGACGGGGCGACCGGGGTGAGCCAGATCCGTTTCCTCAACACCGAAGACGGCTGGGCGTTCGGGCCCGGGCTCTTCTTCACCGGCAACGGCGGCCGGAGCTGGTCCCAGGTCAGCACCGACGGCCTCCGGGTGACCGACCTGGAGACGGTGGGCCAGCGGGTGTTCGCGCTGTTCGCGTCGTGCACGGGCGGCGGAACGTCGTTCGGCGCGGCGTGCACGGACTTCACGCTGTACTCCTCACCCGCCTCGGCCAGCGCCTGGGCGCCGGTCGGCGCCTCGACCACGGGCCTGACCGACCGCGCCGCGCACGAGGCCGCGTCCCTCGTGCTCACCGGCAGCCGCGGCTTCCTGCTCGGGCCGGGCGGGGCGGTGTACGCCGGGCCGGTCGACGGCAGCGGGGCCTGGTCGCAGGTGAACTCGATCTCCTCCGCGTGCCCGGTGGGGCCGGTGCAGCCGGACGGCCAGCCCGCGGGCGCGCTGATGACCGCGGTGAGCGCCAGGGAACTGATCCTGGCCTGCGCCGCCGGGGCCTCCCAGGGGGCCAAGGGGTCCGGGTCGCCGGTGACCCAGCAGAAGCTGATCTTCTCCTCGCCAAACGGCGCCGGCAGCTGGCTGGCGATGGCCACCGCGCCGCGGGCCGGCCTGGCCACCGCGGTGGCGGCCAGCCCCTCGGCCACCGTGGTGCTCGCCACCGACCAGGGCATCGACGTGCTGCCCGCGGGCGATATCAGCTGGCAGACCGCGAGCCTGGCCGGGGGGGGACCGGCCGGCGGGTTCAGCTACGTGGGCATGACCACCGATGCCCAGGGCGTCGCGCTGCCCGCCAACCCCGCGCCGGGCACGGTCTGGTTCACCTACGACGGCGGTCAGAGCTGGCAGCCGTCACACCTCAACGGCTCCTAGCCGCGTCAGGCCATCCCTGGCGCCGGCGGCTCGGCCGGGCCAGGGATGAAGTCGCCGGCGGTCAGCCGCAGCTCACGGAACAGGTCGAAGATCTCCTTCAGCTGGCCGTCGCCGAATCCGCCGAGCCCGAACTTCGCGGCCATCAGGTCTCTCGTCGCCCGCTGCACCACCGCCCGGCCCGCCTCGGTGATCTCGGCGAGGCGGCCGCGGCCATCGGCCGGGTTCGGCCTGCGGACCACCATGTGCTGCCGTTCCAGCCGGTCGATGATATTGGTGACGCTGGTCGGATGCACCATCAGCCGCTCCCCGATCACCCGCAGCGGCAGCGCGCCCCGGCGGCTAAAGGTGAGCAGCACCAGCGCCTCGTAGCGCGCGAACGTCAGCTCATGCGGCCGCAGCAGCGCGTCAAGCTCGCCGAGCAGGATCTGCTGCGCGCGCATGATCGAGGTGACCGCGGCCATCGACGGTGACGGGCCGAACCGGCTGGCCCAGATCTGCGCCGCCCGGTCGATGGGATCAAACGGCAACTCAAGCGGCTTGCTCACGGGTACAACCGTATGGCCCTGGCGTTAGTCCGCGGGCGGCCTCAGCAGCTCATCCGCGGCCTGGAAGGGATCGAGCGTGCCGTCCGCGACCTGGCTGGCCAGCTCATCGACGTGGCCCGCCGCCATCCGGCCGCGCAGCGCGGCGAAGGCCAGCGCGGTGATCTCCTCACGGGCCCGCGCGTGCCTGCGCCGGGCGAGCTCCCCGCTTGAGCCGAGCCAGGACCAGTGCTCGTCCAGCCGGCCGAGCAGCTCGTCGATCCCCTCCCCCCGGACCGCCACGGCGGAGATGATCGGCGGCTTCCAGCCCCCCTCGACCTGCTCCGCGAGCGCGATCATGTTGCGCAGGTCGCGCACCACCTGCTGGCTGTCCGGCTTGTCCGCCTTGTTCACCACGAACACGTCGGCGACCTCCAGGATGCCGGCCTTCGCCGCCTGGATCGCGTCACCCATGCCCGGCGCGAGCAGCACCACCACCGAGTCCGCCAGCGAGGCGATCGCGACTTCGGCCTGCCCCACCCCGACCGTTTCGATGATGATCAGCTCGAACCCGGCCGCGTCGAGCACCCGGATGGCCTGCGGCGTGGAGGCCGCCAGGCCGCCGAGATGCCCGCGGCTGGCCATCGACCTGATGTACACCTGATCGTCGGTGGCGTGCTCCTGCATCCGCACCCGGTCACCGAGCAGCGCCCCGCCGGTAAAGGGCGAGGACGGGTCGACCGCGAGCACGGCCACCCGGACACCCGCGGCCCGGAACGCACCCACCAGCGCGCCGGTCACGGTGGACTTGCCCACTCCGGGCGAGCCCGTCAGCCCGATGATCCTGGCCCCGCCGGTGCTGGGCAGAAGTTCTTTAATGACCGAACGGACCCGCGGTGACTCATCCTCGACCAGTGAGATCAGCCGGGCCAGGGCGCGGGTATCCCCGGCCCGGGCCCGGTCAAGCTCGGCCTTCGCTTTGGTCTGCGTCTGCGCCTCGGCGGTGTCAGCCACGGGCGCGGTTAGCCGTGCACCCGGAGCAGCAGCGCCTCGCCCTGGCCGCCGCCGCCGCACAGGCCGGCCGCGCCCAGGCCGCCACCGCGGCGGCCAAGCTCGTAGCACAAGTGCAGGGCGATCCTGGCCCCGGAAGCCCCGACGGGGTGGCCGATCGCGATCGCGCCGCCGTTGACGTTCACGATGTCCTGGCTGACCTTCAGATCACGCATGGACTGGATCGCCACCACCGCGAACGCCTCGTTGATCTCGATCAGGTCCAGGTCGGAGACGGACAGCCGGGCCTTGGCCAGCGCCTGGGAGATGGCGTTGGACGGCTGGGAGTGCAGCGAGTTGTCCGGCCCCGCGACGTTGCCATGCGCGCCGATCTCGGCCAGCACCGGCAGGCCGGCCTGGGCGGCTGCCTGCGCCGACATCACCACCACGGCGGCGGCGCCGTCGGAGATCTGGGACGCGGTCCCGGCGGTGATCGTGCCGTCAGGCCGGAACGCGGGTCGCAGCTTGGCCAGCGACTCGACGGTCGTACCCGGCCGGATACCTTCGTCCTGCGTCACGGTCAGCGGCTCGCCGCCCCGCTGCGGGATGGTGACGCCGACGATCTCGGCGGCGAACAGGCCGTTGCTCGCCGCCGCGGCCGCGCGCTGATGGCTGGCCGCCGCGAACTGGTCTTGCTCGGCCCGGGTGATACCGAGCTTGCGGCCGCTGTCCTCGGTGGACTCACCCATCGACAGGTGGTCGAACGCGTCGGTCAGCGCGTCGATCGCCATCGAGTCGGTCACTTCGAAGGGGCCGTACTTGTAGCCGGCCCGTGAGTTCGGCAGGAGGTGCGGCGCGCGGGTCATCGACTCCATCCCGCCGGCCACCACGACGTCGTGTTCGCCCAGCCTGATCAGCTGCGCCGCCAGCGCGATGGCGTCCAGGCCGGACAGGCAGACCTTGTTGACCGTCAGCGCGGGCACCGACATCGGGATACCCGCCGCCACGGCCGCCTGCCGGGCGGTGATCTGCCCGGCGCCGGCCTGCAGGACGTGTCCCATGATCACGTAATCGACTTGATCAGGGCGGAGCCCGGCTCGGTCAAGCGCTCCGGCGATAGCAACACCGCCCAGATCACTGGCAGACTTGCGGGTGAGGGACCCGAGCAGGCGACCGACCGGAGTCCGCGCGCCCCCGACAATGACCGGCTGACGTGGTTCGCTCATAGAGGCAACGATACCTATTGGGATCCGGAAGGACTTATCGTGCTACCGCTGCTTGACCGCATCGACCACGTCGGCATCGCCTGCCGTGACCTGACCAAGACAATCGAGCTCTACCAGGACACCTTCGGGCTACGGCTGGTGACCGTGGAGGTGCACGAGGAGCAGGGCGTACGCGAGGCGATGCTGGCGGTCGGGCCTGGCCCGGCCGCCGCGGCGGTCGCGTCGGGTGCGGGGTACGCCGGGGGGTACGTGCAGCTGCTCGAGCCGCTGTCCCCGGAGACCCCGGTGGGCAAGTTCCTGGCCCGCCGGGGTGAGGGCATTCACCACATCGGGTACGGCGTGACCGATATCACGCAGGCCATGTCCGCGATCAGCGCGGCGGGCATCCGGCTGATCGACGAACGGCCCAGGCACGGATCCATGGGCGCATCCATCGCCTTTGCGCACCCAGCCGATCTCGGCGGCGTTCTGACCGAACTTGTCCAGTTCATCACCGTATCGGCACCCCCCAAATGAGGGTATGGGCGATTTACCTGGACGCATAGGATAGAGAACTCTGAAGGGCCCGCAGGAGCACCTGAGGAAGAGTAGTCTGCCTGTCACCGGGCGAGAGTCGTCCCCGCATGGCTGACACCCGCCGTAAGAGTCACCCGCCTTCACGTCTAGCCAGGATTAGGCCATATGCAATCGGACATTGACGCCCAGCTGACCAACTTCTTCGAAGAGGCCCCGCCGCGCGAGTTCGCGACGGTCATGCGGGGCTACGACCGTCATCAGGTCGATGAGCACATCAGGCAGATCGAAGCGGATGCACGCACGAGCCGCGAGCAAGCCCAGGCCATGAAGCGGGAGCTGTCCGAAGCTCACCGCCAGATCCAGGAGCAGGAACGCCCGACCTATTCAGGTCTCGGCGCCCGCATCGAGCAGCTGCTCAGGCTGGCCGAGGAGCAGGCCACCGAGCTGGTCCAGGCGGCCAGGTCCGAGGCCAACGAGATCAAGGCCGCGGCCAAGGTGGACGCCGCCGAGCTGCGGGCCGGCGCCGAGAACGAGGCATCCGAGCTGCGCGCGAACGCCAAGCGGGAGACCGACGACCTGCGCGGCGCGGCCGAGCGTGAGGCCGACTCGATCAGGACCACCGCCCGGCGCGAGGCCGACGAGCTGACCTCGACCACCGAGCGCGAAGTGGCCAAGCTGCGGGCCACGGCCGACCACGAGGTCGCCGAGAAGCGGGCCGCGGCCGAGCGCGACATCGCCAAGCTGCGGACAAGCACCGAGCGCGAAGTGGCCCAGTTGAAGGCGACGGCCAAGCGCGAGCGGGACGAGATCCTCACCACCTCCAAGCGCCAGGCCGACGAGATGCGCAGCCAGGCGCAGCGGATCCTGGAGGAGAGCGAAGCCCAGCGGGCCCAGGCCGAAGCCGAGTTCGAGATCCAGCTCGCGGCCCGGCGGGAAGAAGCCGAGCGCCAGGAAGCCGAACGGCTCTCCGCCGCCCAGTCCGCGACGCAGAAGCTGGTGTCCGAGGCCGAGCAGCGGGCCTCCACCGCCGAGCAGCGGGCCGCCAAGGCCAGCGCCCAGGCCGACCAGACCAGGCGGGACGCCGACCAGCACGCCAAGCAGCTGGTCAGCAACGCCAAGAAGAACGCCGACCAGATCGTCGGCCAGGCCAAGGCCCAGGCCGAGGGCCTGCTCGCCGAGACCAAGGCGGACGCCGAACGGCGCCGTGCCGCCGCGCAGCGCGAGGTCGACGAGCTCACCAGGCAGAAGGACAGCATCGCCAGCCACCTGGCGCAGGTGCGTCAGCTGCTCGGCGGCCAGATGGCGGGCATGGCAGGCATGGACGCGGCGCCGCAGGCCCTGCAGCCCAAGCCGGCCATCGACTCCGGTACCGGTCCGGCCGGTCCGGCTCGCAACGGGAACACCAGCCAGATCCAGCCGACGACCGTGCAGCCGGTCCAGGCGGCCAGCGGCCCGCAGGCCACGACGGTGAGCCCGGCGGTCACCCAGGTGCAGCGGGTGCCGGCCAACGGCGGTTCGCCCGCCGCGACGCAGGTCAC